>JAAUSO010000114.1:4378-22433 GCA_012033205.1 Richelia sp. SL_2_1 | reverse complement strand
CTGGCTGGCGATTATTCAAAAAATAATGGCGAGAAACAGGCTAGAGTATTAATCGAAGCAGATGAGAAAGCTATTGCTTTAGCAACTCGCTTTGGTTACAGTTTGCCCAATGCTTATAAGAGTTTAGGCAGCGCTTTAAAAACTTTAATCGAAAAATCTCCCAGCAAGCGTCAAAGATCGAAATATGAAGCCCGACTTTCTGCACTCAAACGCAGTGCTAACAAGGCAAAATCTAAATCTCGAAATACGGATGAGGTCGAGTATTAAGACTTGTAAAGTAGGGCGTTACTGATTTCATCCATGAAAACGATTTTACTTTACACTCAAACCTTGTAGAGATGTAAAATTTTATGTCTCTACATATCAATTTATAGTCCTATTCACCAACACCAAAATTAAATTGCAAACTTAATAAAAATAAATATCTCTAGGCAAGAACAAATTATTTTTTTCACTTATTTTTTACCTAAAGGTATAAGCCCTTACTTCCTATATACGAATTATCTCTCAATTACTTTCAATTATTTTTCTAGATATACATAAATAATTAGAACAAAACTCAGTTATAATGTTTTTTTGCCAAATACTTCAGTCTAAATACTTACTTTTAATTTTTTTACCGCTAAAATATTGACTTTTCTCTCCGGGAATTTTAACCATAATTTTAAAGTTTGTTAACTTAATTGACTTCATAAAAATCGTTTACAAAAACTTCTTTATTTCTTGACAATATCTTCATAAAATACTTTTTTGTAGAAAAATTGGGAATATTAAAAACCTTGTTCAATAGACTACATCAAGCGTAAATTGGCTTTATATCAAGGTCTTTAGAAATGTTTCTCAGTGCATTTACGTAACAAGATAGTACTCATTACAACTGATTAAGCATTTTGTGAGTTTGGGGTACTACGCGGACTGATTTGAGGTGATTTTTCATCAAAGCCTGCCAATCTATGACTTGTTGAGGAGTTGGAGCAAGCAAGGGTAAATCGGTAAACTGTTCGGCTGGTTTTAGGGGCGTGACGGGCTGTAAAAAGACTGGTATGGTTGGATTTACGGCTGCTACTAGTTGAGCAGAACGTTTCAATTCGCTAGGGTTAGTATTTTGAGAAATAATGATTTTGAGAAAGACTTCGATTTGAGCCTCATAGCATAATTTGAGGAAAATTTCGTGTTCTTGCCAACGATTTTCACCGCTGACGCTAGGTAACTTTAAGTCCATACCTACAGAGTCTAAGTAAGGTAGAATCATAGCGAGTTGTTCCGGGCGATGTCCCCCAGATTCAAGGTATATAGGTAAACCAGTGGTTAAGCGAAGTTGTGGTAACAATGAAGATAAGAACTTGGCATGGAGTAGAGGCTCGCCTCCGGTTAAGCTAATGCTATCGTGTAAACAAGGTATATTTTGTCTTTCAACCCATTCGATTAACATTGGTAATGAAACAGGATTAAAGCAAATTTCAAAGTCACGGTATCCAGGAGTTTGTTCGATTCTACAGGTAGCAGGTGCATTCCAAGTATGAGCGCTATCGCAAAAGTGACAGCGCAAATCACAAAAAGCAAAGCGAATAAAAATTTGACGGGTTCCTACATTCAGCCCTTCCCCTTGAATTGCGGAAAAGACTTCTATCAGGTGTGCTTGATTAACGGCAATTTTAGTTGTCATGGAACGAATAGCAATGTAATAAGACAATGGCGAGGCAATAACAGAAGTTTTTCAGTTAATTTCAATTATGGCTAATTTCAGGAAAACATTTATGTTTAAAATTTTATACTTAACATTTACTGACTTGATTTTACCGAGACAATTTTAGATTTTGCGGAAAGTTGGGGCTGTAGATGTTCTTCCCCCCAAACTTTCCTGCACCAGATTTTGGATTTAAATCTAAATCTAGAATCTAAAATAAAAGGTTTGCTACCTGCGATTTCAATCGGGGAAAGAAAACCAAATTTTTTTCAATATTACAAGCCTCTGCATTCATGTATGAGGTAAATTCAAAATCGATTGATTTTTTATTCTATTGTTAACCATCATAGATAATATTTAATTTCATCCGGGTAAACAGCTTATTACTTGTTAATATCGGCAGAAATAAGCATCTGTTTAAGCTAGTTCTTCAAACAAAATAATGTAAAGCAAAACATCAATATGACAACTGAAGTTCAAGGTTTCATGAGTAACCAACCTACAGAGGTAAACTTTCCGATTACATTATTAGAGGATACGGTTAGAATCCAGGCAAGTGTCCGTTTAAGTGTGCTTGAAGCTCTAGCATTTAAGCAAAGTTGTGAACAACTAATTACACTAAATTCAATTCCCAAAAAAATCATTATTGACTTTAGCAACACTACTTTTATGGATAGTAGTGGCTTAGGTGCTTTAGTTAGTAATTATAAGAATGCTCAAGAAAAAGAAATTGAATTAGTATTGCAAAATGTGACTCCGCAAGTAATGGCGGTACTTAATCTTACAGGTTTAGTTGATGTTTTTACAATTGAAGAAGGAGAATTTACACCCCCATCAGTTAATCCTCGCCGCAGGGAAGAGAAATTACCACCAACTCACCCTTCTGTACGTTCATTGACTAAACGGCTAATTGATATTGTAGGGTCATTAGTAGGTTTAGTAATTACAAGCATCTTATCTATTCCGATTATTATTGCTATCATGATTGACGACCCCGGTCCAATTTTATTTGGACAAATCCGCTGTGGTTGGATGGGTAAGCGATTTCGGATGTGGAAATTCCGCTCGATGTGTGTGGATGCGGAAGCTAAAAAAGCCGAACTGCAAAAGCTTAATCAAGTTAAAGGTGCTTTTTTCAAAATAGAAAATGATCCCAGAGTTACGCGGGTAGGTAAATTGTTGCGTCGTACTAGTTTAGATGAACTACCGCAATTTTGGAATGTTCTCAAAGGAGAAATGAGTTTAGTTGGTACTAGACCACCTACACCCGATGAGGTTGAATGTTATGAAGTACCTGAGTGGCAACGTTTGGATGTTAAACCAGGGATGACTGGAGAATGGCAAGTTAATGGACGTTCTAGTATTCGTAATTTTGAGGATGTAATTCGCCTTGATTTAGAATACCAAAAAAATTGGACTTTGATCTACGACTTAAAGCTGATTTTTAAAACAGTCGCTATCCTATTCAATAAAAGTAGTGGTGCGATGTAATTCATAAATTTATTTAATTTTAAATAATTTATTAGCAACTGTTTTTTTGAGAGGTATGATGGTCATTTTTGCCATTCAAGCCTCTTTTTTCAATTTTTAGGCTCTTTTTTCGGTTATCTGCTTGATTTTATCCCTGAATTATTTAAAAGCAACGGGAAATAGAAAAATGTTCACTAATTTTGATCGAGTCTGAGTTTTCCAAGTCAGTACGGTTGACATTGTTGATGTATAAGTTACTTAAAAAATAAAAACAAGTTATCACTTTTTCACAAGCTAATTTTTCAATCGCACTTTTACCAAAAAATCAGTTATAGTACGGTTGACATCACTGTAAAATACTCAAAATCTGAATTTTCATGCTACTAATACCTACGTGTTATGACTAGCAATAATAAATCAGCTATTAAAAAAAACACATTTATTTATTGCTGTTTGCCCGTAGGCTAGAGCAAAATTTAAACAATCTTCAATGAAGAAGGACTGACGCTACAAGATATTAAAAGGAAAATAGGATACAAGTGCTTTTTCTAGCGCGGAACGAATTTAGTAATAAATGTTGTCTTTTTCAGAATCTGGGCAGATTCCCGTTAATTTTTACTATGCGAATTTTAATTTACTCTTACAACTATCATCCAGAACCAATCGGTATTGCTCCATTGATGACTGAATTAGCAGAGGGATTGGTGAAGCGCGGACATCAAGTACGTGTCGTTACCGCAATGCCTAACTATCCAGAGCGTAAAATTTATCAAGACTACCGAGGTAAGTTTTATTTAACAGAATATAAGAATGGCGTTCAAATTCAAAGAAGTTATGTTTGGATTCGTCCGCGCCCTAATTTGTTAGATAGGGTAATGTTGGATGCTAGTTTTGTTTTTACTAGTTTTATACCCGCCCTTTTTGGTTGGCAACCCGATGTAATTCTTTCTACATCCCCATCATTACCAGTTTGTTTACCGACTACGCTTTTAGGATGGCTACACAGATGTCCGGTAGTTTTAAATTTACAAGATATATTGCCAGAAGCTGCAATTCATGTTGGTTTACTGAAAAACAAAGCGCTGATTCGTGTATTTTCGATTTTAGAAAAATTTGCTTATCGCTCTGCTGATAAAATTAGCGTGATTGCCGATGGGTTTGTAGATAATTTGGTGTCTAAGAATGTAGCTCTCGATAAAATCGTGCAAATCCCCAATTGGGTGGATGTGAATTTTATTCGCCCCATGTCCAAAGAAGGCAATGCTTTTCGCACCGAACATAAATTAGATGGTAAATTTGTAGTTTTATATTCCGGTAATATTGCTCTGACTCAAGGATTGGAAACAGTAGTCAAAGCTGCAGCTACTTTACGTGATATTCCAGATATTGCCTTTGTAATTGTTGGTGAAGCAACTGGTTTGCAGCGACTTCAGCAGGAATGTAATCAATGTGGTGCAAATAATGTAATGCTTTTACCTTTCCAACCACGGGAACGTTTACCGGAAATGTTAGCTGCTGCTGATGTGGGATTGGTGGTACAAAAGAAAAATGTGATTTCTTTTAATATGCCATCCAAAATTCAAGTTTTACTTGCCAGCGGTCGGGCAATTGTCGGATCTGTTCCTGATAATGGTACCGCAGCAAGGGCTATTAGACAAAGTGGCGGTGGGGTTATTGTTCCTCCAGAAGACGCTTCCGTTTTGGCGAATGCGGTTTTGGATTTATATAAGCATCCAGAGAAAGTTAAAACTTTAGGTTACAACAGTCGTAAATATGCTGTAGAGCAATATGCTTTTGAGCAAGCTTTGAATAACTACGAGTCCTTGTTTGAATCTTTGACAGAGAATCGTTCCACAATCGAGGCTAGGGTAATCTCTAAGCAGCAAGTTTAACCACCATCCATAAATCATAATTGTCTTACCGTCACTAACCCCAGTCTTCCAAGCTGGGGTAAATTTTTGTAAACTTTCGTAATTAATTGCCAAAAACCAAAACGAAAAGTTCGTTACAATAAAAATATTACTGCTTACGGTATTTCAGCCACAAACATCTGTTTTTTGCTAATATTCAAAAAAGTGTATTAATTAATAATTGATTAAAGTTTGCAATTAACATCGCAATTTATTCACAGATCGAAAAACAGAAGCAAAAAAATCCGCAGCCCTCACACACACAAGCAGAGTAAGGTTTAATGTCTGATTATTTCCCAGCCAATTTGCAGTCCGAATTTATTACTGTTACCAACGCCAAAATAGCTTCTCAACAACTTGATATTGACGATTCGAGCGTAAAACTAGCTTTAGCTATTGTTGAAGCCGGTGATAACCGTAAAGCAGGGGATATGTTAGTCCTTAGCGTGAAAAACGTATCTTACCTCGCCGATTATTTTGTGATGATGACTGGTTATTCAAACGTACAGGTAAGAGCGATCGCCAACACCATAGAAGGTATTGTGGAAGAAAAATGCTCCCGTAACCCTTTGCGAACAGAAGGAAAACCCGAAGGCAGTTGGGTAGTATTAGATTATGGTGATGTCATAGTTCACATTATGATGCCTTCAGAAAGAGAATTTTATAATTTAGAAGCATTCTGGGGTCATGCAGAACGTGTGGATTTTCAAACATCCTTGAAGAGTGGGGGTGAACCAATATGATTGATTATGAGGTATCAAATTGCCCGGTTCCCAGAGAACAGCAACCGTTAAATGAGTACGAACAGTTAAAAAACTCTTGGCTATTTCAAGATTGCAGCCTCTCAACCCGCTCTTATCTCACCAAAATTCTCTGGATATGGGGTTTATCTTGGCTCGTAGCAGGACCTGTAGCTTATTCAAGTTTTCCCCCACACAAGCACATAGTTCAATTTATCTTATGTGGGTCAGCAGGTGCAAGTATTGGAGTAGTTTTAGTTTTATTGCGCTTGTATTTGGGTTGGTCTTACGTGCGCGATCGTCTCGCAAGTCCGATTATCTTTTATGAAGAGTCCGGGTGGTACGACGGTCAAAATTGGATGAAACCTCAACAAGTCCTAGACCGCGACCTTTTGGTTGTTAGCTATGAAATTAAACCAATTATTCAAAGATTGCAAATAACTGCATTATGTTTGGTAATGTTGTTCTTTGCTGGTACGATAGTTTGGCATTCACTTTAAATTGTTCTGCTGCTTAGAAGTTATGAGTTAATAAGTAATAAATAACAACTCATAACTTTTAGCTAGGAACTGGCTGAGGATTGATAATGGCAAAACGAACTCAAGCACCCTCCATAGAAGTAAGGTTGCTGCGTGAAGGAATTATTGAATCAAAGCACACAGTCCAAGCTGCACTGTGCGACGAACGAGGACGGGTGCTTTCTGTTGCTGGAAATGCCGAAACAGCTACATTTGCCCGTTCCGCACTCAAACCATTTCAAGCCTTGGCTGTGACCACTACAGGAACTTTAGAACGCTACAATCTGAATGATAAAGATTTAGCAATTATTTGTAGTTCCCATGATGGAAGTATAGAACACGTTAGACAAGTATTTAATATCTTATGGCGAGCCGACATTGACCCCACAGCACTTCAATGTCCCATTCCCACTGGTAAACGCAGCAGTTTAGAATATAACTGTTCTGGCAAACACGCCGGAATGTTAGCCGTTTGTCAGCAATGCAATTGGTCTGTGACTAATTACTTGGAGCGCAAGCACCCCGTACAGCAACTGGTGTTAAATAAAATATCAGAATTGTTACGAATGCCCGCAGCAGAATTTATCAGCGCTCACGATGATTGCGGCGTACCTACTTACCTGATGCAACTCTGTCAAATTGCCACACTTTACGCTCGTTTAGCTTCTGGTAACAGTTTGGATATGGAACGGATTGTCCGTGCCATGAATCATCATCCAGTCATGTTAGCAGGTGAAGGCAAATTTGATACGGAACTGATGCGTTCAGCCCCAGGAGAAATCATCAGTAAATCAGGTGCCGAAGGATTACAGTGTATTAGCAGGCTTGGTGAAGGTATGGGTTTAGTAATTAAAGTCATGGATGGAGCCAGACGAGCAAAATATGCCGTAGCTATTCATCTTCTCACTCAACTCGGTTGGATTACCCCCAGCAGTGCCGAAGCCCTGGCAGAAAAATTTATGACATTGGCTCAATACAAGCGTTTGGAAGTCGTTGGAGAATTATCAATGTTATAGTTGCCAAATCAGAAACTTTATAGTATAGTAGTTAAAGACGACGCGGGATAGAGCAGCCTGGTAGCTCGTCGGGCTCATAACCCGAAGGTCAGTGGTTCAAATCCACTTCCCGCTACCAAATTTAATATTAACAAACCCCTGTAATTTTAGGATTATGGGGGTTTGTTATGTTTAGGGAGTGAGACGCTCCCACTACCAAGGAACTCACCCCACGACAACAAGTCGGGTTTTTAGGATGATTGTCTTTTATTACAGATATTTAAGATAAAAATCCGACTTCTCAAACCCAACCGTTTCTCCTGGTAATTCTTTATTCACAGGATTTTGATATACTCTGGAAAATATTAACCATCCATCGTAATTGGGTCAGTTGAATCATGGTTTGGAAATTAAAGCGTCCTATTTTAGTGGGAGGAATAGGTTTATCCTTTTCTCTGTGGATGTTACAAAGTTGGCATCATCAATTAATGCAGCTTACTGAATATAGTTTATTGAGTTTGCTTGCAGTTGGTGGTGGTTTGTGGTTAATTAAACAAAATCGCTCGAAGCTTACCGAAGAGCAGTTAGATGAAATGACGATCGCAAGAGCAACGGTAGAAAATACAATTGCGGCTAGCGCTAGCGCGATCAATAAATTAGTTGAAATTGCCGGTGATTGTCAAGAAGCTTTAGATAAAGCGACATTGCTTCAAGAAAAAATTCCCTACTTACAGAACGAATTAGATAGAGAATCAATTAAATTAACAGTTACTGGTGGTAAATCAGTGGGTAAAACCACTTTGATTCAGGTTTTACAACAACAGAATCTTGAATCTGTAAAATTTGAAGAAACATCACCTTTATTTATCCAAGGTAATTGCGATACTGCGACAATAGATGATGCTGTAAAATCCGACTTTGTGCTGTTTCTCACCAATGGTGACTTAACCGAAACAGAATATCAAAGCTGGGAACAGTTAAAAGCAGAAAATCAACGGTTAATGTTGGTTTACAATAAGCAAGACCAGTGTTTACCGGATGAACGTGCTAGCGTCTTACTGTCTTTGAAACAGCGAATCGGTAGAAATATCGTAGCAACAGCAGCTTCACCCCAACCGATAAAAGTACGCAAGCATCTTGATGATAATTCCGTGCAAGAATGGATGGAACAACCAGCACCGGATATCGAAGATTTAACCGAGCAACTAAATAAAATATTAGCTGACAGACAACAGTTAGTATGGGCAACTACCATGAGAAAAGCTCAGTTGCTCAAAACCGAAACCAAAAGCTTGTTAAATGGAGTCAGAAAATTACAGGCTAATCCAGTCATTGAGCAATATCAATGGATAAGTGCGGCTGCGGCATTTGCGAATCCAGTACCAGCACTTGATATATTAGCAACTGTGGCAATCAATGCTCAATGGTAATTGATTTGGGTGGTATTTATCAACAAAAGTTTTCTTTAGAGCAAGCTAAAACCGTTGCAGGTGAAATGGGAAGCTTAATGTTGAAGTTGGGTTTGGTGGAACTTTCTACCAAGACTATAAGTACAGTACTAAAAACTAATGCAATTACCTTCGTCGCTGGTGGAGTTGTACAAGGTGTAAGTGCAGCTTATTTAACTAGAATTGCCGGTTTAGCTTTAATTGAATACTTCCAACAGCAAGAAATTACCGTAAATTCCCCAAGCGAATTCAACTTAGAGAAAATTCGACAAAGTTTACAGCAAGTCTTTGCACAAAATCAGCAAATCGTATTTTTGCAAAATTTTGTCAAGCAGAGTGTCAAACGTTTGTTACCCGAATTCGAGAAAGAAATTGTTGCCATAGATATTAACCCCGATGCTTTGCGTATCGCAAATACAGCGGTTTAATTTTCCTAACGTAGTATTAATGTAGAGACGTAGCAATGCTACGTCTTCCCGTTTATGGATACCAACACAATAAAACTAACGGCGGCTAGTAACCTTTGCCACACAACCAACTACCTTTGTAGTCAGACCCTTGTAGAATTGCCGCAACTAAATTAAACTTTGTCTGTAGACTTAGTTGTTTAAGGATATGGGAACCATAAATAAAATATTCATTTTTCATAAATTCTTCACCTGTGTATAAGTACTCATGCAAAATTAATTGTATATTGTCATTGCGAGTGGAGCGAAGCGAAACGAAGCATTCACCCGTAGGGTGCGGTTCATCGCAAGGGTTTGAGATTGCTTCACTTCGTTCGCAATGACACAAATAATTTTGCATACCCACTTATATTAGCGATCGCAGCTAAGGAAGTCCAAGGCAAGTAGTTAAGTATAATTATTTTCTTGATATAGAAGTATAAAGCCGGGTTTTTCTCAATATAAATGCGTAAAAACTTATATTTAGATATAAAAACTCACTTTTTATTCTGAGTATATAAGTATTGATTTATTTAGAAATTGACGAATCGCTTTTCTCAAAGATATTTAACGTTCCGATTGAGCGGCTGCTGATAGCTGTGAAATCAACGCCAATATTTTCGTAAGTCCACTCCAAGCGAATTGTTAGGCTGTTTCTTGCGGGGATACAATATGCTTTTCTATCGCGTCAAGAATAACAGCCCAGTCGTTGCGATGCAGTTCGTGTCCTGTTCCTGGCAATGTTAGTAATACAGCATCCTGGATTTCTGCTTGCAATGCCAAGCTATGGGCATAGGGTAAAATACGATCTTCTGTACCATGAATAACCAGAGTTGGTACAGCGATTTCGTGGAGGCGGTTAAACCATGTTTCTCCACCTTGAAGCAAGGCATGATTAAAGGTCGTCATGAGATTGGGAGTGCGATCAAAGTCAGCCCCAGCTAATTCGCGGATGGCTGTCTCATCAAACGGATGGGCTGAACCAGAAAGCAATCGCCACGCACCAATCTGATACTCAATCACTGCCTCACGGTTTGCCCAATCCAATTCACTGGCTTTTGCATGATATTCAAGAATAGATGGATCGATCCTGGTATGGTCGGATCGGTTTCAGCCAGGGGTTCCGAGGCAATTAAGGTTAGACTTTTCACCCGTTGAGGATGCTTGAGCGCCATGAGTTGAGTCAGGAATCCTCCGAGCGATATCCCCACTAAATGAGCGCTCCCAATTCCATAGCCATCGAGAACACAAAACGCATCATCCGCTAGATCTTCAACGGAATAATCAATATGACCTGGTTCGTAGCTTGTTGAGCGCCCTGTATCTCGGTGATCGTAGCGAATTACATAGCTACCCAGAGTAGCCAATTGGCAGCAGAAATCTTCCGCCCACCACACGCCTGAAGCCATCGCTCCCATGATTAATAAAATTGGTGGATCGTCTGGAGTACCGAAAGATTCGGAGAAAAGGCGAACTTCGTTATGGCTAATCCATTTACTTTCCATATCTTTTCATACATCGGTTTTCTCACATTTTAGGCAACATGGATGATGCATTACAATTGAAAACCCCAAAGCCGAAGCTTTATCAACAATTGTCAGATCAAGTCATACAGCCAACTTCCCAAAATCTCTCCAAAAGAAAGCGTTAAATTAAAAATTGAAGCGAGTAATGCAAATGATGTACCCCATTTAAATACATATGCAGATCAAACAACGTCATGATTGGAATTTAACTACATCAGAAGCCAAAATCATCCAAGAAGAATTACAAAAAGAAGTTCTTACTGAAGATAAATTTACAGAACCAGTAAAATATGTTGCTGGTGTCGATATGGGTTTTGAAGCTAATGGAACCATCAGTCGTGCTGCGGTTGCAGTGTTGAGTTTTCCTGATTTACAGCTACAAGAGCAAAGTATAGCTAGACGTAATACGACCTTTCCTTATATTCCCGGTTTTCTATCGTTTCGGGAAATTCCGGCAGTATTAGACGCTTTAGAACAAATAAATACCATACCAGATATTATTCTATGCGACGGTCAAGGAATTGCCCATCCTCGCAGATTAGGAATCGCTTCTCATTTAGGTGTAATTATTGATATGCCTACAATTGGTGTAGCAAAATCATTACTGATAGGTAAACATCAAGAAGTTGCTCAAATCAAAGGAAGTTGGCAGCCTTTAATACATAAGAATGAAACAATTGGGGCAGTTTTACGTACTCGTGCCAATGTAAAACCAGTATATGTTTCTAGCGGTCATCGCATCAGTTTACCAACCGCCATCGATTATGTATTGCGCTGTACTCCTAAATATCGTTTACCCGAAACTACTCGGATTGCTGATAAATTAGCTTCTGAAAAATGAATTGCAAGAAAGGAATAGTTGTCATATTTGTAACAACTTAACATTTGAAACGGTTAAAATTAGCTCCAATGCAAAATTACGGCATAGGTATAAGTTCTTCAGAAATATCTTACCGCTTAATTGGTCAATGGATTTTTATTTTCTGCTGCTGAACTTACAGTTTGTTCAATTCTCTTCAACCTCGTTTCTGGACGTTTTGCACTATAAATCCAGAATAGAATGTTTTTCTTTGATGAGTTGCTAAATAGCTCAAAATTCTGTTTGGCTATTTGATTTAATTCTAAGCTTTGCTTTAAATCCATTGGAATGATTAATGCCTCAATCTGATCTAATCTACTCCACGAACCATCTTGTTTCGCAGTGTTGATCTTGTCAAGACCTGCTTGAGTCATTAAACCTTGCTCAATCAGTTCTTCGATATATTGCTTATTTAATTTAGACCAGACGCTTTTGGGTTTTCGGGGAGTAAAAATCTGGTGATAACGTTCTTCATCCAATGATTTTACTTTACTGTCAATCCAGCCAAAACATAATGCTTCTTTCACCGCTTCGCTATATTCAACACTTGGTTTGCCACTTCTAACTTTGTAATAAATCAACCATATACCAACAGAGGTGGAATGATGCTTGGACAACCATTCCCGCCATATTTTGCGATCGCTGGCATAAATAGCTTGTAATTGGTCATCAAATTTCGGCATCACACAAGGAAAATGCAAAGAGAGTTTAATTTTACCAGTATTTAAAGTTATTTGAGCAAGGGAAAAGCACGCTGCAACTACTCAGCAGTACGGTTATGTTCATAATTTGAAGTTTATTTGAAATTTTTCTAGCATACTTGATTGCTTATACTTGCTCGTGTTAGGAATCTCACAGACAATAGTTGAAGTTGCTTAGTAAGAGCTACATAGATAGTTAGATTCATGAATTCACTAACTTTACAGTGGTACGATGCAGGTCAACAAAAAACTCAGATAATTTACGAACAGCAGCCTAGTAAAAACCCTAGTACTGTCCGTATCGGTCGCGACCCTTTGCGATGCGATATCGTCTTGAGTAATCCTACTGTTTCGGGTTTGCACGCTGAAATATATTTTAATTCTCAACAAAAACGCTTTTATATTCGCAATTTAAGAGAAAAAAATCCTCCCTTAGTAGATGGAAAACAACTAATCCGAGGAGATGTACCTTTGAATGAAGGTAGCATTATCTGTTTGGGGCAAATGCAATTGAAAGTTATTAATATTAATATTCCCCAAATTAATAGCTTCCCAGCAACTATTTTGGAACCACCAAAACCAAGTAGAAATAATCAACCTGTAATCCCTGTTTTACCCTCAAAATCACCTTCATCAACTGCACCTTTACCAAAGAGTTCTTATGGGTTACAGTGTCCTAATTGTCACAAAGTATGTTCCATTGAACATATCCAAGTTGGTTGTCCTTGGTGCGGTACTTCTTTAGCTGCGGCAATAAGTGTTTTAGCCGCACCAGATAATATTCAATAAATAAGGTTAAAGGTTAAAGGTTAAAGGTCAAAGGTCAAAGGTTAAAGGTTAAAGGTTAAAGGTTTTAATCGATTTTTTTAACTATTAGTTATTCGTTACTGTCAACTGTCAACTGTTCACTGTCAACTGTCAACTGTCCACTGTCAAAAATATATGAATAATAACTTACACATTAATTTAAGTTGGGAAGAACCAGCCACGGGTGAATTACGACAACCAAGTTTGAGGGTACCAATTGCTTTTGGTAGAGAATTCTCTCAAATGCCTATACAACTCAACGGAAAACCTGTTTCACGAATGCTACTTAATAGTAGCGAAGTTTCTCGTTATCATGGATTAATTGATTGGGAACAAAATCAATTAGTTGTAATTGACCAAAATAGTGTAAATGGTGTTTATGTTAATGGCAATCGCCATACACGCAGTATTATCAATAATGGCGATATTTTAAAAATTGGTCCTTATGAAATAACTCTTTCTTTTACTTTAAATACAACAAATACAACACCTTTAGCGATATCTACACCTACACCTATATCTACACCCACTAATTCCACTATTCAATTTAATCCCAATACTAATTTACCAGACCCTACTTTACCTCCACAACCAGCAGCCACACCTCTGGGTTCGAGTTTTCCCCCAGCAATTTTTCAAGAGGAAAAGGTTCCCGTACAAGCACTTCATGCTACCGGATTACCTGTGGATGAAACTGATTATTTAACTTTAGGAGCGGGTTTAGGCAGCTTTATTTGGGTAGATTTACTTAGGTTGTATGGCGTTAAAAATGAAAAAATAGTTGCTTTGGGTTTAGATAAGGAACCATACGCTCGGTATAAGTTATTGTGCATGAATTCCCAAATACCTCTGCATGAAAGATTGCGTTCTAATTCTGACTCTTGTCCCGATAATATCTGGGGTTGGCCAAGTTATGCTTTACGGGAAGCTTGGCACGATTTTGGTAAGGGAAGGTTAAATAATTCGTTAAAGTATTTATGGAGAGTATTTGCTGAACCCGATTATGCTGAAACTTATACTCCCCGTGCTGGTAATGTTTTTGATTCTATAGATAGGGAAGCTCGTCGTATCGGTTGGGAGAAAATATATCGTTATGGAAGAATTCGGGGGATTCGTAAAACCGACGATGGTAGATATTGTGTTGCTTATTCCAAAGGAAGAGGTGATCATGCTTTTTATGTAACTCGTTTTTTACATTTAGCAACGGGTTATCCCGCGATTCAGTTTTTACCAGATTTGCAGGCTTATCGCGAGAGATATCGCGATTTTAAGTCTGTAGTTAATGCTTATGAAGATCATCATCACGTTTACGAACAGTTGGAACGTCAAGGTGGTAAGGTATTAATTCGAGGAAGGGGTATTGTCGCTTCTCGCATCATTCAGCGGCTTTATGAAGCACGTAAGAAAAATCCCGATATTACAGTTTTGCACTTAATGCGATCGCCAAAACCACAAGGTAATAAATTTGGTAAAACCCAGCGGATGGTAAAGAATCATTTTGAATTTCAGCCCTTTAACTGGCCCAAGGCTTGTTGGGGTGGTGAGTTACGGGTAATGTTAGAAAAAGCCAGTCCTGACGAGCGTAAGCGTTTGTTAGCCGATTGGGGAGGTACAACCACCGCAGTTCGTCATGATTGGCAGCGGATTACAGAAGAAGGTTTGCGCGATGGTTGGTATAAAATAGAATTTGGCGAAGTAGAAAGTGTGGAACGCGATGCTCAAAATCGGACTATTACCAACATCAAAGAAAAAGGTTTTGGGCAAATGACTCTCAACGCAGATTTTATCGTTGATGCTACTGGATTAGATGCCAAAGTCCAAGCAAGTCCATTATTAGAAGACTTAGTTGAACGTTATAGTTTGCCCTTGAATCATTTATCAAGGTTGGTTGTAGCCAATGATTTTGAATTAGTAGAAATGCGTAACGACAAAGGTAAAATATATGCTGCGGGTGCGATGACTTTGGGTGGTCCTTATGCAGCAGTCGATAGCTTTCTGGGTTTACAATATTCCGCTTTAACTGCTGTAGATGGATTAGCAATTGCTCGCGCTCCCGGAGTACATCGTTTACATCCGATCACTTCCTTCGGACAATGGTTGAAGTGGGTAACAAATCAATCACCTTAATTCAAATTCATTACCCCTCGAAGGTATATATAAGTCAGGTTTTAATATATGAGTTAAAACTCTGCGTTCCTCCGCGCTTCCTTTGTATTCCTCTGCGTTTACTTTTGATCTCAAAATTAACTATAAAACCAGCCACTAGCTATTTTTTACGGATCAATAACAATTGATCCTTGTTGATTAAAAACTGAATGTAGCTCATTTTACTTGAACATCAGACTTTTTTATGGAGATAATAATCAACGAAATCACTTGACATCCCACTTAAGACGTTTTTAAGGTTCGATTGACCCATCGAGCCTTTTTTATTCTATTTTAGGATACTTAACAATCTACGTGTTATCAGTATATACTTAATGGAACTTAGTCAAATTTTATAGTTGAAGTTGCCTGATCTCGCGATTATTTTACTTTTATTCAAGTTATTTTTCAAGTTGTTTTTAGAGTTGTTTTGAGAATCATTTCTAAAGTTATTTTAGACAAAATTATTACAGATAATTAAAATAAGTACTTAACTTGAGCTACATAAACTTTAAGCAAAAAAGTCATTATCTTCACAAAAATGGCAAAAATTTATAATTTCTTTTTAATAACCTAGATAAAGTATTCTGAAATGGTGTAGAAATGTATAGAATCTTTGAAAAATATAAAATATAGTCTTTGCAGATGCAAACATTTGTAGCTCCTTCAATGCAGCTATCTATAGTACCGAATAGCAATCAACCTTTAAAGATTGTCGCACTGGGGGACAGTTTAGTTTACGGATTTGGAGATCCCGACGGAGGTGGTTGGGTTGAAAGATTGCGACGAACTTGGATGTTACCCGAAAGTGCTGGACACGTTCTTTATAATTTAGGTGTACGTGGCGATCGCATTGGACAAGTTGCCAAAAGACTCGAAGTTGAATTTCGTCATCGGGGAGAGTTACGAAACCGCGTTCCTGACATAATTATATTATCAGTAGGGGTAAATGATTCAGCCAGAGTCAATCGTCCTGACGGTAAAAATTACACGGATTTTGCCAGTTTTGAAGAACAACTTGCTTCATTATTGCAACAAGCGCAAAAACTCTGTCCTGTGTTATTTGTAGGTATGGTACCAGTAGATGAGCTTAAAATGCCTTTTCTGAACTGCTTGTACTACAATCGCGATGATCAGTACCGTTACAAAGAAGCAACAAAACTAGCTTGTCGAAAACAAAAAATACCTTATTTAGATATATTTGACAAATGGATGGAGCATCCTGAAACTTGGAGAGTCAAGCGTTTGAGTAGTGATGGTCTTCATCCCAATACATTAGGTTATCAAACCTTATTAGAAGACGTAACCAATTGGGAAGTTATGAGATATTTTAATTCTAGCGAATATTATCGTTTAACATCATAGAAAGGTTAAAGGTTAAAGGTCAAAGGTTAAAGGTCAAAGGTTAAAGGTCAAAGGTTAAAGGTCAAAGGTTAAAGGTCAAAGGTTAAAGGTCAAAGGTTGGGAATCAACTATCAACTATCAACCAACAACTGTCAACTATCAACTATCAACTATCAACTATTAACTGTCAATCCAAAATCCAAAATCTAAAATCCAAAATTGTATGACTCCAACTTTATTTGGTCGTTGGCAAACTCGTTTATTATTACTTTTAACTGTAGGTGTATTAGTTAGTCTACCATTGCAATTGGTTTGATTGGTCCAGAGCAAAGTAATATTTATTTTTGGATACTTTTTTATGTAGCTATTTTTGGTTTAGGTTGGGATATATTATACGACCAAATACAAAAATATCGTTGGGATAGAGATTGGCCAGCATTTTTCCAATTATTAACTGGTATTTGGGAATTTATATTTATAGTTTGTGGAGTCAAATTTTTAGGATTTTTACCAACACCTATTCCCAAAGAAGAATTACCTTTATTTTGGGTTTTCTTCCACTACAGTATCGTTTGGCTGGCAGTTTTTATTACTTCTCAAAGTATAATGCGAATTCTTTTTGTGCGTTGGCGTTTTCGTGGTGGACAATGGTTATAAATACTTTTTGTGAAACACCTATATACTTGTAGAGACGTAGCATTGCTACGTCTCAATATTCAACGAACAATGTAGAATTACTGTTTAGAAATTAATCAGGACTATTACTAGAATTACCATCGTTCCAAACGATAAAATTGCTTGTATCAATCGAGTTAATATCAATACCAATTAAAGTAGCTAAAACTTGATTTCCTTGAAGAATATTCGTATTACTTCCATTACTTCCACTTGATTTAAACAACAAATCCTCGAAAGTTAAACCATCAGATAAACCGATTAAATCAACACCGTCTTCAAAATTGTAGATGGTATCCCTACCTGTAATCGAACTGATAACAAAAGTATCGCTACCACCTTCACCATAAAGTCTATCGTTACCGCCGCCACCAATTAAAGTGTCATTCGCTTCCCCACCGTAGAGATTATCGTTTCCAGCACCACCAATTAAAGTATCATCACCGTCTCTACCGTAAAGGAAAGCACTTCCACCGTAACCAGAAGCATTGATTATATTCGCGCCATCTCCTCCAGTTAAAACAACTCGTTCAATATTGGTAAAAGTATCTGTACCTGTAACAGTACTTTGAAGAGTACCATCACTAAGAGTAAAATCGGTATCTGCTGTTTCGCGTAGAGTATCAATACCATCTCCACCGTCAATCGAGTCATCACCTTCCCCACCGTAGAGATTATCGTTTCCAGCACCACCAATTAAAGTATCATCACCGTCTCTACCGTAAAGGAAAGCACTTCCACCGTAACCAGAAGCATTGATTATATTCGCGCCATCTCCTCCAGT
>JAAUSO010000114.1:0-4278 GCA_012033205.1 Richelia sp. SL_2_1 | reverse complement strand
CATTGATTATATTCGCGCCATCTCCTCCAGTTAAAACAACTCGTTCAATATTGGTAAAAGTATCTGTACCTGTAACAGTACTTTGAAGAGTACCATCACTAAGAGTAAAATCGGTATCTGCTGTTTCTCGTAGAGTATCAATACCATCTCCACCGTCAATCGAGTCATTACCTTCCCCACCGTAGAGATTATCGTTTCCAGCACCACCAATTAAAGTATCATTTCCAGCAAATCCCAACAGAAAATCATTTCCCGCTCCTCCATCAATAATGTCATCTTCAGAACTTCCCCTGAGCCGCTCATTTCCAGAAGTTCCATTTACTTGGTTTGGAGTTACATATTCATAGGCACCAATATCAACTGTATTCTCAACAATCCGCTCAAATCCCACACCTCTTTGCTCAAAAGGAATTAGCTCAGTAGTATTACCATCTCCATTTAAATCAAAAGTATCTAGAGCTAGGTTAGTATTACTACCTGCATTAATTGCTGGACTACCACTTAAAAGTGCATGAGTTTGAGTAGCACCACCATTATCTTGTAGAGGACTAAGTAATGGATCGATTGGAGCAGCAATTGTACCAATAATGTCGCTGGTAATAAAGCCGTTTATACCATCCCCGTTACCGATAAGGTTGTTCCCACTGCTATTACTCAAACCAGTAAAAGTCAAGCCAGAAACAACAAATTGATTTTTTATATCATCATTACCACTATTCCCCGCAATAATACTGTTGCTAACTTTTAAAACACCAACATTAGCAATACCTGCTCCTAGTAGAGAATTCGCTGTATTTTTGGTAATGGTGCTATTACTAATCGTTGATTTACCACCTGATGCTGGATTGAAGGGATTGCTGGGATTAATTGTATTAACTAATCCACCACCACTTTCAGATGCAGTATTACCACTGAGAGTACTGTTAATTAAAGTTAGATTATCATCATTACGAATACCGCCACCATTTTTCGCGGTGTTACCACTAAAGGTACTATTTACAACCGTTGCTGAAGCTCGAATCGTGTTGATCAATCCACCACCACCACTAGTATCACTCGTTCCGATGGAAGTGTTATCAGCAATAGTACTATTAATAATAGCTATAGTGCCATCGTTACGAATACCACCACCATCATCAGCAGCTTGGTTATTACGAACTACAACATTTTTTAAAGTCAGGTTTTCTCGGTTCCAAATACCTGCACCATCATCGTTATTGTCATCACCTGCTGTAGTTTTTCCACCTGTAATAGTTAATCCTTCGATAGTGACATTAATTTTATTATTACCGTTGCTATCATCGATTTTGAAAACACGGGATGCATTATTACCACTAATAGTAAGTTGATTCGCACCTAAACCCTCAATAGTAATAGCATCTGTTATGAGTAATTCACCGCTAGTCAGAGTAATGGTTTGTCCGCTCAAACTAGCATCAAAGGTGATTATATCTACACCTACAACATTGTTCGCATTTTGAATTGCTTGTCGTAAAGAACCTTCACCACTGTCATTAGTGTTGGTAACAACTAGGCTATTATTGATTTCAGGAAGAACTTGAATGCTTCCTGTTGGTAAACTGGTTTCAGTGCTTGAAAAAGTCCAGTTTTCAGGATTATTAATCGCTGCTAACCACTCTTCCCGTGTACCATTAGGTATAGTATTGAAGTCAAAAGCAGCATACTTTGCAACAATATCATTAAGTAGAACTGCTGTATTTTCCTGTTGGGATAACCCAGTAATTACACTACCTGTATCGGTAGTTGTCGCATCTTCAAAAGTACCAGTATTATCAACTTGATAAATAGCTGTAAAATCTGAAGATAGGGGATTAGTTGAATTAGTTGATTGAAATGCTGCTATTTGGTCTCCAGAAGCATTTAAATTTAAACTTCCAGAAACATTATTCCAAGTAAAATTACTTGATGAATCTACCCTATTAATAACTGTACCAGCAGCAATATTGCTATTAGCAGTAAATTTAACTACTCCCTCCCCAGTTCTAAAAGTAGAATCAGAACTCTTCCAACCGTTATCGGTAAAGTAAATTTCAGTACCCGCATCTAAATCAACTAAGGGAACAAAAGAAAAGGAATCGGGAGAACCATTGGTGATATATCCAACAATCGCGATATCACCGGGATTGAGAACTGTAGCTGCCATATAAGTCTATTATTTTAATTAAGATTGTTAAAAAAATAACTTACGAGTCTCATTAATTTCATCGAGGAATTTTCGGAAATATCTTGATAAAAGCATGAAGATTCTTTGTCTTTAAGTCTAAAAGTCGGGTTTCTAAAAGAAACCCGACTTATAATGCCGAGGAACGCCGAATCTTTGTGATTTTAACTCTTACAAATTTGGGCAATGTTGTACTAAACTATTAGCAATTAAGCCGCCTACTCTGGCTTAACCTACAAGGGATAAAAATAATGGATAAGCAATTTAAGAACAGACAATTTGTCTCTTGGTGTAAGAGATTAATTCCTGTTGGCTTGTTTAGCTTATATGCAGCAGTTGCTCTTGATACTAATAGCAGTATTGCCGCACCAACTGGAAAACTAGAAGATTGGCGATTTTCTCCCCTAGGTTCGCAGCTAGAAATTTCTCTTTCAGCACCCTCTCGTCCTCAGTACTTTTACTTGTCTCAACCTCCTCGTTTAGTCGTAGATTTACCTAATACCAGATTAGGTTACGTTCCTACCGAACAAAACTATAATGGAGCAGTTCAGAGAATTCGCGTTTCTCAGCTAAACGAAGATGTAACACGTATTGTCCTGGATTTAGCACCGGGAACCTTTTTTGACAGCAATCAAGTACAATTACAACCCCTTTCACAAAATTCTAATCGTTGGGTGCTTCGTCCTTTTATTGCTCGTAATGACAATTTTTTACCACCAGGATATTCATCAGTAGGAGGTGATTTACCACCGGGTGCTTACTCTCCAGAACCACCAGGGATTCTTCCATCTCCACAACCACCAGGTAATCTTCCTCCTGGAATGTATAATCCTTCACAAAATATTCCAAGTGTAAATACACAACCTGTTTTTGCTACACCCTCAACATTACCGCCTATTAACAACGGAAGTAATGGATATTTCCAGCAACCTACTGTAACAGTACCACCGATTACAAACAACAACCGATTTCCACAAATCCAAAATCCAGTTCTTCCACCCGCAACATTTCCTTCACCGTCAGGAAATTTCAGTACTCCTCCATCCCTTTTCCCAGTAGCCCCATATAATTCTCCGGTAATTAACACACCAGAGTCTGGAATAATTGAATTTGGGCAACCTTTCCCCAATCCCAATCAATAATTTGATGCTTTAAAAAAAGGCAGTCGGCAGTCGGCAATCACAGAAGTCGGTTTTTTACGATTAATATCCATAGCCCCACAAAACAAGTCATAAAAACCCGACTTCTTTCCCCACGAAACAAAAATAATCACAGAAGTCGGGTTTTTTAGAAAAACATCCGTAACTCCACAAAACAATCACAAAAACCCGACTTCTTAGCCATAACTTTCTAGAATCTTTCCGTCTCTCCAGGTAAATTTATCGCTCCTTCTTCTGTACTAAAGAAGTTTTTCGCTGCATCATTTTGATAGATGCAGTTAATAGCAAGCTCTTTACTATCTAATCTACCCGTAAACCCAAAAGTATTTAAACGATTTTTGCAATCTCTTATTTGATCTGATGTTACTAGGTTTTTCTGTCTTAAAATTTCCCAGTTACTTTGACGTAAAACGCATCCAGGGCGCATACTGGGTTGACCAACATAAACATTAAACGGGTTTAGAGTTACAAATAATCTCGTATCCATAACCATTGCACTGGCTCCATACTGTACGCAAACCTCTGGATTTGGTGCTTTTTGATCAATATAATCACGAGAAGCAACATTCGATGGTGAAAAAGTTGCTGTGGAACTAAAAGCGATACCAATACCAATACCTAGAATAAATATGCCTCCCAGAATGGCAATAGTTGTGAAATTAAATACTGAGGAGCCAAAATTAGAGCTTTTAGGAGAGGTATTAGTTGACCTACTACTATATTTATTACGTTTCATATCTGCTTTTTTAACTTCACGCCTCTAACTACAGGGAGTAGTACTTGAAATCTCCCTCTTTAAGTATGACGATTTTTTGATCTAATTGTCCGTTACTTTAGCAATAATGTTTCACCTAAATTACAAAAAAATATGGAGAGAGAGGGAACACAGGGAACAGAGGGAAGAGGGGGGAAATAGCGAGCGAGACGTATGTCCTT
>JAAUSO010000348.1 GCA_012033205.1 Richelia sp. SL_2_1 | reverse complement strand
ACCTTCATCTGGTTTGCACCCCCTCAAGCTACATCCACATCATGACTTTACCTGAAATCTGCCAAGTACATAGTTGGTCGCCACTATTACTCGCGAACTTTTTCTACCTTTTCCACATCCCGTGAAAAGTCAGGGGTCAAGTTGCCCACGAAACAGCAATTTAATTTCAGCGGGTTTGGCATTGAACTGTTCCGCCAAACCCTTCAGGTTATAGCCGTGCCTTGTGAGAGTGGGTTCCAAATCATCAATTTGCTTCGATAGAATTGATTCCATAATCACCTCCGTAACAGGCTTTGTTGCAACTCGGTATGCGGCTTCCAAAGCTAATGTCAAATGTTGTTCGATTTGTAGCGGTGTCCTTAACCGGGTAGCAAGTAATTCAATAGCTTCTACTTCTAAAATTTCTTCACAAGGAATATCCGCCATAGTACATTCAGATACCAGCCATTCAATATAGGAGCGCTGATTGCCAACAATACCCTCCAAGGAGAAGACCGTTGCCCGATACCCAATTTCTTCCATCGTTGGGCGGCGCAAATCATTTTTTAGTTTGGGATGACCCGCCAACACCACCGAAAGCGTGCCACCACCATCTTCAACTACTTCAATTAAACGTTTAAGTCCCGTCAAGGTGCTGTAGTGAAGGTCGTGCGCTTCATCCACAAACAACGCCACGGGCTTTTTACCTTTTCTAATCAAGTCGCGTAATTCTCGTTCCCTTTTTTCACCTTGGTTGGGGATTTTTATTTCTTTATCTGTTGATAAATCGTAGAACAAAGCAGAAATAAGTGTTTGTAGCGTCGCTCGGTCTTTATCTACGGAAAGCGATTTTGAAACCAGAATATTGCCTTCCTTTTCCAAAACCTCAAACAAACGTCGCAAAGTCGTCGTCTTGCCACAACCAATAATTCCGGTTATGGCGACCAACTTCCCTTTGGTTATTGCGACTTTTATGTCTTTGAACATCTGTTTTTGGTGTTCTGTCTCGTAGTACCCGGCTTTGGGAAACTCCTTAACCAAGCCAAAATGTTCCATGACTTCAGTGAGCATTTTGCTCACCTCCTTTATTCGAGTGGAAATACTGCCGCACTCGTTCAATAATCATTTTTTATTTAAAGTCTCAGCTAGCAATGCATCAATAAATGCCAATTGTTCGGTAGATAATTTAGCCAAAGGTTTAGCTAAATAATCAGAAATCGCTACTTTCGCGAACAATACAGTGGGATAAGTAAATTCTTGGTATGGGTCTGGGTCGTAAAAAGGCGTGACAGTTGGCTCTAATTTCTTGTATTTATCTACTAAAAATTGTAAATCCGCATTTTTGTCCAAGGCAGTTCGTGGCAAGCCCAACCTTTTAGCTAAATCGGCAATTTTATCCGCCCGTTCTTCGGTTTTAGTTTTCTTGTGTTTACGGTAGCGGTGTAGGGGAATGGGACCATCGACTGGGTAAAATGGTCCGTAGCGTTGGTCGTCCTTTTCTACGTACAGTTCGTTATCAAACAAACCCCACCACAACACTACGGTTTCTCCTGCTAGGTCAGGTTCGACCTGATAAGCCACTCCCTCTACCGAAACCCTGGCATCTCCACCCACTTTTCTTCGTTGTGGTTCGCGGGCAAAGGTACAGAATCGCTCCCAACTACACATTGAACGTAAGCCAGATACAGGTATATTTCGCAACCAATCTTCTATCCGCGAATGCGGCTCTATGCGGTGTGGTTTGTCGTTGTAGTGCAATAAATACTGGCGCAACCACAAGTTAGCTTCAGCATCGCTTTCCGGTTCGTGGAAGTGATACAGAGTCTCGTGAGCTTCTTTAACCGTCCGAAA
The DNA here is from genome assembly GCA_012033205.1 of Richelia sp. SL_2_1. Classification (GTDB taxonomy): domain Bacteria; phylum Cyanobacteriota; class Cyanobacteriia; order Cyanobacteriales; family Nostocaceae; genus Rivularia. The sequence goes on along the minus strand of JAAUSO010000348.1, from coordinate 1,790 downwards.
AGGTCTTTCTACCTTACCTTTGGAGCGAGCTGTTACCCGACGACCATCCTTACCCGCAGGCATATGCTTAGCCAGCTTGATTCTCAAGCAATCCATTACATTTTGAAATACATGGCTTTTAGCAATCGGTCCGTTATCGGTGTAAATCATCTCTGGAATCCCATGAAAGGGAAATCCATCGGTTCTTTTCGCCGTCATGGCATTAAATAAGAAACGCAATGCAGCTTCGACATCCTCCCCGTAAACACAGTGGTATTCTTGGTAACATACACCACTACGGTCATCAACAATGCTGTACAGCATCAGCAGCGGATTACCTCTACCGGCTTCCACCCATGATGGCTGTTTTACGTGTTTTAAATCGGATGGGCTAAGGTCGAAATGCCAACATTCGTTGCTGTGAGTAGCTTGAAAACGCACAGAGGGCGGTTGCCTAGTCATGCGTTCTTGGTCATACCCCCAGATTTTCAAGTAATAATTGACAGTACTTCTAGTTAAAACACCTTTGGGCGGTTGTATAAAACCTGACGGTGTATCCATCCCAAACTCTTCTAACAGTTCAATCGCCCGTACTGTGGAGATATGCCGCCCTTTTTTATTACTGGTACGGATTTTCATCGCGGCGATGACTTCGCAATAACGTTCCATCTCGCTTGGTGAGAGCTTTCTGGGTACCCCACTATCTGAGCGGTTGATAGATTTGGGACGTGATGAATTACGCAAAGCCCGATACAAAGTATCAGTTGAAACACCGTACAATGCTGCTGTTTCTTCAATGAGAATTCGACGTTCTTGGCAACGACTAGGCAATCCGTCGAGGCGGTGGCGTAAATTAATCAGTGCCTCTACAGGAATTTGCTTATGTGCCATGTTAGTTATTTACTTCTGCAATGTAGTTGTAGAGCGTCGGTTTGGAAATTCCCATTAACTTACATATTTCAATAATGCTGTGTTGTTTTTCGGTATAAAGCTTTACTGCTAGTTGGCGTTTGGCTGGGTCAAGGGCTTTTGGTCTGCCTCCTCTATGACCACGCGCTCGCGCTGCCACAAGTCCAGCATTGGTGCGTTCGCGAATTAAATTGCGCTCAAATTCTGCTAATGCGCCAAATAAATGGAAAATCAATTTACCACTGTTGTTTGTAGTAGTGATAGATTCTTGCAAACTAGAAAGTCCAATTCCTTGCTTGTCTAAGGTTTCCATTGTTTCGATTAGGTCTTTAAGCGACCTTCCCAAACGGTCTAACCGCCATACCACCAAAACATCACCAGTCCGCGCTACCTCCAATGCTAGTCCGAGTCCTTTACGAAGGGTTTTTGCTCCGCTAATACGGTCGGAGTAAATTTTCTCACAACCAGCTTGCTTCAAAGCGTCCAATTGCAAGTCTAGATTCTGGTCATCAGTTGAAATTCGGGCATAGCCTATCAACATACTTTGAACCCCCAACAAGTAAAAAAACTCGTTACAACAAAGCATATATTGCCTTTGATATAATTACCGAGTTTCGTTACTAAACTTGACTCCGTTTTAGGGGGACCAACTTGGGTGCTGCTGAAAGGTAAAAAAAACGACCGTTTCTTTTCCCTTTATAGTTGCAATTAATTCTGGTTCAAATTGAAATATATTTTTGTAAAGTTGAAGCGTTTTTTTGACAGAACTGCTTTACCTCCCATTTGAAGCGACTTTCGGTTAGTTGCAATTAATCCTGGGTCGAAAACGGATGATTGCAGGCTGGTTGCAATTAATCCTGGTTCAGTTGCAATTAATTCTGGCTGAAGCGTAATTATAGTTG
>JAAUSO010000113.1 GCA_012033205.1 Richelia sp. SL_2_1 | reverse complement strand
TCCTAACTCCTAACTCCTAACTCCTAACTCCTAACTCCTAACTCCTAACTCCTAACTCCTAACTCTTAAATATTCCCTAAACTACTAGAATTTTTTTGAAATCTCCGCTTAGATAGTCGCGTAAACCTCTATTCTAACGATGGGAGTTACGACTCCTAACTTGAAAGAAAATAGTTATAACTCATTCATACAAAGGAACCCAAACAGATGATGGATACTACTATTGAAGCGATTGTCGCCCGCGAAATTCTTGATTCACGTGGTAGACCAACTATTGAAGCTGAGGTACATTTGTTCAATGGTGTTGTCGGGTTAGCACAGGTTCCCAGTGGCGCTTCTACAGGGACTTTTGAAGCCCATGAATTGCGCGATGGAGATAAAAGCCGTTATGGCGGTAAAGGTGTCCTCAAGGCGGTGCAGAACGTGAATGAGACGCTAGCACCAAAGCTGTTGGATATGGATGCTCTCAATCAAGAACAGCTTGATAAATGATGATTGCTCTTGATGGTTCTCAAAATAAATCCAATTTGGGTGCTAATGCAATTTTAGGGATTTCTCTGGCTGCTGCAAAAGCAAGTGCTGAATCTTTAGGGCTTCCCCTATATCGTTACTTAGGCGGACCTTTGGCAAATTTATTACCCGTACCATTGATGAACGTAATTAACGGTGGCGCACACGCTGCAAATAACGTTGATTTCCAAGAATTTATGATAGTGCCTATCGGTGCATCTTCGTTCCGCGAAGCTTTGCGTTGGGGTGCGGAAGTGTTCGCGACTTTGAGCGGTGTTTTGGCTGAAAAAGGTGTATTAACTGGGGTTGGTGATGAAGGTGGCTTTGCTCCGAATTTGGAATCAAATCAAGTTGCTTTAGAATTATTAGTTGCAGCAATTGAAAAAGCCGGTTACAAACCAGGTGAACAAGTTGCTTTAGCTTTGGATGTCGCAGCCAGCGAATTTTACAAAGATGGACAATATGTTTACGACGGTAAACCTCATTCCCCCGTTGAATTTATTGATTACATGGCACAATTGGTAAACCAATATCCCATCATCTCAATTGAAGATGGTTTACATGAAGAAGACTGGCAGAATTGGCAATTACTTACTGAGAAATTGGGTTCTCATGTCCAGTTAGTTGGTGATGACTTATTTGTTACCAACGTTCAACGCTTGCAAAAAGGTATTGAGCAAAAAGCAGGTAACTCAATTTTGATCAAACTCAATCAAATTGGTTCTTTAACAGAAACCTTGCAAACCATTGACTTAGCCACTCGTAACGGTTTCCGTTCCGTAATCAGCCATCGTTCCGGTGAAACCGAAGATACCACAATTGCTGACTTAGCTGTAGCTACTCGCGCCGGACAAATTAAAACAGGTTCGTTGTGTCGTAGTGAACGAGTAGCTAAGTATAATCGCTTATTAAGAATTGAAGATGAATTAGGAGATAGTGCCGTTTATGCAGGTAAAGTAGGAATGGGACCTAAGTAATTTTGGATTTTAGATTTTGGATTGAATTTCAAAATCTTTTGAATTATAGCGGTTTTTACTTGGGTGCAATACAAATTTTACCTCACCCCCGCCCTCTTAACCCCTCTCCTTGCTAAGGAGAGGGGAAGGGGTGAGGTTTTAGTGTATTGGACTCAACTGAAATTTTCTATAGTAGGTTGGCTTCACGGCGAAAGATAAATTATGCTTTTCAACGAGAAATTTATTTTTTCGCCGTAACCCAACATTAATTTAGGGAATTAGGAATCGAGAATTTGGGTAGTAAAAATTAAGAGTTAAATTAAAATATTTTTTTCACAATCTTGATGTTGGGTTACGACACGAGAATATAAATTCGCGTTGTCAATTCAATTTTTTTGTATTCGTGTCTAACCCAAACTTGTTACTTGTTACTTTTTACTTTTTACTCCTAACTCCGGTACAGACGTAGCAATGCTACGTCTCTACAATTCCTAACTCCGGTACAGACGTAGCAATGCTACGTCTCTACAATTCCTAACTCCGGTGGTACTAACTCCTAACTCTACAACAACATCCCCGCAATACAAGCTGTCATAAAACAGGCGATCGCACCACCAACCATTGCTCTAATCCCCATTTGTGCTAAATCTGCTTGACGATTCGGTGCGATCGCGCCGATGCCACCAATTTGAATACCGATGGAACCAATATTAGAAAATCCACAGAGGGCATAGGTAGCAATTATTCTCGCTCTTTCCGAAATTGCCGCGTCTGTTACCATTTTTGTAAGTCTTGATAGGCGATAAATTCGTTTAAAATCGTCTTTTTACCCAGCAATATCCCCACTTGTCCGCAATCTGCCCAGGGTACACCCATCAACCAAGCTAGGGGAGCGAGTAGGTAAGAAAATATCCACTCTAATGATAGTTGTGGTAAACCAGTTTGTGAACCAACATAACCCAAAATACCGTTTACTAAGGCTAATAATCCCAAAACGCAATCAACATCGCAGCGACATTTAAAGCCAATTTCATTCCTTCACTAGCACCAGTTGCAGCTGCATCAATCACGTTGGAGTAACAGCTTTCTACCTGGATTTTTACTTTACCTGCGGTGGGAGAATCTTCGGTTTCGGGATAAAGTAATTTAGAAACAGCTAATGCAGCGGGTGCAGACATTACGGAAGCGGCGATTAAATGTTCTGCTGACACCCCAAAAGAAATATAAGCAGCCATTACCCCACCTGCGATGGTAGCAAATCCTCCCGTCATAATGGCGTGTAATTCGGAACGAGTCATAGTTGCTACATAGGGTTTGATTAACAAAGGTGCTTCACTTTGTCCGACAAAGATATTTGCAGCTGCACTCAAAGATTCAGAACCCGATGTTTTCATGGTTTTCATCATCACTGCTGCGACGATTTGTACTACTTTTTGCAAAATACCGTAGTGGTACAAAATGGTGATAAAGGAAGAGAAAAAGATGATAGTTGGTAGTACTTTGAAAGCAATGTAGTGTTCTTCAAAGTTGTCACCAAAAACGAACTTTGCTCCTGCATCGGAATAGTTGAGAAATTGACTAACTATATCTCCAAGAAATTTGAATACCACAAAACCAGGTTTTGTTCTGAGAATTAATACCCCGAAAATCAACTGTAAAGCAATTCCCCACAGTACCGGAATCCACTGGATAGCGCGACGATTCACAGACAAACCATAAGAAATCCCCACAAATGCAAAAATTCCCAGCAACGATATCAAACGTTCCATAATCAATTATCAGTTAAGTAAGTAGGCACCACTAAAGTCAAAGTTCGATAGTTATAAATACAAAACTTACGTATGTGAAGCCAGAAACCTGGTTTATGTAACGTAAGTCCTAATAAAAATATTTTTTTCTACTATCATATGTCCTAAATGTAATGCTGTAACATTTAGGACATATAATGTGTTTGATTCAAGTAAGCCAGAATTGAATCAAAATACCATAGGTTTTGATGGGATTACACAAACACGGTATTGATATTATCGATGAAGGTGCTAGCTGATTGCCAACTGACAACAGCTAGAAGCTCTCCAAACTGAGAAATTTCAGCACCATTTGCACCATCAACAATTGAAAGATCGTTGAGATTACCAGAAACATCAAAGGTAGTTTGACCCAACTGGAAGTTGTTTATCGTATCAATTCCCATACCTGTTTCTAAAACAACTATATCCTGACCACCACCAAGCCAGATGGTATCGTTGCCAAAACCACCAACAATTTTATCGTTACCAGAGCCAGTGTAAATCGTATCATCACCAGCACCGCCAAATACGATATTGTCGCCTTCAGCAGCAAAAATCAGGTCATTACCAGCACCACCATACATCTCATCGGTTTGAGAACCACCATACATAGTGTCATCTCCAGCACCGCCGAATACAATATTTTCACCTTCAGCAGCGAAAATAGCGTCATTACCAGAGCCACCATAGATAGTATCAGCTTGAGAACCACCATACATGGTGTCATCTCCAGCACCACCGTAAAGAGTATTCATACCCTCGCTGCCGAAGATTTGGTCATTGCCTCCTTTACCGAAGATAGTATCATCGCCGACTGTGCCAAAAAGGGACTCACTTTCGTCTGTTCCCAAAATTGCCTGCGAAGCTGAAACAATTTTAAAATCGTCTACTAGCAATCCAGAGTCAACAGCAGTGTCTTGTAAATCTACTACTCCGATACCTACTGTATAGGTGCCAGCTTCGGAGAATTTAAAGGTGAAATTATCGTAGTCTGTCTCTTCAGAGAAGACTGTGGGGGATAACTCAAAGAAACTGTTGGTGTCAGCTAATTCGGATAATGTATTGGAAGTGATAGAAACAAAGGCAAAATCATTAAAGAATGTGGGTGTGAATTCATTAGTCAGGAAGTTAAAATCAAAGCTCAAAACATCCCCAGCTTCCACAGTAATTGTTTTCTGCAAGGCTGAACCTTCTGTAGCATCTCCGTTACCGATACCGTCTATATCTCCAGAATTCAATTCTAAGAAGCTTTCTAGGGTATTATCACTAACTGAACCAAAACCTGTGGTTAGCAAAGCTTGGAAATCACCCTGAGTGGGAATAGCACCAAATTCAGCGCTTTGGATACTAGCATCACCGATAGTTCCCCAAGCGGTGAAGTCTCCAGTCTCAAATCCGCCATTTTGATCTCCAACTAACTCTACCTCACTTACCGTGAATTCATCAGGAAGATTCAACTCGAACGGTTCTTCTCCTGGATTTGAAGGAAACCCAGGAAGAGTAAAATCGAAATCCATTTTCTTTTGTCCTTTTTACTGAGGTTATTTTTTCGCAGGCATATCTGTACTCGAAGGTTCGAGCTGCTTAAAATAAGCACATTTATAAAAAATGTGATATTTTTAAAAGACTAAAATTCCAGCCTTTTTCACCAGACTGATTGACGATTGAAAAATATACTCAATCGCTCATAATAAGCATCTTTATCATTAGTTTTGAGAGGTTGCTACTTAACAGCTTTTTATCGCTCAAGTCAAGGGCGGGCATCCCAACTACAAACATTTAAATTTAATGAAATAGACTACTAGCAGCAATCACAGGGAACAGGATTTTAATCAGCTAATGAGAAATTAAACTGACATTTATTAACTGTATAATTTTTCTAGTTAAAAAAAATACGTATCAACTATCTTTAACTAAAATTCATCTTAAATATGAGAGTTAAAAATCCTCTATTCCTTGTATGAAAGGGAAAAGTTATCATTTATTAAATTAAAAAGGGCTATTTAAAATCAAGACTTGATAAGCTGTATATTTTATACTAGACTATCAAGTAACCGTAAAAATACTATGTAAATAGGGAACTGTATAGTCCCCACAATATATTTATCTTTCAAAAATGGCATACTTGCCGCAATCAACTGCTAAGTAATTTACAATTCCATCACTTTCCGATAATGCGCTTCAATCTCTTTGACAGTTTTTGATTTACGCTTGGTTTGCCATTGACTATGTTTAAATAATTCTTGTCGCAAGCTATCAACGTCGATATTTTTAACTTTCCCATCAGCTACTATTTGCTTTCCATTTACCCAAACACTATCGACTACATTTGTAGGTCTTCCTAATACTAATAAACCTACTGGATCGGTACGCGGTAATAATGATAAACTAGTTAAATCGTACATAACTAAATCAGCTTTTTTACCTACAGTCAAAGAACCAATTTCTTCTCCTAAATTAAGTCCTTTTGCACCACCTAAAGATGCCATTTCGATTGATTCTCTGGGTGTAATCCAATGCTGATAATCTAAATCAGTAACATTATGTAAAATCGAACCAATTTTAATCGCTTCTAATAAATCTTGAGAATCATTACTTGATGCACCATCGCAACCAAAAGATACATTTACCCCAGCTTGACGATATTTTAAAATCGGTGCAATTCCACTTCCCAAACGTAAATTACTCAAGGGATTATGAACTACTGTAGATTGAGTTTGTGCCAAAATATTAATATCTTGATCGGTTAAATGAACGCAATGAGCTAAAGAAGTGCGATGATTTAAATAACCAATTTCATGTAAATGTTCAACAGCCGTACAACCGTATTTTTCTTTCGCTAACTTTTCCTGAGCTTTGGTTTCCAATAAATGGGAATGACGACAAAGATTGTATTTATCGCTTAACTCAATACATCCTTGAAATAAAGCATCGCTGCAAAGTTGAATCCCCGTCGGTGCTAAAGCTATATAAACCCCTTCATCCGGTTGATGAAATTGATTTATTGCTGATTCCATGATTTCCAATGTTGCTTGAGTTGAGCGAAAATAATCCTCATGAATTACATCCGATTCACCCGAAGGCATCCCAGCAGTCAGCGATTGATCTTGAATTAAAGGTGCTACAATTGCTCGAATCCCAACTTTTCGGTAAGCTTCAACTGCAACGTTAATCGTTTCAAGCTCCTTACCAGGAATCAAAACTAAATGATCAACTACACTCGTACCACCCGATAATAAAGTTTCTACCGCAGTCCCCAAAGCGCTAAGATAAACTTGTTCTGTATCGAGGGGTGCAAAATCATAAAGTTCCGCCAACCATAATTCTAAAGGATAAATCGACATTATCCCCCGCTGCCACATTTCCGAAGAGTGAGTGTGAGCGTTGACAAATCCCGGTAACAGTAACTTATTTGTACCATCAATAGCTGCGCCGATTACATCTAAATTAGAAGAAATAGCTGCTATTTTTCCATCCTTAATTTGTACATCAACCGTAGCGTAATCATCTTCAATTGGAATTAAAACATTTTGAATTGTAAAGTTCACGATTTTATCCTTAATAATAAAAGGTTAGAGGTTAAAGGTTAGAGGTCAAAGGTTAGAGGTCAAAGGTTAGAGGTTAAAGGTTAAAGGTCAACTGTCAACTGTCCACTGTCCACTGTCCACTGTCAACTATCAACTATCAATGATAAAACCATTACGAACCCTGGGAGTTGCACCAAATGCTTGGATGGTAAATGATACTATCGCAGATATTACTCGTCCTCCCGTCGATCCACAACCCGTTATTGTAGCCACAGAAACCAAAAATGTGCGCTTCGATTTAGCAAAATCCGCTATTATCGTTATCGATATGCAAAACGATTTTTGTCATCCTGACGGTTGGTTAGCTCATATCGGAGTAGATATAACACCTGCACGTCAACCAATTCAACCTTTACAAAATTTGCTGACTGTATTGCGATCGCAAAATGTACCTGTAATATGGCTCAATTGGGGAAATCGTCCCGATTTACTAAATATTAGTGCAGGTTTACGTCACGTTTACAATCCTACTGGTGAAGGTGTCGGTTTGGGAGATGCTTTACCTGCTCAAAATGCTAAAGTTTTGACAAAAAATAGTTGGTCAGCAGCAGTTGTGGATGAATTAAAACAACTTCCTCAAGATATTTACGTAGATAAGTTTAGGATGAGTGGGTTTTGGGACACTCCATTAGAGAGTATTTTAAGAAATTTAGGTAAAACAACATTATTTTTTGCCGGTGTTAATGCCGACCAATGCGTTCTCTGTACCTTACAAGATGCCAATTTTTTAGGATACGACTGTATTTTTATCAAAGACTGTACAGCTACAACTTCCCCAGAATATTGCTGGTTAGCAACCCTTTATAACGTGAAACAATTGTTTGGTTTTATTACAAGTTCACAAGCAATTTTTGATGCTATTGAAGGGATAGGGGAATAAGGGGATGGGGAGAAATAAATAAATAAATAAGAACTGTCAACTGTCAACTGTCAACTATCCACTATCAACTAACCACTAACCAAAAATGATTAACAGTTGTGTAATTCCGGTTATTAAATCTCCATCTGATTATCAAGCTTATCGTATTAGCCCTAATGATTCTAACCGTTTGGCGATTGTTTTTGACCCGGCGATGGCCAATTCGTCGTTAACTTGTTGTGTGGAGATTTTCGATGTGGGTGGCAAGACTCCCCCTAATCGTCATTTATTCGCTTTGGAAATGTTTTTTATCCTTAAAGGGGAAGGTGAAGCAACTTGTGATGGTAAACTGTAAAAATTAAAGCGGGGGATAGTTTACTGGTTCCTGCTACTGGTACTCATATTATCGAAAATACAGGTTCGGGACGTTTATACACTTTAACTATTATGGTTCCCAATGAAGATTTTGCTGAATTAATTCGCAGCGGTATACCTGTAGAATTGGATGCCGAAGATATGGCTGTTTTGGGTAGACATTCGTCAATGAATAACTAAGAACAGAAATTGACGACTTAAAGACTGATGAGAGTGCAAGGAAAGCTCCCTAATGATAATCGTCAACTGCACGGTGCTTCCTGTAACCTCAAGCGGGATTATTGTTGTAGTGCGAGCTTCTAGCTCGCTCGTAGCTAAGCTAAAAAGCGTTTAATTTGTATATTCAAATTTTCAATATGAAATTACTCAAAAATATTATTGAACGCTGAAACAGCTAATTCCAATAAACTTGGATAACCGTAAGAATTCTTTGCTTGTAAGGGAAAACTATCGTAATTACGAAATACAAAATCAGCCGTTACCTGAAGATTATTCTTTAAATGACAATCTTCTCCAAAAGCTTCTAAAGCGATACTCCACCAGCTATTACCATTAATTTCTGTATTAGTAAGTTCTAAACTACAACCGTTATCTATATCAGTATCAGTATCGCTATTAGTAGAAACAGGTTCTGCTGTATTGGCAGTGACTTGATAAAGTTGCGAATAACGAACTTTTGCGACTCTTACCCATATAGGATTATCGCCAATTTGAGCAAGTTGAAAAGTTTCTTCAGTAGAATCCAAACATCGCCACTTTTTCCATTTTTCCAGATTACCTTCTACTAAAGAACCAAAATTTATTAGATTCGAGTCGGGATAACGCCATTTTATTTCTAAGGCTCCTTGACGTAACTTAATCCCTAAATAATCGCATTTTGGAGTGTAAAGATACACATCTTGGCGTTTTTCTGGTACTTTTATGGGTGATAAAAGACAATTCTGCTTAAACCAAGATTCAACATTTTCGGGAATATTACCCGAATAAAACCAGCGTACTTCGTAAGTTGTCAACATACGTGGGACAATAAAACGAGAATTTACCCTTATGATTACGCATTATTTCCAGCCCAAAGGAACCAAAGCAAATGTGGAAACGAATTTTAGTTAGTTTATTCTTAGTATTTAGCTTGTGTCTAACTAATATTAGTACAGCCAGTGCTGCTGCACTTAATAGTTATATAGACTCAACCGATGGCTATCAATTCTTATATCCTACCGGCTGGGTGGAAGTAAAGGTAGGCAATGGTCCGGATGTTGTTTTTCACGATATCATCGAAACAACTGAAAATGTTTCTGTGGTGATTAGTCCAGTTGCATCAGGTAAAACTTTAGCGGAATTAGGTACACCGACAGAAGTAGGATATAAATTGGGAAAAAATGCGCTTGCTCCCGAAGGTTCTAATCGTACAGCAGAATTAGTTAACGCCGAGCAGAAAGTAGGCGAAGATGGTAAAGCTTACTATTTATTAGAGTTTTTGGTGAAATTTCCCAACAAACGAGAGCGTCACAATCTTGCGAGTGTTGCCGTTAGCCGTGGTAAATTATTTACTTTCAATGCTTCAGTACCCGAAAGACGTTGGAATCGCATGAAACGGATGATTCAAGATTCTGTAGGTTCTTTCCGCGTGGATTAATCGATTATCAATTAGAGATTAAGTATTAAGAGAGTGAAATTTTTAACTCTTAACTCTTAACTCTTAACTCCTAATTCATAACTCCTAACTTTTCCTAAATATGGGTACTCCAACCTTTGTTCTCGCTTCCGCTTCAACTGCACGTCGTCGTCTACTGCAAAATGTGGGAATTCAACCTTTTGTTTGTCCAAGTGATTTTGATGAGTCTCAAATTCAAATTGAAAATCCAGCAGAATTGGTAGAAACTCTGGCTTTACGAAAAGCGCAAACTGTAGCACCCAATTTTCAATCGGCTTTAGTTATGGGTTGCGATTCGGTTTTGGCTATCAATGGCGAAATTCATGGTAAACCCGGCTCACGAGAAGAAGCACGTCAACGCTGGATGATGATGCGGGGTAACTGCGGTGAACTTTTTACTGGTCATGTATTTATTGATAATCTACAAAAACGTAATTTAGTCAAGCATCAGGTTACAAAAGTTTATTTTGCTTCAGTAAGCGTTACAGAAATAGATACTTATGTAGCTACTGAAGAACCCTTAAAATGTGCTGGTGCTTTTGCAATGGAAGGAAAAGGTTCTGTTTTTGTTGAAAAAATCGAAGGTTGTTACAGTAACGTAGTTGGTTTGAGTTTACCTCTGTTACGGATCATGTTAGCGGAGATGGAGTATTCTATTACTGATTTTTGGAATTGAGAAATCGGTTAAAAGTTAGCAATTAATTATTATTAGTATTTTCTTCTCTTGCGATTCCCTATTTCCCTATTCTCTTTTTTAATAATGCTCCCAATTATCTCTACTATCCCTGTGCGTCAAATGGCTTCGGGTGATGTTTTGTCGCTACAAGTTTACAAATTTATCGGTGCTGGTGCGGGTAAAAAAGTTTATATCCAATCAAATCTTCATGGTGCAGAAATAGTCGGCAATGCTGTGATTCACCAATTGATTGAATTTTTATGGATGTTAAATAATACAGATTTAATTGGAGAAATTTGGCTGCTTCCAGTTTGTAATCCCATGGCAACTAATCAACGTTCTCATAATTTTTCTTCTGGTAGATACTGTGTTTATGAAGCAAAAGATTGGAACCGTATTTTTTGGGATTATGAAAAGGATATATCTAAAATTAGCAATCACGGAGAAAATCAATTATTAGCATTCGCGAAATCTCAGCTTGATTTGGATACAGAGGAGATTAAAAATAATTTTCTGAGTGCAATTAAACAAGAATTTGTTAAACTTTCAGAACAGATTAATTCTGCTAATGGAGTGCCATATACTGAAAAATTTCGCTACAAATTGCAATCTCTAAGTTTAGATGCAGACTATTTAATTGATATCCACAGTTCGACAAATCAAGGCTTAAATTATCTTTATTACTTTCGCAATCGCCAGGAAAGCGCTAAATATTTTCTACTAGATTTTGGTATTTTATTAGATGAGTATGACGGAGATGCTTTTGATGAAGCTTTTATTAAACCTTGGTTAGCCCTAGAAGAATGTTTTTTGCAGTTGGGTAGAACCGTTAAATTTGATGTGGAAGCTTGGACACTCGAACTTGGCAAGGGAATGACAATGATTCCTGATTCAGTGACAAAAGGCGTTAAAGGTATAAAAAATTATTTAAAACAAAAGGGTGTGTTATCTAAAGAGTTTAAATTAGATGATTTGCCACAAAAGAATAATCAAATGAGTTTTAAAAATAGAAGTCAAGTTACAAAATATTACGCACCAGTCGGGGGGATGATTAACTCAATCATTGAAGTTGGTAAGGAAGTACAAGCAGGAGAACAACTTTATCAAATACTTAGTTTTAATAAACAAGGTAAATTACCTACGACGGTAGATATTTTTGCTACTGTTGATGGATTAGTGTACGATGTTTCGATAAATCAAGCAATAAATGAAGGTGAATTTGTACTTTCGATTATTCAATTATAATACTAATCAAGCTTGTTGAATTCCCAGTTTACTCACCATTGTTGTATCAGGAACGCTATGTCAGATTCAAAGTTATTTAATGAAGCTCTCGAAGCACTATATAAAGCCGCAAAGGCATCTGCTAATTTTGTCGAGGTGGCATTAACTTCAAAAGATATTGATTTTAATCCAGCCGATAAAGAGCGTTTAAAAACAGCGCTTTCGGTATTGAAAATTACGTGGTTAAATGAAGACGATGACGATGACGATGACGAAGAATATGAAGACGACGAGGAGGACGAATTACACTATATACAAAGAAACAATTAGAAGAAAAATATCTGCAAACTACAACCCTTGTGAAGACGCGATACATCGCGTCTCTACATTCTTTTTCGGAGATAGATGTCTATTTAATAACTTTTCATTGCGCGTTGCATTTCACGCTGATCTTGACGTTTTTTGATGGTTTCTCGCTTGTCATGAAGCTTTTTACCTCTACCAAGAGCGATACTAACTTTTACCCAACCACCTTTAAAATACATTTTTAAAGGTACTAAAGTCAAACCTTCCTGTTCAGTCTTTCCGATCAATTTGCGAATTTCGTCACGATGAAGTAGAAGTTTACGGCTGCGACGCGGTTCGTGATTGAAGTACGCGCCGCTAAAATTGTAAGGTGAAATATGTACGTTGAGCAGCCATGCTTCATGATCGCGAATTAAGGCATATCCATCTTGAAGATTAGTTTTACCAGCCCGGATAGACTTGACTTCGGTTCCTGTAAGCTGAATTCCCGCTTCGTAGGTTTCCAGAATTTCGTATAAAAAACGGGCTTGACGGTTGTCAGCAATAACTTTGTAACCTTGATTTTTTTTATCTTTGTCTTTATCTTTGCTCATTGATGATTTTCTAAAACTCCAATAATAATTCGCAAGTAATAAGTAAGTGGATCAAATTAAATATAAAACCTTACCCTGCCGTACTGCTCCCTCTCCTTACTAAGGAGAGGGATTGAGGGTGAGGTCTTATCTTATATTTAATTACGCCTACCTATTTACTTTATTGTAATAATTTAGCTTTTCTAAACATAGAACCGCTCCAGTTTGACAAACTTTAATGGTTCAAGGGTATCTATGTATTACTTGTCTGGGACTGTAAGTCCCAGTCTGATAGCAGAAGTCCATTAAAGTGGACTAAAAATATTACATTTATAGTTTAGTTATTTTTAATTTTAATTTTTAATTTTAATTTTAATATTAATTCATTTTATATTTATTTTATATTTATTTTTATTTATTTTACATTTATATTTATATTATGTAGTTAATTATGCGTCGGTTGCAAGATGTAAGGTAGCGAAGCGTCCGAAGCTGACTCTACTGTGGGAAGATTATTCATATGTTACGACAAAATCTCAAATAAATTGATGTTGCATTATCAGATTCCATGTTCAACTTATTAAAATCTTGTTTGAAGAGTAGTCTAATTACACTAATGCTGGTAACGCTATTTTTAGGAATAAGTGTAACTGGATGGACTTCTTCGAGTATTGCTGCTCTACCAGCAGGAAATGCAATTACCGATGGTAAAGCTTTATTACGGTATGCACTTCCCATAGAAAATGAACCTGTGCGAAAATTGCAAAAAAGTTTGGAAGATATTGCTACCCAACTACGAGCTAATCGACGCTGGGGAGCGATTAAAAATGACTTAAAAACTGCTTCACGGGTTCTAAGTAAACCAGAAAGCTTACTGACAAGTGTTCCAGAAGAAAAACAAGAGCAAGCAAAGGTTTGGATTAACGAACTGCAAACTGGTGTAGAGAAGCTGCAAGAAGTAGCGCAAAATAAAGACAAGGAACAAACTTGGATCGAACGAGCCAAGCTTTTAGATTTGGTTGGACAACTTGAAGAATCGATGGTGGTGGGTTTTCCTTATGAAGTACCCGCAGAATATAGTAACTTACCCCAATTAAAAGGACGCGCTACGGTATCCGTAAAAACGACTCAAGGAGACTTAGAAGTTGTTGTAGATGGTTATAGCGCTCCGGTGACTGCTGGAAATTTCGTGGATTTGGTTAAACGGGGTTTTTACGATGGTTTAGAATTTTTACGTGCGGAAGATTTCTATGTACTGCAAGTTGGAGATCCGCCGGGTAAAGATGTAGGTTTTATTGACCCAAAAACAGGGCAATATCGTGCTATTCCGCTGGAAGTACTTGTAGAAGGTGATAAACAGCCTACTTACGGTATTACACTCGAAGAAGCTGGACTGTACACCGAAATGCCAGTTTTACCTTTTTCCTCTTACGGTGCGTTAGCAATGGCTCGTCCTGAAACTGAAGTTAACGGGGCTTCTTCCCAGTTTTTCTTCTTTCTATTTGAAGCCGAACTCACTCCCGCTGGGCGTAACTTATTAGATGGACGTTATTCGGTGTTTGGTTATGTCACCAAAGGTAAAGAAGTTTTAGAAAAAATTAAGCAAGGGGACAAAATCGAATCAGCCAAAGTTATTCAAGGAATTGAGAACTTGGTTGAACCGCAAAATGCATAGATGTTCAAGGCTTTGTTACGATTTTTGGCGTTGCTGAAAAGATGTATGAAACGAATTTTGCGCGAATTTTGAAAATCTTGGGAGACGCGAATTTTCAAAACCTTGGGAGACGTGATATATCACGTCTCTACATTATTTAAAATTGATCGCTGGATTCAGCAACGCCCAATTTTTGTAACCCAACAATTTAAACTGCAACTATCATGTTGATTTTGATCGGCAATGGTTGCGGTTTTTTTTGCGACTTTTAAACTTTAACCTGTGCAGGGTAAGAAGTCGGGTTTTGAACTCAAATATTTGTTACACAAGAAAATCATCGTAAAAACCCGACTTCTGTATTTACCCAACATTAACCTTTAACCTTTAACCTTTAACCTTTAACCTCTAACCTTTAACCTTTAACCTTTAACGTGTATTTCAAAAAATAAAAATTTCAGTATTTATACTCCAGTTATTCTAACCTCTGAGAGACAAAAATATGAAAAGAGGTCTGACAAAAACTATTGTTTTGTATTTTGTCAAGATTTCATTCAAACGTTTTTCTTATAGTCAAATAAATTTATCTTATGCAAGCTGCCTTTCCAGTTTCTTCCCTACGACCCTTAGAACAATTAATTGACTACACTCCACTAACTGTAACACCAGAGGCAACAGTTTGGGATACCATCGCATTGATGAATAAACATCAA
Source organism: Richelia sp. SL_2_1 (assembly GCA_012033205.1). Lineage (GTDB taxonomy): Bacteria > Cyanobacteriota > Cyanobacteriia > Cyanobacteriales > Nostocaceae > Rivularia. Next base: position 7,659 of record JAAUSO010000113.1, on the reverse strand, counting down.
CCAGCAGCACCATACGTCTTGGTAGTGGAAAATTGGCAGGTTGTAGGGTTGTTTTCCTGGGAAGATGTTTTACGGGTTGTAGAATCGGAAATGAATTTAAGAAGCTGTAAAATTACTGAAGCAATGAATACTTCAGTAGTCAAGCTGAGATATTATCAAGTTCAAGACATAAAATTCATATTGGATATTTTTATTAAATTTAAAAATCTACCTATTGTAATTGAAGATGAAAAAAACCAATTAGTCGGTTGTATTTCACCTGAAACAATTACTAATTTTTTACTCAAAGATGACGAATTTAAAATTAGAGAAGCAGAAGATTTCAGGAATATAAATCATCAAAAGATATGGGGAAATTTACATTCAGAATCAAAAAGCCAAGTTGAAAATTTAGAAACTTTACTTTACCTTCAACAAGCTTTAGAAAGTAGTAGTGAAGGCATTCTTATTACAGATTTAGCAGGTAAGGTAATTTATATAAATTCCAGCTTTAGTAAAATGTTGAACTATTCTCGTGAAGAATTAAATGCATTAGGAGGATTCTCATTTATCTGGAAGAACATAGCAAAATATCAACAATTATTAGCAACCATAAAACAAGGAAAATCATGGCATAGTGAATTAGAAATAAAATCCCGTAATGGTAAAGTTTTCCATACTCATTTACGAACTGATGCAGTAGAAGATGTTACCGGCAAAATTATTGCCATGATCAGCATTAACACCAATATTAGCGAAGAAATTAAAGCGCAGAAAGGTTTACTCTTAAAAAATCAAGCAATCGCTGCTAGTAATAACGGGATAGCGATTTTTGATCTGAGATTACCTTCTAAACCGATTGTTTATGGTAACGCTGAATTTGAGCGCTTGAGTGGTAATAGTGTATCGGAAGCATTAGGACTAACAAACGATTTTATTCAAGAGATTAGTCATGCAATAAATAAACTAAATAAACTAAATAAACTAAATAAATTATCTAAACTAGACTCTGAGCTTTATTCCAAAGAATTTACACCAATTATACGTAACTACTGTAAAGATGGTAACGAATATTGGTATCAACTTAATTTTTCTCCTATTTTTAATGACAAGAATAAATTAACTCACTACATATGTATTCAAACTGATATCACTAAACATAAGCTTGCAGAAATGTCGCTGTTTTTAACACAGGAAAAATTAAAGCATTTACTCTTTTCAAACACGGGAGTAATTTATACTTGTGATTTTTGTGAAGATTATAGTATAACTTTTATCAGCGATAATATCTTTGAGGTAATCGGTTATCAAACAGATGAAATTGTGTCAGATTCTAATTTTTGGCTAACTCACATTCATCCAGATGATTTATCATTATTTGTTGCAGAATTACCCAAAGTATTTACTCACAAAAAAGTAATTATCGAGTATCGCTTTCTCCACAAAAATGGTAACTATATTTGGATATATGAACAATCAAAATTAGTCAAAGATTACAACGATAATCCATTAGAAATTGTTGGTCATAGAATTGATATTACCGAACGTAAACAACTTGAAGAAGACTTCAAACAAGCATTAGAGAAAGAAAAAGAACTTAATGAACTTAAAACCCGTTTTATTTCTATGACTTCTCATGAATTTCGCACTCCTTTAAGTACTATTCTTTCTTCATCAGAATTACTAGAAAACTACCGCAATCAATGGGAAGAAGAAAAGCAACTGAAGCATTTTAATCGCATAACAACAGCAGTCAAGCACATGACTAATTTGTTGAATGATGTGTTATTTTTCGGTAAAGCAGAAGCGGAAAAACTTGATTGCAATCCAATTGAGATCGATTTAGTTGAATACAGTCGGCAGTTAGTAGAAGATGTACAAATTAACCAGAGAAAAAATCAAGTTGGTCGTCTAGATGTAGAAATTAACTTTATAACTAATCAAACTCAAATCATCGGTAATGTTGATGAAAGAACTTTAGGACATATTTTAAATAACTTACTTTCAAATGCAATTAAATATTCTCAACCTGGAACTGCTGTTAACTTTACTGTTTCTTCTCAAAAACAACAATTAATATTTGAAATTGAAGATAAAGGTATCGGAATTCCCCCAGAAGATTTACCATTTTTATTCGATGCTTTTCATAGATGTCAAAATGTAGGGAATATCCAAGGTACAGGATTAGGATTATCGATTGTCAAAAAGTGTTTAGATATGCTCCAAGGCAAAATTAACGTCACTAGTGAGGTTGGAGTCGGAACCAAGTTTACAGTGACAATTCCTTTAGAACATTGCTGTAATAACTCTTAGATGTTTGCCAATATTTATAATTAACTAAAGAAAATGTAGGTAGATAGTTTTAAGTGTAATTACTATGGCGATCGCAAATCATCCTCTTGTAAAATAAAATCTTATATGATGATTAATTAATGTTTATTTATCTAAACATTACTCATTAATTTTCAATTATTAAATAATAAAAAAAAACAAAAATAATTTTATCGCGATGACTAAAATATTAGTAATTGAAGACGAAGAATCAGTTCGTGAAAATATTTTGGATTTACTGGAAGCTGAAAGTTTTGAAACTCTAGCTGCTGCTGACGGAAAAATAGGAATAGATTTAGCAATTTCTGAAGTACCAGACTTAATTCTGTGCGACTTAATGATGCCAAATCTTGATGGTTATGAAGTTTTAAAAAAGCTACATTTACAAGCAGTTACAGCAACCATTCCATTTGTTTTTCTTACAGCTAGAACTGCTAAGGCTGATTTACGTAAAGGAATGAATTTGGGTGCTGATGATTATCTTACCAAGCCATTTACTCGTTCGGAATTGTTAAATACAATCATGAGTCGCTTGGAAAAGAAAGTAACTGCTTTCAAATATATTTCTAAAACAAATAAAAATACCGCTAGATTTTTACCAGAATTTCAAATTTTAAAAACTTGTTTGCTGAAAACTTTAGCAAAGAGAAATCTCAAAGAATTTCAAGTTAATTATCAACCAATTGTTGATAGCGGTTTGGGTAATATAGTTGCTGCTGAAAGTTTAATCCGCTGGGAAAGTCCAGAATTAGGTTTAATTTCTCCAGCAGAATTAATTCCTTTAGCTGAATCGACAGGTTTAATTATTCCAATTGGAGAATGGTTGATTAAGAATGTTTGTAAGCAAACCAAAATATGGCAAGATGCAGGTTACAAAAATTTCTACTCAACAGTTAATATTTCAATTAATCAATTAATTCAGCCAGATTTTGTTTCCAAAATACTTTCAGTATTAGCAGAGAATAATCTGCATCCCTCCGCTTTAGAATTAGAAATTACAGAAGGGATGGTTGAGCAAGATGTGAATACAGCAATTAATCGAATGGAGGAATTACAATCTTATGGTTTAAAACTTGCTATTGATGACTTTGGTGTAGGTCGTTCCTCGCTGATTTATTTGAAACAATTACCAATAAATACCTTGAAAATAGACCACTACTTTATCCATAATATTGATAAAGATATACAAAAAGCAGCCATAACTAAAGGCATTATTGAAATGGCTCATAATCTAAATTTAGAAGTAGTTGCTGAGGGTGTGGAAACTAAAGCAGAATTAAATATTGTCCGGGCATATAAATGTGATAAAACACAAGGTTATTTTTTAAGTCATCCTTTAGCAGCAGCAGAGTTTGAGGAATTATTACTTACCGATAAACGCTTAATAACCTAGTAGTTCATGTCATTAAACTTAAATGTTTTTAGTTGGGCTTTAGCCCTTGATTTGAGCGATAAAAGCTGCTAAGCAGCCGCTTCGCTAACGCAACTACGAACTCATCAAAACTAACGAAATAAAGCATTAAGATATATTGTATTGAATTAACAATATAAATCAATAAATATAAATTAGTTTTCCACTAGTATTGACAATATTACCATCATATACATGACATCAAGTCTCAGAAAATATGTAAATTCTGGGACTTTGTTGTGTTACTATAAAAAACTAGATTATATGTAATACTACAATTAAATATATTGTTATTTATCTTAAAAAAGTAATTATTTGAAAAAAATCTGATTATCAAAAAAACTATAAAGCAACTATTAAGTAATCTCTGTTCAAAGTAAATTTTCTGCAAAATTTAAGTTTAGTTTAGTTTATATCAGGAAAAATATGTAATTATTTATTTGGATAATTTAATCATATTCTATACATCTATTTTTCAATAATTGTTTGCTTTTGCGTTATCCCTGTGCTTTACCTCTAACTAAAATTATGTATAAAAAGATTGTCTACAAAATTCGGAACGAAGTTCTGTTAAATACCCGTCAACTTCCGTTTTTCTGTACTCAAGCTGAACTTAATTTTCAAGCAGCGCAAAAAAAACACTGTGATAACTTACCAGTTATTTCGGATTACGAGCAAGATTTAATCGGTAAGTTGAAAACAGAAGGAGTAGCAATGACTTGCTTAGAAGCCTTGTCAATTCCTTCTACCGAGTCGATGCTTGAAGCTGCTAAAATTTTAATGCCAAAAATATCAGCAAACATTTCTGACAATAAGAATGAATTTGTAGTTCATGCTACACCACAACAAATTTTAGAACATGAAGAAATTTTTATCTGGGGTTTAGAGCAACGTTTAATTAACATAGTTGAGAATTATATTGGCTTACCAGTGGCTTATCATGGAGCCTATTTTCGTAGGGATATTGCCAACAAAATTCAATCAAAATCAAGACTATGGCATATAGATTCTGAAGATAAAAAAGTCTTGAAAATTGTAATTTATCTCAATGATGTAGATGATAATAATGGTCCATTTGAATATATTCCTAAGTTTTTTACCCCGAAATTAGTTTCTTCTTTAAAATATAATCATGGTTACGTTCAAGATAAAACCATGGAGAAACGAATATCTCCATTAGAATTTAAAACCTGTACAGGAATTGCTGGAACGGTTATTTTAGCTGCTACTGGTGGTATATTTCATCGAGGTAAAGTACCAGTATCTTCCGATCGCTATACAGTATTTTTTGATTATACTTCTAGGAAACCAATAGTACATAATCATTATGGTGCCTCTTTCCTTAGTCACGAAGATTTACAATTGTTAAGTAAAAATCTTTCACCTCAACAAAAACAATGTGTTTTTTGGAAAGAAAATTTTTGGTAAATGTTTATTTAAGGGAATAGGGAAGAGGGAATGGGGAATGGGGAAAACAGAATTTTGTTTTCTCTATCTCCGATACAAAAATCTATTTGAGATAAAATAGCAGTGCAATTCCTGCAATTGAAATTAAAACACCTAAAATTGCTCGAATACTGACTTTTTCTCCCATGCAAATCGCAAAGGGTATGATAAAAATTGGGCTAGTTTGTAAAAGAGTGGAAGCAATTCCCACAGATGTAAATTTAATTGCCGTTTGTTGTAGCCAAATTCCTAAGTAAGTTCCGCAGAAAGCTGCAAAAACAGTACCTATTATCACTCGAAAATTACGTAAATTACTGATTTTAAAGCTGCTTTGCTGTCTACAAGATACCCATATGAGTAGAATTAATATTCCCGCACTCAACCTCAATAATGCTGCCCATAAAGGATTAATATTACTGTCTGCAATCGCACTCCGTGAAAGTACCGCACCAATTGCTCCCGCTACAGCAGTTAACAAACCAAAACCTACACCGCGTCGAAATTCCGCCGTTGAAATATCTTTGACATCGGCAGTACGCTCTGTGACTACCCAAGCCACACCCAGTATTGTTAATAAAATACCGCACCCAGCCAAAATATTTAAATTTTCTTGAAGAAAAATCAGTCCAAAAATTGCTGACATTGGAGAAGTCAGAGTTTGCATCAGCAATGTTCGCCGCGCCCCCAAATAGTTTATAGTAATAAAGAATGCTGTATCCCCCAAACTAATACCAATCACACCACTAAGTAGTAACAAAAACATTGGTAAACTCGCAATAGAAGGGAATATTTCCCCAGAAACGAGAATGGTGAATATAAAAAGCGCGATCGCAATTATTCCTTTAACCAGATTTAACTGTAATGGTGGAATACGCGCACCCAAACGAGCATAAACTATAGATGCTATAGCCCACAAACAAGCAGCAGCCAAAGCCGCTATTTCTCCTAAAAAATTTATCATTACAAATATTAAGAAATATTAAAAAGAGTAAATTACCCTTTTCAAGTAGTGAAAATCTTTAATATTTTAATATAAATAGCGTTATAAATATTAGCACTCTATGAATCTGTCTGCTAATTTTCTGTGGAACAAATATTCTTTTCTTTGGATGATTAAATGCTAACTTTTCACACAGGGTGTTTTAGCACTATATCTTGTCCATTGCTAGTTTTTTATTGAAGAATAAATCCCATAATTTAGATTTTATTGAATAATTTGTCCGTAGAAAACGGCTAAAACATATCTTTAAAAATCAAAAGTTTCTTTTACAACCTAGAGGAATGCAATGAAATATACTTTCGATATTGTTGGTGTATCTCCAATTTGGCAATTTTTTAATCATCAACAACAAAGCGAAGAAAATCCTCAAAGTCAAGGTGTCGAGTACTTGGGAACCCATAAATGTACCCTAGATGCATTTCTAGAAACAGTCGAACCAGTACCCTCAAAATGGGGATGGAATATGGATGAAGTAGTAGATACTGTAATTAAGTTTTGGATGAACAATTCCGAGAGTATTGGTTATTGGAAATCTCGTTTAAATGATGCGGGTAACGATAATGTCATAGTTGCGAGGATAGCGGATATGAAAGCGTTGAAATCGGAATTTAATTCCTTGTTGGGAGAAGGTTGATATTTGAGTTTAGGGTAATAAATAATATAGTACCCACAGATTGAAATCTGAGGGTAAATATTGTCATTTTACCTAATTTAACGTGTTTTTGTTCTTCTACGGTTAAAAATTCATGCAGTTCTGAAATAGGAATCGGTGCTTGATAAATATCGTCTTCAGCGTTATAAATCTCTTCAAAAGATTCTATTGCTTCTTTTAATTTGCTAATCGCATTTTCTTGAGTATCACCTTGCCCTACAATGCCATTTTCTAAGCATAACGCTACATAATAGCCAGCGCTTTCTCTTAATATTACTGTGTAAAATTCCATTGCTATTTATTTGATCGGATGTGATTCAAGTTTAGCTTGTTGGCATTGGAAATTACCATTTGAGCATACTCTTCTTGTATCATCTCAAAAACATTGACGAGTTCAGCACGAGCTTCATTATCGGTTTGTCCCCAAGCATGACAACCAGGAATTGCAGGAATATAAGCAACAAAAGTGTTATTGTCATCAGGACGTATAACAATTGTGTAGTTTTTTAGAGACTTCATGGGGTTAGTTTTGCAGGTTTTATTAATAATGTAGCGCGATTATTGTGGGGGAGTTGGGAGTGCGATCGCTCTTTTCTAAGGAAAAATTCTGTAAATGTCTTTACGATGAGTAATTCGCTCACAAATCAATGTTTGTGTCTCTTTATCTGTTGTAATCCCAATACGATAATCACCGACACGAATTTGATACTTATCGGTATAACCCTTATACCAATTTTTTATGAAGCTGCATAGAACTTTACCCCACCCTAACCCTCCCCTTATAAAGGAGAGGGAATTGGACTCTATTGTTTCCCCCTTTTACAAGGGGGGATTAAGGGG
>JAAUSO010000347.1 GCA_012033205.1 Richelia sp. SL_2_1 | reverse complement strand
TAAGGTTAAGGTTAAAGGTTAAAGGTTAAAGGTTAAAGGTTAAAGGTTAAAGGTTAAAGGTTAAAGGTTAAAGGTTAAAGGTTAAAACTCCTCACTCCTGACTTCTAAGTCGGCAATGGGCAGTCGGCAGTCGGAAAAATATTAAGACTTGGACAATTGGTGGTGAAAATTGTTTTTCATCGGAACTAACTCCTCACTTTTAACTCCTAACTCCTCATTCCTCCATCTCCTCATCCATTTCCAAATCTTCATCCGTTAGCGTCTGCTGTGGTATGGCTGCAATAATCGCGTCTATGACTTTAGAAACTTGAACAATTTCTATATCTAATTCGGGAAATTTCTGCCCTTTGGGAACAATCGCTCTTTGAAATCCCAGTTTTGCGGCTTCTTTTAACCGTAGTTCCATTTGCGATACTGAACGTACTTGTCCTCCTAAACCGACTTCACCAATTAATACGGTACCCGAATCGACTATTCGATCTCGGAAACTCGCAACGATAGCGATCGCAATTCCCAAATCTACTGCTGGCTCTTCTACATTTAACCCCCCAGCAGAAGCAACGTAGGAATCCAATTTGGACATGGGAATCCCGACTCGTTTTTCCAATACTGCTAAAATTTGCACCAAACGACTGTAATCTACTCCGGTGGTGGAACGACGGGGAGAAGAGTAACTAGTCGGACTTACTAAAGCTTGTAATTCCACAACAATCGGACGAGTACCTTCGCAAGCTACCACAATAGCAGTACCTGGTGCTGGATCATCACGACTACCTAAAAATAATTCACTGGGGTTGGGAACTTCTCGCAAACCGTTAGCAACCATTTCAAAGATACCAATTTCATGGGTAGCACCAAAACGATTTTTTACGGTTCTCAATAATCTATGGGAAGCGAACCTGTCTCCTTCAAAATAGAGTACGGTATCAACCAAGTGTTCCAAAACTTTCGGACCGGCAATGGCTCCTTCTTTGGTAACATGACCTACAATTAACATAGTAATGTCTTGACTCTTCGCTACTTTCATCAAAGCCGCAGTACATTCACGTACCTGTGCTACTGAACCTGGTGCAGAAGTTAATGCTGGAAAAAATACCGTTTGAATACTATCAATTACCGCTAAATTTGGTCTGAGGGATTCAATTTCCTTGAGAATTTCTTCTAAATCGGTTTCCGGTAAGATATATAAATCACTTTCAGTCTTAACTAACTGAACTTTTTTTTCAGTTTCTTCTACTACCGTAACTTTACCATTTCCATTTACTTCTTGACTCAATTCCTGAGCAACACCCAAACGCGAACCTCTTAATTTTACCTGCTGTCCGGATTCTTCTCCCGATATGTAAAGAACGCGATACTCTAAAGACAATGCATTTGATACTTGGAGTAGCAGAGTAGATTTACCGATGCCGGGGTCCCCACCAATTAACACCATAGAACCCGGAACCACCCCACCACCCAACACCCGATCTAATTCTCCATAACCAGAACTCCAACGTTCAACTTGGCGATCGGTAATTTGGTCTAACCTTAAAGAAGCTCTGGGTTTAGCTGGTTTGTTAGCAGTTTTCTTCTTACTCATCTGAGAGTGCCAAGCACCCACACCACGAGAAGGTATATCAGTGGAGCTTTGTACAGCAATTTCCTCTTCCAAGGAGTTGTAAGTTCCGCAAGCCGGACACTTCCCAAACCATTGAGGAGTTTCTGCACCACATTGAGAGCAAACGTAATGGGTTTTTGGCTTTGCCATTCTTAATCTTATTTAATAATCTAAAATCAACTTAAACATTCTTAATTTTGTTTTAAGTTTTTGAAGGAACAAAAATCGAATAATAGTAATACGTTGGAGGTTTTTACGAATTAATAATTGGAATGATATCTTAATAAGATGGAACTAAAAAATAATCTGGAAAAACTGTAGTTAAGGAGCGTTGAGATTGGAGAGTCATAAAGAAAAAATCCTGGTAGTAGACGACGAAGCCAGCATTCGCCGGATTTTAGAAACGCGCCTTTCAATGATCGGCTACGATGTAGTCACCGCTGGTGATGGGGAAGAAGCTTTAGAAACCTTTCGTAAAGCAGTCCCAGACTTAGTAGTTCTAGATGTCATGATGCCCAAGCTAGATGGTTACGGTGTCTGTCAAGAATTACGTAAGGAATCAGATGTCCCTATTATTATGCTAACAGCTTTGGGTGATGTCGCAGACAGAATTACCGGCTTAGAACTCGGTGCTGATGACTATGTAGTAAAACCATTTTCCCCCAAAGAACTAGAAGCTCGTATTCGTTCCGTATTGCGACGAGTAGACAAAACTGGTGGTTCAGGTATTCCCAGTTCTGGGGTAATACACGTAAGTACGATCAAAATTGACACAAATAAGCGCCAAGTTTACAAAGGTGACGAACGCATTCGCTTAACGGGGATGGAATTTAATTTACTAGAACTCTTAGTCAGTCGTTCGGGAGAAGCTTTTTCCCGGTCAGAAATTTTACAAGAGGTTTGGGGATATACACCAGAACGTCATGTAGATACTCGCGTAGTAGATGTACATATTTCCCGTTTACGAGCCAAATTAGAAGATGATCCTTCAAACCCAGAATTGATACTCACCGCCAGAGGTACGGGATACTTGTTTCAACGCATCATTGAACCAGGGGAGGAATAAACACAGTTAGGAGTTAGGAGTTAGGAGTTAAATATCATCTTGTTGAAATCAAAATCCCCATCGGTAATTTACATCTCATAACTCGTAACTCATAACTGATGATTCGTAACTTATAAATAGATTAAAATGGCTAATCCAGACCCCAACCGCTTTTTGAGGCGTTTACCGATTATTGTAGGTGGGTTAGGCGCTGTACTTTTGCTAATTAATCGTTTACAGTCACCGCAATTAACCGATTCTCAAGCTCGTGCTGATGTGCTTGGTGTAATTTTAAGTGCGATTTTAATATTAACGGGTTTAATTTGGCAGCAAGTACAGCCGCGAACTCCGGATAGTGTAAAGCTGATAGGTGAAGAAGGTTTTTTTCTCGTGCCAGATTTGCCTGATGCCGTAAAAACAGAATTAGCTTGGGCATCTCATTTATTATTGACCAATACAGTAACTCGTTGCGTAGTAGTTTACTATCAAGGCAAAGTTTTATTACGTCGCGGAATCTTGGGAGAAAAATCAATTGTTACACCAGGAGCAATATTAAAACGAGTTTTAGAAAAACATCAGCCAGTTTATTTAGTAGATTTAAAAGTGTATCCCGGAAGAGTTGAATTTGACTATTTACCAAGCAATACTCAAGGTGTAATTTGTCAACCAATTGGTCAAGAAGGAGCCTTGATTTTAGGAGCGCACGCTCCACGCAGTTATACTAAACAAGATGAAAAATGGATCGGAGGAATTGCGGATAAATTAGCCGTTACTTTAAAAGAGGTAATTGGTAATAGGTAATTGGTAATTGCTAATTGCTAATTGCTAATTGGTAGTTGGTAGTTGGGAATAGAAAATAGGGAAAATAGTAACTATTAACTCTTTAAATCTAAAATCCAAAATCATTTAACTCCCAACTTCTAACTCCTAACTCCTAACTCCTAACTCCTAACTCCCAACTTCTAACTCCTAACTCCTAACTCCCAACT
>JAAUSO010000346.1 GCA_012033205.1 Richelia sp. SL_2_1 | reverse complement strand
CTACTCACTCCTAACTCCTACTCTACTCCTAACTCCTAACTCCTAACTCCTAACTCCTAACTCCTAACTCCTAACTCCTAACTCCTAACTCCTAACTCCTAACTCCCGAACCCCATCCCGAACCCCATCCCGAACCCCATCCCGAAAGTCCCTTCCTATGGTGCTTTTACTCTACTCAAATAAGAGTGTAATTCATCTCCTTCTAATACTTCATGTTCTAGAAGATGCTGAGCTATTTCTTCGAGTAAGTCACGATTGGTTTTGAGAATTAACAGCGCTTGATGATGAGCATTTTCAATCATTTCTCTGATTTCTCGATCAATTGCTCCTGCTACAATCGGACTTACCGAACGACGGGAATTAGAGGAACCATCTAAAAACGATGATTGCGGTTTTTCCATTGCGATCGGTCCGAGATTCTGACTCATCCCGTAAAGGGTAATCGCTTGTTCAGCTAAATCGGTGGCTTTTTGAATGTCGTCGCTTGCACCTGTGGAAACTCTGCCAAAAATTACTTCTTCAGCACTACGTCCCGCTAATAACACTGTAATTCTACCACGAATTTCATCTTCTAACATCAAAAAACGGTCTTCTTGTGGTAGTTGCAATGTGTAGCCTAAAGCACCTGAACCTCTAGGAACAATAGAAATTTTTTCGATTTGACCCGATACTAATGCACCAACTATTGCATGACCGGATTCGTGGTAAGCAACGATTTTTCTTTCTGTTTCGTTGAGTACGCGAGATTTCTTCTCTAAACCGCCGATTATCCTTTCAAAGGCTTCATTAAAATCCGCTATCGTTACCGTTTCCCGATTATTTCTCGCAGCTAATAGCGCTGCTTCATTGACCAAATTGGCTAAATCCGCACCAGCAAAACCAATGGTACGAGCAGCAATTGTACTTAAATCAATGTTTTCTTCTAACTCAACTTTTTGCGTATGTACTTGTAAGATTGCTAAACGTCCTAGTTTATCCGGACGGTCAATCACAACTTGTCTGTCAAAACGTCCGGGGCGCAATAAAGCTTGGTCTAAGATTTCCGGTCTGTTTGTAGCTGCGATGATGATTATCCCCGTATTCGGTTCAAAACCATCCATCTGAGTTAACATCTGATCGAGGGTTTGTTCCCGTTCGTCATTGCTTCCTGCAAACATTCCAGAACCACTTCTGGATTTACCAAAAGCATCTAATTCATCGATAAATACAATACAGGGAGACAACTGCTTGGCTTGTTCAAACAAATCTCGGACTCTTGCAGCACCTACCCCGACAAACATCTCAATGAATTCAGAACCGGAAATACTAATAAAGGGAACTCCCGCTTCTCCAGCAACAGCTCTTGCTAACAGAGTTTTTCCAGTTCCGGGTGGTCCGATAAGCAAAACTCCTTTAGGTATTTTCGCTCCCAAACGAGTATAGCGATCGGGATTTTTGAGAAAATCTACTATTTCTTGTAATTCTGCTTTTGCTTCATCAATTCCAGCTACATCAGCAAAGGTAACATCAATTCCATTCGCACCTGCGATATAGACTCTGGCTTTACTTTTTCCAGCGTTCAGAGGATTATTTGCACCTCCTCCAACTTGAGCGCGGTTAGCTATCCAAACTATGAGTAAAAAAAGTAAAAATGGTGTTATGAACCAACCAAAAGCTGTAGATATCCAGTTTCCTTCAGTGTTAGGTTTAACACTAAATTCTACATTATTATCTTCTAACAACTTTGGTAAAGTTTGGTCATCTGCTATGGGAATAGTAACATAAGCTTGTTCCGGACGAGAAGATTTACTCTGATCTAAATCCGTTTTCAAAGAGTATTCTACTCTATTATCACCTACCTTAACTTTGCTAACTTTACCTTCTCTTACCTGATTACGGAATTGACTATAAGGAACCTCAGTTTTACTCGGACTATTAAATAAAGGAAAAAACCCTATGAGTATAAATAACAATACAATCGTCACCAGACAGCCACCAAAGTTTCCTTGCGCTGGTGGATTTGGATATCCGTCCTTTTCAATTTCCATGTCTAGGTTTTACAGTAAAGTTAAGTAAAAAGTTTGTACAGCGAATCTTACTTATATTTACCCTGAATAAATAAATGATAGTGCTATTTACTAGTGTAATTGGAAATTTTTATTATAAGTGTTAGCCTCATGACTGTTAGGATTTATCTGGCTATTTAGACATCTCCGGAAAAGATGTAGAGACGGGGCGTATTGCTCTCTACAAAGGTTTTGGACAAAGCATAATTAATTTTCACCAGATGTCTATTAATAAACCGATTTGTTTTTCGAGCTTCTAATTAGCGCTTGTACTGTTAAAGATGTCTAAAATTTACAATTAATTTTCTATGCTAAAAGCCCAGTCACTTGCGACTGGGCTTTGAAGTTGGGGTATATATGCCCCGGTAGCTAATTATATTTGTTACTGGTTGTTCGCTCGGATTCAAATCGAGCAGCTTATAGCTACTCAATTGCTTACAACTCTATCTCCTCATGCCCAACCACAACAGATTCTACATTTTTCCAACGGACTATTAACTCTCCATTCATTGCACGAATGGCAGCTTCAACATTTTTAAAACTAGAAGTATTGGGATTCTCTATAACTTTTGATACAGAAGTTACCAATGAAGCAGCTTTTTTCTTTTCTTCTCCAAAAATATTTGCACGAACAATGCTGACTTCTTGAGCCAACTTATAAGCCGTCAATCCCAACTTTTTAAACCTATCTTGAAGAATACTTTTGTCCATGTCAATATCGCTTTTTCACTATACTTAATTAATTATATCACTGTAATCACAAGTATATTCTTACACTATCATGATATACAAATATTAATTTTCCGAAAAAAAATATTTTTATATAGATATTTTAGTCTCCTTTTGATGATAGAATATAATAATAACAAATAAAAAGGCGATCGCTATTCCGCTAAGAATGTGCGATCGCTCAATAGAAATCAAAAATTACAATAATTATGACACAAAATTGTGATTTTGAGTCCACTCCTAGATTAACACAACTCCAATGGAACAATATCTTGAAAATGTTAATTGTCGAACTGAACGCATTCGCTACCCCATAGATTTTTTCACCAATCGTTTTCCATTTATTTGAGAATGGCTGGTTCTTGTTCACGTACTTATAAACAGGGCATCAAAAAAATGATTAATCTCTTTGAAACAGGCTTCGCTAACACTACACAAAAGCAACATAACTTAACTCAATCTTTGGGTAAAGCAACCCAAAATATTCTGTACAACGCTTTCTACCTAGCCAAACAGAAATTAGAATTATCTTGCCAGGAGTACAAGCAATTATTGCGAGAGTGGGGATGGGAAAAAGAAGATAAAAAATATCTGAAAGTTGCTCAAACATTTGAGAAATTCTCACCCCTTGATTTAGCGGAAATTGAGCCAGATACTTTATTTCTACTGTCTAAACAAAATAAAAAGTACGCCTCCGTCATTAAACAGCTTCTTGATATCGGCTGTATTACTCAAGAGAAGGTACTTGACATACTCCCCGACCGTCGCGGACGGGGATTCTTGACACATCAATTCAACTTGCTACCGAGGTAGTCTTACGGTCGATCCGTGTCCGTTTAGAGTCGTGGCAATGCCCTATCCCGACTGTATTT
>JAAUSO010000112.1 GCA_012033205.1 Richelia sp. SL_2_1 | reverse complement strand
TTAGAAAAAACAGTTTATTTATAGAAGCAAAATATTTTTTTATTACCTCCTTTGCAAAGAATATTTTATGAAATTGATAGTATTCAATTTCCTGCTACTTTCATGCAGAAAGTTGACTTACTATTTCAATCCTTTCTTATTTCATTTTTTATTTGGCCACTATCATTCGCTCAAACTGCTTATAAAATATTTAAACCTATTATTGATTATTTCAAAAAAATCATAGATATTTTAATTATCAAAGAAAATCCTGGTTTTAATTATGGTTCTATCACTAGTATTCGTGAAAATTTTAGTGATACTCACTACCGTAACTATTTTCAATTTCTAGATCAAGATATGTATTTAAAAGTAATTGAAAATGCTCTTTTCGAAGGAATAGTAGAATTTTTGGATAGCAAGAATATTGATACATCAGAATTAAAGAATAAGCAATCTAAAATTATCAATGAAGGGATTATTATGACTGGCGGTGAAATTAGAACTGGAATTTTAGCTATTGGTAGACGGGCACGAGCAATTTTTAACAAAAGGAAAGCTAAAACAATTAAGAAATCGCGTCGATAGGCTAATAAAGCAAATAGAAAGTAATTGGAAATTTCTAGAGCTATTGAGGACATATGCCATTTTTAACATCTCTTCTTATAATTAGCCTTGTAATATCTGTTTTATGTAGTTCGTGGTTTGGAATCCGAGAATTCAAATTTTCTAGAGCTACAGCAGGTACTAGAATCACTGCTTTTCTGATAACTTTTTTATTGTCGCTAAGTACACTTATCTATCAGCAAACTAGGATAATTAATTTTAGCGTAACTAATAATCTTACAGAGGGTATTCTTGAAGAGCAAATTATTTTAACTGTTGAAGGAGTAGAAGTTGGTTTTATAAGTGATATTAATAATCCTAATTCAATCAAAGAATTCAGTCTTTCAAAAGCTGGAACTTACAATTATTCCGTAAAACTATCTGGTGTTTACAATAATAACGGACAAGAAGCGAGCTTTGATGGTGAAGGAAGTGGGGTAATTGATGTGGAATCTAAAGATATATTTGAAATACAAAAAGAATTTAAGGATACTGGATTAGTACTCACAGTGATAGAACGTGAGTAATATAGGCTAAGTTTATTCACGGTAGCAACAACAGCGATTCAGCATATCGAAAATAACTCTAATTTGCGTCAACGGGTACTTAGCGCTCTAAAAACGGGTAGTATTGGAGCATTAGGAAAAATGCTCGATCACCCCGCATCAACTTTCGTAATTGCAGCGTTGGAAGATTGGCAAAAAAGCCAAAATCAAGCAAGTTAAAGATGATTGTAGTAACTGATTAAAACTAAGGGCGATCGCATTCTCAGAGCTTTAAAAACTGGTGGAATCCAAGCATTAGGACAAATGCTGAATCACCCAGCAGCAAAATTGTTTCACCAAAAAATTAAATCGACCAATTTTGAATTTTCAAACCGGGTACTTTTTCAAAGTCCTGCAAGTTTCTTGTTAATAAAATACCATCGCAAGATAAAACAATCGACGAAATGCGTAAATCTTGAGTCCCGATCCGAACACGCTGCGCTTTCAATGATTCATAAATATCATCGGATTTTGTATCATACTGAAGAATAGTAAATTCGGATAATAACATCACTGTATCAACAAGAAAACGATAAGCTATGGACTTAGTTCTTCCATCTTTAGCTTCGGCAACTTGAGCTAAACGTCCTCTCAACTGTTCTTCGACATTAATTGCTGTTGTTGTTAACTGCATTTTAGCAGTCAAAATATTTTCAATAACCTTGGGATGATTACGTCCATAAAGACTAAGATGGTCTGTATCAAAAATATAAATTGTCATCACTCATCTGTTAAAGCATTAGATTCTTGACGAATTAAAGCTAGCTTATCCATAAAATCATCAAAAGTTGGGTCATCTGCTAGTATTCCCGCATACTTAATTTGTGGGACATTTATTTCCACTTCTGAATTTACTTCTATCGAGACAAATTTCCCTCTTATAAGTTGTGCTTCAAGGGCTGATTTTGCATTAGAAATAGCTTCGGCTTCGGTTGTCCCCTCAACAGTTAAATTCGGTATTCCTACAACCGATGCAATAAAATGATGCTCATCTTGACTCTGAACAAAAACTTGATAATGCATAAAATTATATTTTTATCTAAGATAAAATAATTCTTGTATATATTATAAGACTTACGCAACCTGAACGATAAAAAGACGGTTATACCTTCTTTATATCCGATCGCATCCTCAGCGCATTAAAAACAGGTAGTATTCAAGCATTAGGACAAATGCTCAATCACCCAGCATCAACTTTTGTAATTGCAGCGTTAGAAGATTAGCAAAAAAGCCAAAATTGATTAACTTACTGTTGATCTGCGATTGCTTCCAACCAAGCATCCAAATCAGACATTCCCTGAAAATCAAGCAAAGCTTCCCCCAAATTTTCCAACTGTTCTAAAGAAAGAGATTCAACACATAATCTAACCTCTTGAGGTAATTCTCCTACCCTTCGAGTTAATTGACGGAGGATGAGTGTCTTTGCTTCTAATGAACGTCCTTCTTCTTTGATTTCCCGATAAACTCGTGTCTCTTGAAGTGTAATTCCTAACATTTATTCTACCTCTTTTTGGCTTTTACCTTCAAACTTGTACACCATTTTTAAGCGTGAATTGACATCAGATTGCGATATGTTTTTAGCGTTAATTTTTTGAAGTTAAAAATTTGAGTCTTAATTCTTTTCTCCCATATCAAATCGAACTCGTCGATACAATTTTTCGATGGGTATTGTTATCCCGACACTTTCTAGGATTAAACTATCTCCTTCTCCATAGGTATGTAAAACCCATAAACCTTCATTATTCCGACGAAAACATTCCACAGCAATTTCATCGGATTCAATTAAAAGGTATTCTTTTAAAGTATCCGATTGACGATAGCGAGTAAACTTTTTACCTCTATCGCAAGCTTCGGTTGATGGGGAAAGCACTTCCACAATTAAACATGGATGTCGAACCATATCAATTGATTCTTTATCCTCTTCATCGCAAGTTACCATTACATCAGGATAATGATAAGGTCCTGATGTTGTTACTTGTACTTTTACGTCAGATATGTAAACATTACAATCTTTTTCTGCTAAAAAATCATCTAACGTAATGTACAAGTTACCTGCAATGAGATTGTGGGGTATTGTTCCCCCTGTCATTGCGAATACTTCTCCGTCAATGTATTCATAACGGAGTTCTTGAGTTTTTTCCCATTCTAGGTATTCTTGGGGACTCATGTATTTAAATTGAGGATTAGCAACCATTGGTTATTTCGAGGTGATGGTATGACTTAATTCCATTTTACATATTTATTAATATTGCGAGCAAATAAATAAGTAGTCTTTCCCAATTACCAATTCCCAATTACCAATTACCAATTACCAATTACCTATCTATTAATCAAACAAGCTTGTTTTAACTGAATTAATAACTCTTTCTCTATTGGTTGAGTAGCAAGAATATCGTGTTTCAAATCTCCCCATTTTTTACCAGAGTTAGTTTTATATAAACTGAGAATTTCCGGTATCTTTGAAGATACTAAAACTTCCACTGCTTGTAATTGTTCTAATAGTCTGGCTCGATGATAATGATAGGATTTTTGTAAGGATTCTTCTAGTTGTAAGGCTATTTTATCAGGATGAATTTTTGCAGTATCAATTAATAAAATATAGTGTTCCTTGGGATGTTTAACGGGTACTAAACTTTTAAAATAAGTTTCTTCTAAAGGTAGAGTTTCTAGAATCTCTCGAACAAATTCGGAATGCAATTTTTCACCAACTAAATCGCTTACTTCTTTTTGTCTTCCGATAAATTCTAGGCAAGGTGTATTTAAATATAAATGGGTAAAACGCACTCTATCTCCGATACGATAGCGATATAATCCTCCTTTTGAGAAATTATAATTTCATAGGTTTTTCCCTGTTTTAATTCATGAAGTTGATAAATAAATGCGCTTTCATCTAGGAACTCGAAGAACACTTCATTGAGTAAGGGTACACATCCTTTTGCGGGAATCAAGGGAATAGTCATGGGTGCTTCTGTTGCGAGAAGTCCTTTTCCTTGCACCAAAACGTTAGGGAATAAAGAACGTAAAAAATCAGCACCATCAGCAGCGTTTGCGCTATCCCAACAAGATATTAATTTTAGTTCACTCCATAATAGATTCCAAGGTATTTTATCTCTGTGATTTTTTAGTAAAATTTGTTGAAATAAATGAGGTTGTAATAACATCAAACGTCTTTTAACCGATATTTTAGTTGCTAGTTCTAAAGCGAGTTGCTTACGGTTCTTTTGAATATAATCGAGGATGACTTTCAGAAAAGTTGGACTCCAAATAGAGATTATTTCCAGATTTTCTGAAGTTAAAAGTGACTGAGCAAGTTGATGTTTAAATTTCTCTGCATTAGATATTTTATTTAATCCAGATGGAGAAACTAAAAATTGACTGATTACCCATTTTAACCAACTATCTAAATATTCGGAGTTGTCTTGTAGAGATTTGCAAGCAGAGGGTTTTTGAGAAGGTTTATTTTCTGCTAATTGCGGTGAAATACAAAAATACAGTTTTCCAGTGGTAAATTTTGGTCCATACTTAATTAAATCGTGTGTCCATATGCAAAACATTTGATTGAAAGAACGTCGTAAAGTGTTTGTATAAGGAATAAATTTAGCGGCACCACGACTTCCAGAAGTTTTTTCATAAAAAGCAACTTTTTCTGAGGTAAGTAAAGAAGTTTTATCTTGTTGTTGCGTATGAATCCAATTTTCAATATTATGATATTCCACAATCGGAATGCGATGCCAATCTTCAATAGTTTTGACGCGCAAATATCTACCATAATCGCTTTTTATCAAGCTCTTTAATATTTCTTCTTTTACTTTTTGCTGTGCAATTTTGGGGTTTTCTAAAGCTTGATAAAAATCACGACTAGCGGATTCTATGAGTTTACCGAAAAGTTGGATAATTAGGCGCATAATTAATAATCTTTATTTGTATGAACTTGATTTTTCGTGGGATTATAATTCGGGTTTTTAAAAACATTTTTTCCACTCAAATTTATCCTAAAAACCTGACTTCTAGTGTAAAAGTTTGATTTGGGATTAGAAGTCGGGTTTTTATCAACATTGTTTGTTACCACTGAAATTTATCATAAAAACCTGACTTCTTACACTACTAAATTTTCTATGATTTTATTTGGATACAATCGACTATCAGCAGTTACAAAAGTTTCATCTTCAACAATTACACCGGGAGCAAGATAAGAACCTGCTCCGATAAAGACATCGCTACCAATTTTCACTTTTTTAACATACAGCATTAAATTTTGTTTTTTAGGTTTAATTGCATGAGATAAAATAGCGCAGCTTTGACCAAAAACGACATTATTTCCGATTTCAATTAAGGAACGATCTGCTATTTCTAATTTGGGAGTCCAATAAACATTTTTACCAATTTTTGCTCCCCATAATCTTAACCACAATGAAAATGCACCAGGAATTAAACGTAATGCTGATTCTAAGCAGCCAAAGCTTATATATATCGACTGTATTTGATGACTTCCCCACCAAGGTGAATATTCTTTACCTTTTAAATAACTAATTCCTTCTTGAATGGGGTAAAAATGGTTGTGTATTTTATATATTAATAAAGGAAAATCGTACAAAGAGAATATGAAAGTAGCAACGCTAAAAATTCCAGGTGAATCACAAATCCACAGGAAAGAAAGAAATCCCATTAGCATTACAGCAGCGGGAAAAAATGCAAGTATAGTACTTATTAAAGTCATGAATTTAGATATGGTAGTTGCTTATCCACGGTATTGATTAAATTGAGTAATAATACCAATTGCTTCAAAGATAAGTATAAATCCGGATATGGTTAATTTCGCCTACAATTTCTTTACATTTCCTATCTGTAATAACTCTAAAACCTTAATTTTTCCTGAGGAGAGAAGTCGGGTTTTTATAAGGGTTGTTGGATATTACAAATATTTATCTTAAAAACCCGACTTCTGTAGTTGTGGTTGAATCGAGGAGAGAAGTCGGGTTTTTGTGAGTTTTGTTGGATATTACAGATATTTATCTTAAAAACCCGACTTCTGTAGTTGTCGTCATTGCCAGGGTAAAAATAATTTTTGATTAACAGACAGGAAACTATCAATACCTAATGAATCTGGCATTTTATCGGATTGATAATAAGTTCCGTGAATTTTATCCCACAGCTTTAAATTTGCACCGTAGTTTCCTGCAATACAATCGGGGGAGTGATGCCAAGCATGGTCTTGGGGTAAAATTAACCAGGTGGATAAACAGCGATATAACCAGGAATTTTGTGTTGGACTAAAACTACTGTGTCGCCATAAATCCAAAGCTGAACTTAAACTGATGCCTAGAATATACCAGTAGGGTTCTTGGAGTAAATAGATGAATAAAGAATGAATCCACAGATAAACGATGAAAAAGCTCGTCCACAAGGTATTACGGGAAGTTCCTAAAACATCTATCTGTGTTACGGTATGATGCACTTGATGGATAAACCACAGCTTCCAAGTATGAAATAAACGATGATTCCAATAGTAGAGATAGTCTACAAATACAAAACTCAGCAAGAAGGCTGGAATGGGATAAAAATTTAATGAAGCACGAGCATGGGGTAGCAATAACTGGTAAAGTCGCAAAACTATAGCTATTTGAAAAAACGGTATCACAATTCCCTGAAAAACTAAACCAATACCGTCTAATAACCAATCCTCACGACTCTTTTTACCGATAAAAAAGGGTTGTTTGCTATTTGTAACGGTTAGTGCTAGAAGAATTACGAATGTAAAGAAAACCAACATATTGATA
Source organism: Richelia sp. SL_2_1 (assembly GCA_012033205.1). Classification (GTDB taxonomy): domain Bacteria; phylum Cyanobacteriota; class Cyanobacteriia; order Cyanobacteriales; family Nostocaceae; genus Rivularia. The sequence goes on along the minus strand of JAAUSO010000112.1, from coordinate 15,710 downwards.
AATCAGTTTCAATTTATACGATTTCAAGGCAATTTAATAGTTATACTTTTTGTCAGGTTCTACCTGGGAATTTTTTTGGAAGTGGCTGCGCCACTTCTTTTTTTGTGTATACTCAAATTACTAAACCCAAAATTTGACTTCTACTAATTTATCGGGAAGCTTTCTCGGATCTTTTCCCGTTGCAATACAATTGCGAATAGACTCGACAAAAATATGGATAGTGTCAGCATCCGTATTTGCAAATTGGGTACCGTACTTTTCAATCACTTCCCACTGAATTTTTAAAGCTTCGACATCTTGATGGATAATATACTGTGCAGTCCAATGTACAAAGGGTTTTGCTAATTTATTCCAAATCCCGTAGTTATAGGTAACATCGGTATAAACCAAAGTAGAATTTTCCGCTTCTGGTACGCATTGACTAGTAATAAAAAGTCTTCTATTCGCTGCTGTATCGTACTCGACGCTGGTAATATTCGGCATATGAAAGCTATCGGTATGATGGATTTGATCACCTTTATTGTTGAGAAATTTTCTAAACCATCCTAAATTAGTAGTCTCATTACGGTACTCTGCAAATACACAACCATTACGTCTTTCTACGGTCATTTCTAATTGTTGTTTACTGGGTTTACGAAAGATTCCAGGATGAACCGAAGCGGTATGAGGAATATCAATAAAGTTTTCAGCACAGTTGGTAACGTTGTTGTGAAAGCGATTGATTACCCTAACGGTTTCCCATCCCGGTTGTTGGTAAAAAGGCATTTTGAAGGGCGTAAATTCCTCAGATAGTGACGATAATCGCACGTAAACATAACCATCTTGTTCTAAGGTTTGATAAGATTGACATTTTCGCGCTTTACTTTCACAGAAATTGTCTCCTTCTGAAGGTACACTGACAATTGTTCCGGTATTATCATAAACCCATCCGTGATAAGGGCATTGAATTTTACCTTGACAAACTTTACCTTTGGATAAGCGACTATTTCGGTGAATACACTTATCTTGTAAAGCAACAGGTTTACCATCTGCTCCACGAAATACTACCAGCCATTCATTTAAAATTGTGCGTGAAATAACTTTATTTGGTTTTAATTGGTTGCTTAATCCAACAATGTACCAAAAGTCTGCAAATTTCATTAGTTATTAGTTGTTAATTGTTAGTTGATGGTTGATGGTTGATGGTTGATGGTTGATGGTTGATAGTTAACCTTTAACCTGTTCCCTGTTATTAATTGATAATTTTAATATCGTTAGTTAACTGGATTTGACAAGCTAATCTTGCTTGATTATTTTCCGGTGCTAATACTTCTAAAAGCTCTTTTTCTTCTTCTGATGGAGGTGGAATATCACCTTCTATAACTACAAGACAAGTACCACAAATTCCTGTACGACAACCGAAAAGTATCGGTGAATTTTCTATTGTTAAGTGTTCGGCAAGTTGTTCATTTTGATTTAAATGAATTGGGGAATAATTTGTATTTAAAAACTGAATTTTACAAATGTTTTTATTCATATTATATGTTAAATATTTTTAACGCAAAGTAACGCCAAGGTAAACGCAAAGGAACACAGAGTTTTTTAGGAAATTGGCAAGGATTTCACCCATTTTTTAAAGGCTGTTTTTTGTTTATTTAAATATTTATAAATAGAATTATCAGCCATCAAGGACATTTCACGGTTACTTTTCCACAGATAATCTAAAGGTTGAAGATAAATTTTATATGATTCCATTGCTTCATTATGAGTTTGAAAGCTGTTATGTAACGCTTCGGTTTCCTCTGTAAAACAACGACGTATCATATCTTTAGCATCTGCATCACTCATACTAAAAAATTGCGATCGCAACATTCGATAAATTGCCGGATACAATGCAATATCGTACCAAAATATACCGTTAACTGCCACGGAACAATGATAATGGTCTTTTTGACAACCTTGTATTCCTAAGTTTGCCACTATTTTCTCAAATTTTGTGGGAGGTTTAATGCAGTTAATTACATCATGAGAAATTATAGTAGAACTATTGAAATGAAAGCTTTCATCCATGAAGTGATAGTAAGAAATTTTCGCGGGAATGGGTGCATTTTCGGGATTGGGATGTTTTTGATAGTAATTACTGAGTTTGTGTTGAACTAATTTACCGTTGAGAGTACGTACACCGCGTACTGTAAAATATTGACAAGCAAGAAAGGTATTATCCGCAGATATTAATCCAAAGGCTTGTAACTGAAGTTTTTTCCATTGACGCTTAAAAAAGTTAGTATCAGTGAATACCATAGTTTCGTTATAAGGGCCGCGCATCGGATAGCTAAATATCCGTTCTCCAAATAATTTTGATTCAACTTGTTGAGAAATTATTTTAAAAGCGTTAATATGAGCGCGTTCCTGTGCTGATTCTAAATCGAGCATATCACAAATCGCTCGAAAATCCTCTTGAGCATAAAGTCCAGCAGCACTAGTTTGATTGAAAAAGATAGTGGCAATTTCAGCAGAAATGATTTGAGAGTAATAAGCTACCCAATAAAGTTGATTAAGAATTATTCTTTGAGTCGGGGTTGCTTCTAACCATAACGGTGTACCGAAGAGTAAGGAAAATTGCGCTGGATTCCAGTATTCATTTTGCAATCATCATACTTAAAAGATATCGCTGCTTGATCAAGTAACTCAGTACAGTCTTGTTGTTTATTACGCTGATAATTAATTTGCAGCTTCCGACAAACTTGTTGATTTTCTAAAAGCGTATTTTCTTTAGTTTCAATCATCTTTGAATTTAATTGAATTGCCATAATTTTTATTAATTAAACGTTAGTTAGATGATTCGGAAATGATGATTATAATACTGTAAAACCTCGATTATTTGTGGGGGTAGAAGTCGGGTTTTTATCATGTCTGTTATAACCTAGATTTATCTGAAAAACCGGACTTCTTTGCTGTCGAATTCACGTTAATTCATTAAAACGCATTGACTTGCTTTCAAAGGTTGAAAACATCCCTGAATTTGGAGATTTTCTACTATATTTGTAGCATTGGGATAATGCATTAAACTGCGTAATATTTTCAAGCGACTTCCACTATGATTTTCTGTATCAAGTTGTTCAAAAATATTAATTTTTTCGACTTTAGATAAATCTCCTTTAACTTGTTCAATTGCTGTTACAACACTTTGAGGTCCTAATTGCACCATTTGTAAAAACATTGCCAAAATATCGATAATGTCTGGACTTAATTTACTTGAAGATATTTTTTCAAACAGTGTTACTCCAGTAGCATGATGACGGCTTTCATCTTGTAAAAAACCGCGAATTACCGAACTTAGTTGAAGATTTTTACAGCTTTGAGCAATACTACGATAATGAGTTAAACCCCATCCTTCTAAAACCACCTGAAGCACAAACAATAAAATAGTTTTATCGTCATTTTCTACTACTTCTTCTAATAAACTTAAAAATGGATTATTATTTATTTTCGGAGTTGCGAAAAAACGACTTATCTGTGATAAATGAGTTACTTCATCGGCAGCAAACAGAGCATAAAGCATTCTTTCCTCAGTAGTTTCTGCTAATAAAATCATTTTTGCCATATAACCCACACCGGCTTTCTCGATAAAATAGGCTTCTTCTAAAATCCCCAAATTACAAAGCTGTAAAATCGAACTTTTTTCCGCAGGTGTGGAATTTTGAAAAATTGTGACGTTATCAAGATTGAAATATTGTGCATTCCAATAAGCAAATAGAGGTTCAGATATTTTGTTTAAATTTACCTCCGTTTTTTCCAAAGCTGAAGATAAAATTCGAGATAATTTATCTTGTTGATTTATATGAGGTAAATGCAATCCTGCAATAGAGTATTGTTGATTCATGATTTGATAATTTGATAATTTAAGTTACAACTCCGGTGGTATTAACTCCTTTAAAAATAACCGCAGAGACGCACAGAGCGCAGAGGAAAGAGGTAAAAAGAGATAAACCTTACTCTTCACAACTAGAAATAACCATCGGATGAGAATCTTGAGCAAAATCTGGATTTTTCGGTAAAACCATTGGTTCGGAATCTTGCTCATTTTCAAATTGTGTAAAATCGTTTTCCGGTATAAACATCTCCGAATTTAAATTTGAACAGATTTCAGTTTTTTTCTGGGCATTTGCACCACAAGCAGCAAAAGTAACTACTAGAAACGAGTTAAAAAGCACCGAGCGAATTGTCAAAACTTTTTTCATGATTAAAAATTTGACTAATGTATTTCTCGTAATTCTTATTATTAGATTAATTTTCAACTCAATTGTTTCAATAGTTGAGATATTATCTTTGCTGCTTGCCATCCTGAAGGTAAAATAACCTTTAACCTCTAACCTTTAACCTATTAATCATTGGGTTCTCCCTTCGATTTCACCATCTCAGCTTTTTTTGCTGTTTTTTTCTTCATCTTCGTTTACAGCTTCCCAACTTCCCCAACGTAAAGCTTTTTGCTTTTCGACATTTTGAATAAATTGCAAAATCGAATTATCTGCTTTTGTTGGTGTTTTCAAATCAAATTTAATGGTTTGAAAAATCTGGGTATCCCCTTTGGCAAAATAATTACCTATTCTATCTGTTAACCAAAACACGACTCTATTAAACAACCAACCAAAAATTAAACGACGTTTTTTAGTTATTAAAATTGTTTGTCCTTCCGCTTTCCCATCTTCAATTAAACGTAAGGCAAACATAATATGAAAGTGGAGAAAATCGGGACCTAATGTTACGGTACCAATACTTCCGTACCAATAACACATACTATAAGTAATGGCTTTTTTATAAAAAGGACGAATTAATTTAACCAAAAATGAATCTTCACCACCCCATGTAACGTTACTAAAAATAACCGCATTTTCGTTGAGTTGTTCTTTACGAAAAACAATTTCTACAGGTAAATTGTGAACCGTATTAAAGTGATGAGCATCAATCGCATTAATCATTAATACGTTAGGATGACAGTTTTTTATAAATCGAGAAGTCAAAATACTATTGCATTCAAAGTTCTCTAATTCTGGAACAAAAGGTAAAGGCTGTAAAGGAGTTTCACCAGTCCAAACCCATACCATGCCGTACTTTTCTGCAACGTGCCAAGTTTTTAATTGTAAGGGAAGCGGTGTTCCCAAACAAGGCACATCAACACAATTACCTTTACCATCAAACTTCCAATTATGAAATAAACAACGCAATCCCCCACCTTCAACTTTACCTTCTCCAAGATGAGCGCCCATATGGGGACAATAGGCATCAAAGCAAACTAATTCACCTTCGATATCACGGTAAATGACTAATTCTCTACCCAATAAAGTAACCGGCTTTACCTGTCCTTTTCTTAACTTTCTCGAAGGAATAGCCCAATACCAACCTTCAATAAACCGTCTTGAATGATTAAAATTTTGCGTGTAACGGTATGAACTAATAGTATTTGATACGGTTTTCATTTCATTTTCAGTGCCGGATTTTCCGGTTAATAAATAAGTTGTATTTCAAAGCGTTATACCAAAAAATAACAGTTTTTATTGTGTTGAAAGCTTCACTCCAAAACTTTTTAAAGTCTGCTATTCCAACTCGATCACATTTTCTATTTTGAAGCCGGAATTTTTAAGCTTGAATTGGGAATTTTATCCACAGAATTTGTTCGATAAAACCACATTCTACGTCCGGCACGGGTGAGATTTTCTTCAGTAATCTCAGTAAAACAAACTAACTTATCACCCTTCAGATGACCTGGGTTAAGTGTCTGAAAAAACCTAATATGAGGATCTCGTAATCTTTCTACAGGTATACCCCGCAATCCATCCCGTAGTATATGGGGATGAGGAAAACGAACCACTCCTGTTTTTATGTTGTAATTTTCACCGAAACGTTTGACAGCTAAATCCTGCATCAAGCACAAAATATTCTCTGGGGTTGGTATATCGTACCGAGGATAAAACTCCTGCCAAAATAACGGTAAAAAACGATAGGTGCGATAACCTCCAAAAATCAACAGCCAGTAAAGTTTACCCTGACAATATTCGCGACGCAGCTTGTTTATCGAAGATATCCAACTAATAGATAAAGCAGAACTTGACCAAGCACTGGGGTCTACAATTGTGTCTCCTGAAAACACAATGCTGATAGTTTCACCTGCAAAATAGGTCTCATATATTAGTAGTGTCGAAAACCCTTTTAACTAATTTGTTTGTTCATCTTTGATTAAAATCACCCAATTTTTATTATTTAAATCATTGTGAAATACATCTTTTTTTACTCCTTGAAAATGATTGTTTAAAAGTACAAACATTTCCTCTACATCCACAGATAATAATTCCTCGGTGCGAATTAATTGACTATTCATTATTTTATCAATAGATATTTGTATTTTCTGATTATTCACTATAAAATTATCTTCCGCAAATCTACCAACTATATGTGTCATAAAACTATCTGTCCTAGATTTTTAAAACCCAAAATGCATCTATAAATAAAGCCAAAACTATTGATATATAAAGAAAAATTTGAATATATTTTAAAATTTCAAAACAAAAAATTGACTCTTTAAAATATAAAAGATTGTAAACTTCTACATCCTTCATACTGCTTCAGCCTCGTTCATTTCTCTTCAATTAATATCTTATTGATTGATGAATTTTACTAATTGTTTACAATAAAAGTAAGCTGCCAAGTACACCTAAAACGTTACTACTGTATACTTGTCAGAGAACTGTTCGGCTCGCAGTAACAGGATTCATCATGTTAAGCAACACAAATGAAACGCTGTTAATTGGTAAAGTGCAGAAACTTAGTGGAGTTCCAATTGGGACTATTCGCTATTACGAAAGCCTAGGTTTGATTAAATCAGCAGGAAGAACCTACGGTGGTTTTAGATACTTCTCCGAAGATATACTTACTCGCTTGTCATTTATAAAACGCGCTCAACAACTCGGCTTGAGTTTACAAGAAATCGCCGATATTCTCCAGATTTACGATGGTGGTAAAGCACCTTGCGATCAAATTCAACACAAACTAGAAGATAAAATATTACAAATTGATCAACAGATTGATGATTTATTAAAATTGCAGGGTGAATTAAAAAGTCTACTTTCGGGATGGAAAAGTTTGTCTAACAAGCCTAACGATATAATTTGTCCGAATATTCAATAAATATCCCTATAAAAGGAAAAATGTATAGTAATGTACTGAAAATGTTAATTTTGTGTGAATTGCGCTAAAATAATTTCAGTTTTGGCTGACGACACTATTTCAGTGCATCTACTCTTTACTTAACGGGTAGCGATTGGCAAATTTGGCTTTCCAGTTTGCGATCGCAATTATCAGAATTAGTTGCTATAGCAAATAAATTAAAAAATTGTTTACAAATTACTCAGTTCAAAGTGATTATACATATAATCAAGTTGAGTATTTAACCATTGTTGAAACATATTATGAAGAATTTCTTTATATCGTGTTGGTGTTAACTCTGCGGGTATATAATCTTCAATTATAAATAAATGGTATCCATGTTCGGTTTTTATCGGACCAATTAACTGTTTGGGTGGTGCATTAAATACCAGAGCTACGATTTCTGGTAAGACAGCCCACCGATATACTTTTCCTTCATATCCACATTTATATCTACGGTTTTCATCGATATCGTAAATGTGAGCGGCTTGGTAAAAACAGATTTCGCCTTCTTCAATTTGATAGTACAATTCTTGAGCTAGCTTTTCATCTTTCACCACAAACTGATACAGAGCAACTTGTTCAAACTGTAAGCGATTGTGCAAAAAAAACTGTTCTACTTCTTTAGCAAATAATGCTGAAGCTAACTTTTGACTGAGTAAATGGTTGCGAATTCCCACTTCCCAATCTAATGGGGTTAGCATTTCTTGTTCAAGCCACCTAACTGTATCGCTAGCTTTTTCTAAACGCTTTTCTCGGCGCTGACGATTTGCTTCAATTTCAATTTCTTCTGTTGTGACGTTTATGCCTTTTTCTCGTGCAACTTTTTCAATTATCTTTTGAGATGCAATATTAATACATATTTCTTTCAATTTGATTTTGCTTTTGAAAAAATTGATAATTTCGTCGGGTTCTAGAATGATTTGTAAATGCTTATTCATGATTATTTTCTCTAAAAAACTATTATAAAATACAATTATCGGTTTGATAACAAACTATAAATTATCTATAAAAAATCGAATTATTAGACTACTCCCTTGCCGTTAAAAGATTACCGACAAAAACTGATGCTTGACGCAGCGTTAGCGGAGCGTGTCCGTTAGGACATAAAGTGCGGTCTTGGGGAGGCGCGGCTGCGGAACCGTGGCGATGGCACCGCACCGTGGTATCCCCAAGGGTCGCAACTTTTCAAGACAGAGAATGCATTCGTAAAGAGATAAAGAGAAATAGGTAATTTTCGAGTGGGATAGGAGTAATCTAATTTCGTTTTATCCAATATTTTTTCTTATTTTCCATCAAAATATATCTGTAAGATATTCTTTTTGTTGTTAAGAGTATAAATACTTAATTTTTAATAGCCTAAATAATTCAAAATAAATATATTGTTCGATCATGGCTTTATATCCTAGTATCAGATGTTTCATTTTATCAATTTACTCCTCAATAACCTGGTGAATAACTGCAATAAAAATAGCTTCTCTCAAATTTGTATCTCAAAGTGAAAAAATATCAACTGTAGAAAATACCGAAAAATCTCTAAATAGAGATTATCTTAAATAACGGAAAATTTGTTAGATATGTAGAGAATATCGAAAAAAAACTGGAAGCTAATTATTTTTCTTAGCCTCCAGTCATTCGTAGGATAGATTATCAGTATATTTACCGAAATTTAATCGATAAAAAGCAAAATTAAACTAGAAATATATACATGAATTTATTAGAGATAAAAATATTTTTATCGTTACTTATTCATTTTTCCTTCAGCTAATAAATTTTCAATTTTTATGAGCTTTAGTTATCAAGAAGTTTTGCAATTGTTAAAGGTTTAGTAGAGGGAGGTAAAACCTTAATTAAATTAGATTGGGGAAATTCACCGCTCTAATTTATTCGCTTAATCTTCCTGGAAAAAGAACCACCATTCGCAACGATAAATTATAAATATCAACTAATTTCTTTATATGCCCCGTTTTTTGATTGCCTGCTCAATCAAATTGTTTGCACTTTAATAATTAATCATTGCTTTTCACCTCACAAATAAACTTTTTCAAATACTGTTATTGTTGCTATTTATAATTTAATGTATCAAAGAGAATAATATTTGCCATTTTGGCAGATTTGTTTCAAAGTAATTATGAATGAATAAATATCTATCTTTAGATACTAGTAATTAAAATAGAAATCGTCACAAAAAACATTACTTGATAAATTATTAAGTAAGTGGGGTTTTTATAAAAGTGGTGTGAGATTACAAATATTTATCCGAAAAATCCGATTTCTCACGACTTCTCACCTCACAAACAAAGGTGATTAAAATTTTTTTTGATATTTTGATATTTATTCTTGGAATTTTCAAATAAAAGTGCTACCATGTAGAACCCTACACAAAAAAGCAAAAAAATTCCCAACTCTAGTCTAAGCTCTAGAAATTTTATGGAGTAAATGCGTCACTTATAGAAGTGGGTAATAAGTACAAGTAAACCTGCCATAGGGATAATAATCCGATGACAGGTCATGAATTAAGAGTTGGCAAAACCAAGTATGTTTTCTCAACACTGTTTAATTTTTGACAGCTTAGTTAATTGAATTTGCAAAAATTCAATTGTAAATCTCGCTTTTCTTCTGGATGGAAATCAGATTTCATCGATTGATATTCGCGGACTTGAGTTTCAAGCCATCTGTCAATATTAGAGCCGCCACGAATTTCTGTCTTCTGTTTACCAACAACCTCAAGATAAGCCAAGTCTTTGATTTTATTTAAACAACTTGGCGACATATTGCCATCTTTTCTCTTGTGATGATTCTGCTTGGCTGTGTTTATATTTTCATTAGATTGTAGGTTTGACTTTTTAGGAGAATGTTCTTTAATCAATCTATTGTAAGTCCGGTAGGGAATGTAATGTAGAGGATTATAGCCAGCAAAACGCAGCATCAAAACACAAGCCCACGAATACTTACCCGCTAGAATTGCCTCAACTACTTGGTCGAATTGTTCTGAATGTATTGCCTTATCTAAATTGCCACTAATGCCAGAAAAGTCTTGATTCATGGTGTTAGTTGTCTCGAATTAAGTAAATTAGCCTCTAGACTGTGATTTGCTTGAGATAGTCGAAAATCGCTTTGAATCGTTAAAGGAGCATCCGGACAAAAATTTGATGACTGATAATTAATGCATCAACTGTATTATTCCTTTTTGATAAAACAGTTTGTTTGTTCCACGCCACGTAATTAATCAGTTTTTGTCCCACCATCACCATTCAACTTGATAAGACGCTCGCTAATTTTCCTTTGATTTTCTGCATCTTCGTAGCTAGAAATGACCTTTCCATACATGAAGTTACCACCGTCATTCCTTAGAAGTGCCAGTTTGATTTGAACTTGCACTAGGTAAGAAGAAAATCCACGAAAGAATCGTGTATTTGCCATTGCTGCTTTAAATGCGAGTAATATATTACATTTTGTATTTGCCGTATTTACAAAAGCCTCTGTTTGTGAAGCAAAATTCATCCCCGATACTATCAATTTCTGGGGAACTAAATGTTCACTCTTGTGCAAACTATGCTGGTTCATCCCTACAATAATGCCCGATTGGCATAAAATTTCGACTGCATTTAACCTGATGATCCTTTTCATTAATTTAACCTTTGACTAAAAAGCCGACTTTCCTGCCATCGGAACAAATGCGTACGACTACTGAAATAAATAAATTTCAGTGGCAGTAGGTTGGCAATAGTACTACCATGCTTCAAACAATTACTTAGAGTCATTTCAGATGACTGGTAATAAAAAATCTAAGTTAGTACTTGGTAGATGCAGTTTCGCCTTTTTTCAATTTCCTAAACTCCTAATATAATTTTTTGACCCTGATAATATTTTGTATAAATAGAAACTATTTTACTTTAGGAGTATTTATGTGAAATTTCTTATTTTTAGTATAGCAAACAATAATTCTTCATCTTTAATTGTTGATAACACATTAGTATTTATACTATTTTTTTTCTGAAATGTCATCTCTCTAGGAAATCAGTTTCACCAACTAAATCTACTTAATATAATTATACGAATACTTAAGTATTGTGCAAGTTGATATTTTGTCCCTTACTTATTATTTAATGAGGGGTGAGACCCCCTACAAAATTAGGATGTGAATGCGGCAATTTCTCTTTACTTTTATTTTTTTGCTTGTAATTATTTTTATCTAAGTGACTGAAACTTATCAAATATATATCGTATTGTAATTAGCAAAAATTAGCCATCTAATTAAGTCCTATTTGTCAGCTATTTCTTGATTTACTGTCGTAAAAATCAGTTGAAAGCTTTACAAGTAAAGGGTTTACGGTCTTAACTAGATTGTCATGATTTTAAATTTATGATGAATTTTATTTTAATTGCCAGCAATGAAGCGGGATGAACAGTTGCAACCAATACAGTTTATTGGTATTATTTATCAAATTAAATATAAAGTTTTTACATAACATCATAAAATACACTTAATCCAAATGTAAGTGTAGTATAAAGATAGCTATTTATGCCCGCTTGATTTTACGTAATTATCAAATAACTAAAGCCTTTTTACCCCATGTTATGAAGATTTTTATTTGCAAAAGATTTGCATATAGCACTGCAAGTAAATAGTTGCTATAGGTAAGATTAAATGTTTAATTGCTCTTTTATTAACTTGGAATAAACTATATTTTTTCTCATTAACTCTTCATGAGTGCCTTGGTCTACTAAAACACCTCGGTCGAGAAGCAAAATAGTATCAACATTTAGGATGCTACTAAGATTCCGAGTCACGATAAAGGTGGTGCGAAATGTGGATGAAGTATTAATAAAAGCAGCATCAAAGCCAGGTAAATTTGGTTGAAACTGATACTCGAAAGCATAATCAACCGAACTGCTAACTTCATCCACAATTAAAATGCGGGGATTCTTAATTAAAGCCCGAGCAACAGCTATTTTTCGCTGCTGTAACCCGTTCAGCTTTATTCCTGCTTCTCCAATGATGGTGTTGTAACCAAAAGGTAGTTCCTCGATAAAAGCCTGCGCTCCTGCTGATTTTGCGGCATTTTTAACTTCTTCAAGGCTAAATTCTCGATTGTACAAAGTGATATTTTCTTCGATGGTTCCAGAAAACAGGAAAATTTCTTGGGGTACTACACCTAATTGACTCCGCAAAGAATCGGGACACACCTTTTGCATATCGTGTCCATCAATCAAAATACGTCCGCTATCGGGATGATACAAACCAGTAAGCAACTTCACCAAAGTGCTTTTACCAGAATCATCCGCTCCCACAATGCCGATAGTTTGTCCGGGTTTGACATGAAAAGAGATATTTTGTATAGTCTTTCCCGGTTGTGCTTGAGCGCCGCCAAAACTCACATTCTCAAAATCCACTTCACCGCGAATCGAAGGTAGTAATGTTAAAGGTTTTTGGGGATTTTCTATGGATGGAGTAGCTAAAATATCGTCAAGCCTTTCAACAGCAACTAATACTTCCAGGAATTCATCCCACAGTTTTACCAATGCCAACATTGGGTTTATCGTATTACCGATCAGCATATTAAAAGCGATAAACTCACCCATGGAAATTTGAGCATTTATCACCATGTGGATGCCGTACCACAACATCGTGGTATTGCACAAGTGATTAATCAAACTAGTTGCAAACTCTAAACTATTAGTGATTTTTTGACCTTTTTGTCGTATCTCCATTGTCTGGGTAAAACGTTCTTCCCAGCGCGATCGCAAATATTTCTCCGTAGAGCTAGTCTTAATTGTGACAATACCAGCAATCATTTCTACGATTGCAGAGTTTTGAGCAGCAAAGTTAAAAGAATATTCCCGCTGCAAATTTTGCAAAAATAGATTTGTAACCGTACTCAAACCCATCATCAGTAAAATCAAACCCACCACCACCGAAGTGAGTTGCCAACTGTAATAAGCCATCAGCCCAAAGTAGATAACCGTCATTAACCCATCCAAAAGGGTAGTTATGGCTTGACGAGTAAAAAAACGGTGAATTTTGGGATTTTCTTGAATTTGACTGATAATATCTCCCACTCTGCGAGATGCAAAAAAAGATAATGGTAAATTCAAGGTATGACCGATCAAATTACCAATCAAAGTTAAATCCAAGCGATTAGATAAATAATCCAGCAAATAACGACGGATTGATGTTAAAGCGATACGCCCTAATCCGAATACAAGAAAGCCAAGGGCAAAAATATTGATCGAATCAAAGTTAGAATTAAAGTCATTGACCTTAATAATTGCATCTATTACAATTTGGGCTACTATCGCTGGAACTATACCCAAAAGAGGTAATAGCATCGAAATAATCACTATTTTTGCCAATACAAGCCGATAATCCCTAAAAGATTGCAGCAAGGGACTCAACGAGATTGTTTCGCTCTTGTGTTCGTAAAAACGCGCTGTTGGAAATAAAAGTAAAGCATATCCCGTAAAATTTGCTTCAAATTCCGAACGAGAAAGCCATCGTTTATTTATCGCTGGATCTGAAATTAATACACGTTGATCCTTGATTAGCCAAACCACGATATAGTGATTACCCCGATAATGGCCTATCCAAGGTAATTTTTGAGACTCTAATTCACTCACAGCACCTCGTACTGTTAAAGCTTGATATCCGATGCTTTGAGCCGCATTAGCTAAATCGCTAAACTCCGCCCCCATACAGTTGATGCGTGCTATTGAACGTAGAGTATTCAGACTAAAACGCTTACCCCAAAATTGACTAATCATTGCCAGACTTGCGGCACCGCAATCCGATGAACTTTGCTGTTGAATAAAAGGATAATTCCGAAACCACCGGCGCGGAGGATGTTGATTCTTGAATTTTATATACTCAGTGAATTTATCATCTTCTTCCCCAGCTTCTTGCTCAAATTCCGACTCAACTTGATAGTCTTTTTCCTCTCCTTCGTTTTTTAGCTCTTGTTTATTTGCTTCTTTTTGACTTCTTAACTCTGGTACAATCTCCGCGACTAAATCAAAATGTTCTTTGGGTAGATAAAATAGCGATAAATCCGTTAGAGATATCAAATCTTCTGGAATCATCTGAGGATATCCCCAACTCTCACCGACAATCGGGAACCGTTCTTTCCCCGAAATGCTGCCAATTTCCCCGCTAACAAGCCAAAAACGACCTTCTGATGGAGATGATATTCTTAAAGGTAAACCAGCAGTAATCTTGATGTTGACAAAATAAGGAAGTAATTTTTGTAGAGCTGGCGTATTTTGTGATAGAGGCAGTTTTGCTGAACGCAATTCTGTCAGCGTCTTGAAAAAATCAATTTTTGACGTGATTTACTTGCTTCGGAGAAATAATCGTGCAAAACAGGATAACGCTGTAACCAACTATCAAGATCCTGTAAAGAAATTTGCGCTATAATTCCCCTACTAGATGCAACAGCTCGATATTCTTGAAAATCACCGCAAAATGCATTATCTCCTCCAAAAATTTGATTTGGATTGAGTAATTGAATCGAAACTTCTTTTTTTAAAGACCTATCAAAAGCCAGTAAGCGGACTTTTCCCCGACAAATTAAATAAACAACACCACCGTTAACTGCTGAATGCTGCTTGTAATTGTACTGAGTAAGTTCATCACCTAATTTAAACTCACGACAAATCCAAGCTTGGTTAAACTCAGATGTCAAATGACTATCCCCAACAACCTGCTTCCAAAGCTTGTCAATAGCAGATGAAGCAATCAGGGATGGATTATTGTTTATATCAACGTCCGCTTTCTGAACTCCCAACTCTGGGTACGAGTCCATTGTTTAATCTCTGAGTAATGGTAATTTTATTGACTCTAATTAAATCTTGTAGCGGTAGTTTAAAAGAGCTTTAAATACTTTTAATATAAGGTTTTAACCTGATTATTAACCACTGAATTAGCTCTTTGCACCCGTATTAATAATTACTAATTATTCATTCATCTTGCTTATATAAATATTTAGTAGCTTTTCGTCAAATGAAAGTTGAAAGTAAAACATTTTTTTAGCCAAACCCAAGTTATTACTTTAGCAGACTATTGACTACCATTAAATGCATTCTTATTAAATTTCAGCCCTTAGCCTCAATAAACATCTTATACTTCATCAAAGTTTTACTTCCACCTTGATTTAGTGTTAATTATGTGTTAATTCTGTTAAGTAAATAATTATGTATTTTTAAGTACAAACTCTAATTAGTAAATAATTTACAATGAGTTACTTTTAGCATAGAAATTATTATTAAAAATACGATAATTATCAGTATTTTGCTCAAAAGCATTTCTTATAGTCGAGTTTTTCCCTACAAAACTTGTTCAGCATGAACATATAGTCCGATTTATTAGCTGTGGTTATCGTGAAAGTTAATCTCATTTGCTTTTTAAACATCAAGGTTTGATGAATAAAAGGTTAGAGGTCAAAGGTCAAAGGTTAGAGGTCAAAGGTCAACTGTCAACTGTCAACTAACTCCTAACTTATCCCCCCATCCCCTTATCCCCTTGTCCCCTTATC
>JAAUSO010000345.1 GCA_012033205.1 Richelia sp. SL_2_1 | reverse complement strand
GTGAGGAGTTATAACCTTTGACCTTTAACCTTTGACCTTTAATATACAGACCTATAAATCTAAAATAAAACCGGATTTTATGGTGCTGATAACTGTAAATGCTAAAGGTCGATGATTTATTTAGATAATTAATAAATTTGGTTTTAGTTAATAATTCGTAATCTAGGATTTTTGCGATCGCGATTCAGAGCCAACAATAAATACTTATTATATATAATATATCGCAATGGATTTGATATTCTTAAACTTTGATTTGAATAGTTTAACATTATAGCTTATTTTTACAAGCTTAACCAATTTGACCGATATCTAAAAATACCAAATTCAAATTTGATTGTTAATATAGATAATTATTAACTAAAAACAATTACAAAAATTCCTGTTACCTGAAGAGTTCTGTGGAGTTGAAATCAAATGAAGGTTGAAGTCAGAGATAAAGAAAAAGAAAAAGAGCGCCTCAAAATATCTTATATACTCAACTTGTTGGGTTTTTTAGGATTTACAGGTGGATTGCACCGCTTGTATAACGGTAAAATTGCCACTGGTTTGCTATGGATGTTTACCCTTGGTTTGTTCGGTTTGGGTCAATTTGTAGATTTATTTCTGATTCCTAATATGGTAGAAGAAAGGGAAATTAAACTGAGATTAAAAGCTGGTTTATCCCCTTTTGGTGTAGGAGAAAGTTATCAAGCTGTAGCATCAGAAATCTATCATTCTCCTCAAGAAACCCTGATGATAGAGTTGCTCAAAGCAGCCGAACGTCGCGGCGGTAAATTGAGCGTCACTCAAGGAGTGATAGAGACAGGTGCTACATTTTCACAGGTAGAAACAACTTTAAAAGAAATGTATAAATCTGGTTATGTAGACATAGGTAACAGCCCCGAGAATGGAGCCGTTACTTATATTTTTCACGAACTTACTTAATTTCTTCCCAACCACTTTTGTCCATTCAAACGCTGTACTACTCCAAATACCATTAAATCTAGAGTAATTCTACGTTCGTCAATTAAAAATGATTCAAGAGTACTTGGTCTTTTGCCTTCGTTACAAGAAAACGCTTTTTTCCCCTTAATATCTTCATCGGGAAAATAAACGTTAAATTGACGCAAGCCATTTCGGAAGTTACCCAAAACTTGCCAGCATTCCGGCTCTTTCTCGTACCCAGGAATATTCAGCTTTTGCTTGGCAAAATCTAAATGTAAATCTTCCACCCCGGAGCCTGCGATTGCCTTTTGTAGTGCAGGTACATAATCCTGCTGCATGAACTCCTCAAAAGGTTTATCTTCAACCGCTGGGGGTTTTTCTTTTTTCGCTGCTGCGGGCTTCTTGTCACCTGCTGCTTTCGCTGCGGGTTTGGCTTTAGCAGCGTTGGGGTTATCTCCCGATGCGGCTTTGGGATCTGGTGCGTTTGCAGAGGGGATATCTGTTGTTTCGGGAGAATCTGTACTAGGAGCGTTAATTTTAGCAACTTCCGGGGCTTTTTCGTCTCCAGTTTCGTTTTTATTGGTTTCTTCTGCCATTGCTTGGATTACTCCTTGAGATTTAAGTCATCTTTATTTTACATATGATGACAGATTGGGAATGGGTAATGGTAGATAGGTTAGAAGGGTAGATGAAGAGAATAAAGAACTCCTAACTCTTGGCTATTCAAGTAAATATTAAATCCTAAAAAGTAAAAGTTGTACGCAATAAACCTACTGTTGTCGTGTCGTTGCGGTCATCTCCTTCTGGATTAAACAACACAAATACACCAGGGGTAATACTGAGATTATCGTTTACTTGAAATTTGTAATAAGCCTCCAATGGTAGGGAGTCTGACGTTCGACACCCTCAGCAGCTAAGTTCCCATCACCATCCGCTTCTATACGGTATAAAGGTTGACCAAAAAGTATCCCGGCGGTATTGCCTTTTTTGATGATATCTCGGAAGTGTAAACCCACCATCCAACTGGTGAAGGTAGTGGAAGCATCCACCTGAGTAGAGGAATCATCGACGAAAATTGCCGCACCGTAACCCGATAGGGCAATACTCGGAGCAAAACGCCAATTTACCGTACCACCGAGGGAGTTGAGTTTTACTGGAATCCCCAAATTTCCATCTGCTAAGCCTAAAGCATTGGTATCGGCACTCACCAATCCGGTACCCAAAATATTGATTTCGTGGTAGCTGTTGGCATAGTTTAAACCAATATCCAATGAGTTGCTGGGTTTAAATGTGAGTTGAGCTGCGGCAACCGTACTACCACCAAAAAAACCCGAGCCTAAAGGTGTACCAGAAACTCCGGGAAGAATATCCTCTTCACTGCTGGGAATATTGGCATTGACGCTAGCGTAGAGAGCGCGAAAATCTAAGCTTTTGGATGGAGTAAAGATAAAACCTGCTGCGGATGCTAAACCCGAGCCGGAAGTACCACCGGAAACCCGCAGTACGGGATTTAAGCCAGCAAAGCGGGAAATTGCTTCCTGCCCTTCTCCTGCGAAGGGAGTAATGGTAGGGAAAGCATCGGAAACTTCCGCAGCAGTACCAGCAAATAAAGTTAATTTATTGGCTACGGGGAAAATGTACAGAAGTTTGTACAGTTCCACACTATTAGCACCTTTAGAAGATAAATCTTTGGGAGTGAAGGCGGGAAACTGCGGCTCAATACCCGTGCGGGCGCTACTTGCAGCCAAGTTTACTCCCGGTGCTGTCAATCCCAATTCTTGTTGCAGACTACCACTACCATCCGCACCACCCCCGAAATTATGGGCTTGCAAACCAGTGATTAACAAGTCTTTGCCAGTAAAACTGGTATTTAAGTTCAACCGTACCCGATTCGTCAGGATGATATTGGGGTTATCCTTATCGGGAGCGCCACCAGTTGCACCAATAGCAGCAAAAATTGCCTCTCCTTGGAGCTTAGTGGTAGTGGAAAACTGTGAAGCTTCTAATTGGGCACTGCGAGCTTCCAGAGTATCTACACGTCCCCGCAAAGTTGCTAATTCGGCTTTAAATTCTTCCTGAAGTCTTTGCAGAGCAAGTAAATCTTCTTTCCCAAAATCCGTAGGTGCTTTGGCAATCAACTGATTAACGCGCTCAAGACAGGCGTTCAATCCTGCGGCAAATTCGTATCTAGTCATTGCCCGATTGCCCCGATAGGTGCCCGAAGGGTATCCCGCAATACAACCATACTTTTCTACGAGGGATTGCAACGCTTGAAAAGCCCAATCTGTGGGCTGTACGTCGGATAGTTGGGAAACCGATGTGACTTGTGCCACCGATATTGAATTTTGTTGTTGGTTTTGGGTAACCTGGGCAATTAGAGTCGCTTTTTTATTTTGACTATTTACTTTTTCGCTAATTACTGTGTTCGTGGATGGAAAACTTTCCTGGGATAACACTTCTGAAGCTGTTAACTTTTCACTGCTATTTATTGCTTGGCTGTTGCTGATTTTTTCCACAGCTAATGCTTTTACCGGGGAGAATCCGGCGAGTAAGCACAGCAAACTTGCCCCACTAGCACAAACTAGTAGATTTTGTTTCATTAGAACTCCTCACAACTGTAAAAAGAAGATTAAATATTCTATCGGGGCTAAATGATTTACTAATTCCAAGAACTTCATTAAAGCTCGATATTTACTTTGATTTGTCAGACTTGAGCTTATAGCAATTTCGCGATTGTTCTATTTCAT
>JAAUSO010000111.1 GCA_012033205.1 Richelia sp. SL_2_1 | reverse complement strand
GGCTAATTCGGGTACTTCTGGATAATTCAACGTACAAATTACGCGATTATCCGCAGGTAAACGCCGTTGAATGATGCCTTTTGCTACCATTTCAGCATCGCAAAAAATCGGTTTACCCGTGATAAGTGCTTTTCTAGCAATATTTACAGCTTGGGGAGACGCTGCTAAATCGGTAACAATATCCGTCATCCCGCAACTATGAATTATCCGCACCGCTAAAGGTACTAAGTCAATGGGTAAGCTTTCTAAATTCGCTTCTGCACGAATCATCGAAAAGGAACGATTATAGATTTCTTGAGGATTGCGGATGTAGTTCATTCAAGTTGGGAGTTAGGAGTTAGTACCACCGGAGTTAGGAGTTAGTACCACCGGAGTTAGGAGTTAGGATTTTTTATTAAACTGATGCCGATTGAGCTATGAGATATAGATTTAGATATTCTAATAATAATAAACGTAAATAATCCAACATCCTTAAATAAGCTTTTGTTTTTTCGTATTTATTGTCTGTTCTTAGATAGAACCTGGTAATCGTTGGAATATCAAAAATGCGTATATTTTGCAATCGTATAACTGCATCCCTTGGATTATCAATATTATTTAATTCTTTTATTTGGCTAGCATAACCTCGAATATCCACTGTTAACAACTCGATTTCTTCTAAAAGAGTAAATTCTTCATCTTCAAACATCAATGAAGTAACTATTTCTTTTCGTTCTTGTTTAGTTTTTTGATAATCGATAGTTAACTCTTCTAACAATTGAACAATATAATTTTTTTGGGAATCAGGGTTTTGAGTATTAAGCATTTCTTTAGTCATCGTTAACCCCATAAGTAACTATTTTTTCAATACCATATTTATCTGGCCTAACAATCAGATATTCACTTCCTTGACGATATACTGCCGAGCCATCTTTTCTATATGCGGCTTTGGGAACTCTTTTTGCTCCCTTTTTGTTGAAATTATGAGCCTTCCGCAAATATTTTAATCGATCAAATTCTTTTCTGGCTGCATGGTCTAAAATACTTTGAGCGACACTAATATATGTAGATGAATCCCATTCCTGTATATATTGTTCTATTTCCCTTACTTCTAATTGAGAATATCCTTTACATAACTCGATTAAAAATGGGTCTATAGGTGGTTCTTTTGGCATTAAATTTTACTCAATAAAGTTATTCTCAGAGGAATAGTTAAGGTCAAAAAAATCAACTTTTATCAGTTCAGCATCTACATTCACTTTAGCATTTGGCGGATTTTGTTCGCAACAGCATTATCAACATCCTACCAAACATAACCTTCGATATATGAGTCCATACCGGGGAATGGGGAAGGCATTTAAGGAGTTAAGGGCTGATTTAAAGACTTTCAACTTAACTACCTACACCCACAATATAATGTAATCAAAACAAACAAATGCACGTTAATGCATAAATGGTTATCAGTGGTGGGTATTGGTGAGGATGGTTTACCTGGATTGAGTCAGGTAGCTTCCAAACTTATCGAAGGAGCGGAAGTATTGGTAGGTGGTTCGCGTCATTTATCGATGCTTCCAGACAATGATACTAGAAAAAAAATAATTTGGAGTTCTCCTATCGTCATTTCGGTAGAACAAATTATCCAGCATCGCGGACAATCTGTCTGCATTTTAGCAAGTGGTGACCCGATGTGCTTCGGAATTGGGGTTACTCTCACTCGTCGTATACCCATCTCAGAAATAACTATTATTCCTGCACCTTCTGCTTTCAGTCTTGCTTGTTCCCGTTTGGGATGGGCTTTACAAGAGGTAGAAACCTTAAGTTTAGCAGCTCGTCCGATATCGCTGCTGCATCCGATAATTTATCCAGGTGCAAAGTTGCTGATTCTCAGTGAAGGTAGAAATACTCCCCAAATTGTCGCTCAAACCCTTGTTGATAGAGGTTTTGGTCGTAGTAAAATTACAGTTTTGGAATATATGGGGGGACAGCGGGAAAATATAGTAGAAGGGATTGCTGATCAATGGACAACTACTCAAGTTGCTAGTTTAAACACAATTGCAGTGGAATGTATTGCCGATGCAGATATCTTACAGCTTCCCAGAATCGCCGGTTTACCAGATATAGCTTATCACCACGACGGACAACTCACCAAACGCGAAATTAGAGCCATCACCTTAGCGGCTCTCGCACCCATCCCCGGACAAATGTTGTGGGATATTGGTGCTGGTTGCGGTTCCATCAGCGTAGAATGGATGCGGACTCATGCCCGATGTTGGGCGATCGCCATTGAAAAAAATGAATCCAGACTTAATTATATCGCCGATAATGCAGCAAGTTTAGGTACTCCTAATCTCCGGATAATTCACGGTGAAGCACCTGCTGTGTTACAAGGATTAGAGCCTCCAGACGCGGTTTTTATTGGCGGTGGTGCAACTGTAGAAGGATTATTTGATACCTGTTGGCAAGCACTCCGCAAAGGTGGAAGATTAGTTATAAATGCGGTAACGGTAGAAAGCGAACAAAAGTTAATCGAATGGCACCATCAACTTGGTGGTAGCTTGAGCAGGATAGCCGTACAAAGAGCGCAACCTGTAGGTAAGTTTTTGGGATGGAAACCGATGGTACCCGTGACGCAGTGGGTTGTGGTGAAGGAATCAGTTGACAGTTGACAGTTGACAGTTGATGCTTAATTGAGTGATTGCTAATGGTCGCGTTCCCTTTAACCTCTGACCTTTAACCTTTAACCTCGTTTATAATTTGATTTTACACTCAACGTTTAGTGATAACTTTTAAATGGTACTCCAGTTCAACCAGGAACTAACCCTCGAAGAGTTCTTAAATCTTCCTCCCGGTGAAGGAGATATTACCTACGAACTCGTTGACGGACAAGCAATTCCTAAAATGTCACCAAAAAAATTCCATTCCAAACTTACCCGCGCTTTTCTTTTTTTAATCGATGGATGGTGTCAAGATAAAGGAGAAGTATGTCCCGAATTGGCTATCGCCCTAACTCGTCACGGACGTAATTGGGTGCCGACACCCGATTTAGTATATATTTCTAAAGAGCGTTTACCGGATGATTGGGATGAAGAGGGAACTTGTTCGGTTCCACCAGACTTAGCAATTGAAATTATCTCACCCGGACAAACCTTTGGTGAAATGGCGCTGAAAGCGCAAGATTATTTGAATGCTGGTGTATTGCGGGTTTGGGTGGTGGATAGTAAAGCTAGAAGTATCACGGTTTTTTATCCTTCGGCAGCACCCTATACTTACATTGGAGATGAAGTAGTTACAGATTCTTTATTTGAAGGTTTACAATTCACTGTTGAAGCGGTGCTTAAACTCGCGAAAATTCCAGCAAAAAATGGTTGATAGTTAATAGTAAATTTTTCCAAATATCCGGCGGTTAAAACCGCTACTATAGCCGAGCAGTGGCTCAACTTTCCGCAAAATCTAAAATCTAAAATTTAAAATTCCTTGATCCACTTTAAAGCTGCTTCCACATCTTCCACCTGTTTCCCTTGAGGAAGCATCGGACGTTTTACCATTACTACTTTCACACCTAACTCTCGTGCAGCAATAATTTTCCCATAAGTTGCATCACCACCACTGTTTTTACTCACAACAGTATCAATATTATATTCATCTAATAATTGCTTTTCTAAATCCTGATCAAATGGTCCTCGTTTGAGTAAAAGTAACCCTTTTGGTAATATTATATCCGGTGCAGGTTTTTCAATCATTCGCATTAAAAACCAGATATTTTCAACTTGTGTAAAAGCAGTTAATTCTTGTCTACCAATTGTTAAAAATACTCGCTTTGCTAAACTTGGTAAAATTGCGGCTGCTGTTTGGATATTTTCAACTTCTATCCATTTATCGTCTGTAACAAATTCCCATTCACGACGAACTAACATCAATCGCGGTAATCCTAATTTTTCCGCTGCTATGGCTGCATTATCAGATATTTTCGCTGCAAAGGGATGTGTCGCGTCGATGAGTAAATCAATCTTTTCTGCTTGTAAATATTTAATTAATCCTGTAACACCGCCAAAGCCACCGACGCGGCAATTTTCAGATATAATACTTTGGCTAATACGACCTGCAAGAGACAATTTTACTTGAATATTTGGCAGATTGATAGCTGTTTTCGCTAATTCAGCAGCTTCTTGAGTTCCACCGAGAATCAATACAATTAAACTCACAATATTGCGATTAAAAAATCGGGTTTTTATAAGT
Organism: Richelia sp. SL_2_1; assembly: GCA_012033205.1. GTDB lineage: Bacteria > Cyanobacteriota > Cyanobacteriia > Cyanobacteriales > Nostocaceae > Rivularia. The sequence goes on along the minus strand of JAAUSO010000111.1, from coordinate 18,856 downwards.
TTTATCTTATCTTGTCTTACAGATATTTATCCTCAAAACCCGACTTCTGTAGTTCACAAATAAAAAAAGCCGACTTGCTTTCACACAACGCCGGCTAATTTGTTATTCAACTACCCAAACCACTTTGTTACCACGTTTACATTATGCATCGGTTGGCTCAAGGTTAACTTTCACTACTTTATTCTTTTCTTCTTGAGCTTTGGGTAAATGTAAATTCAAAATACCGTCTTTATAATCAGCTTTGACATCAGTATTTTGAATGCGTGCAGGTAAAGGAATTATCCGCTCAAACTTACCGTAACGGAACTCAGTTCTCTTAGTACCGTTTTCCTCGGTTGTACTTTCTTGCTTACGTTCTCCTTTGATAGAAACAGCATTTTCAGTAACATGAATATCCAAGTCTTTTGTATTCATACCTGGAAGTTCTATTTTCAAGTTTACAGCCTCATTTGTTTCCCATAACTCAGCCGCAGGAACTTTGGAAAAACTGGTAAAATCGGAATTGTCTGGGGTAAGCATATCGTCAAATAAACGGTTGAAGCTTCTTTGTAAAGCGTTCATTTCTTGCCAAGGATTGTAACGCGATAAAGCCATAATTCTTAACCTCTGTTGTGTGTATTAGTTGTTCGCTTTGATTACTATATTAATCAAGATAAAAGGTACTGTAAATTCGGTTTTTATCACCAACAAAATCAAGAAAACCGACCAATTGCAGCGATAATATATTACGTTCGGTTAACTGTAAAAATCTGAGTACGGTAAACCAGAAATAAGCTTTAAAATAAATAAATAAAACCCTTAAAAACCAACATCTGTATGAACTTAATTCTATGCCATACAACAGCAGATTTTGATACGCTAGGGGCTGCGGTGGGATTGACGCGGTTGCTTGAGGGTAGCAAAATTGTTTTACCTGGTGGTTGTCATCCTACGGTTAAGGATTTTTTAGCGCTGCATCGGGATGAGTATCCGTTCATAGAAAGACGTGCCGTAATTACTGCGGATATTCGTTGTTTGGCTGTGGTTGATACTCAACAACGGCAACGTTTGGGAAAGGCTGCTCAATGGTTTGATTTACCCAATATTGAAAAAGTGATTGTTTACGATCATCATTAGAACAAACACTGAATATTCCTGCTACTGAGTCTCATATTTATCCTGTGGGTGCAGTTACTACTTTGGTGGTACAGGAACTGCAAAAACGAGAAATTTCTCTGACTCCTACGGAAGCTACCGTGATGGCTTTGGGTATTCATGTTGACACTGGCTCTCTCACTTATGATCTGACGACACCGGAAGATGCTCTGGCTTTGGCTTGGTTGATGCAGCAGGGTGCTAGTTTGTCGGTAATCAGTGATTATATTGAACCGGGTTTATCTCCTCACTTACAGCAGTTATTGAAGGTTGCTTTGGAGGATATCAAAACTGAGCAAATACGTGGTTATCAAGTTGGTTGGGTAATTCTCAAAACTGAAGATTTTGTGGCTGGTTTATCCCGTTTAGCGTCAGAGTTGGTTGATTTGACAGAAATTGACGCTTTGCTATTAGCTCACGAATATCAGAAAAAAGGTAGCAATGGTTTATCAATAATTGGGCGATCGCAAATTCCCCAAACTAATCTTAGTCAGATTTTCGCACCTTTGGGTGGCGGAGGTCATACTAAAGCTGCTTCTGTAAGTTTAAAAGATGTCAATTCACAGGAAATATTAGATCGAGTTGTTGAAAATTTCAAAAATTCCATTCCCCATCCACCAACGGCAAGGGATTTAATGTCTTCTCCGGTGCGGACTATTTTACCAGATACCACTATTGAGGAAGCTCATCGGATTTTGTTACGTTACGGACATTCTGGTTTATCAGTGGTTAATGCTTCAAGAGATTTAGTTGGGATAATTTCGCGACGTGATTTAGATATTGCTTTACACCACGGTTTTGCTCATGCGCCGGTAAAAGGCTATATGTCAAAGAATCTGAAAACAATTACACCGAATACCGAATTACCTGAAATTGAATCATTGATGGTAACTTATGATATCGGTCGTTTACCAGTATTAGAAAATGGCAAATTGTTGGGTATTGTCACCCGTACCGATGTTTTACGAGAGTTACATCAACAAACTGAAGACGCAGAAAACAAGGGAAAGAAAAAAGAAGTAGAAAATGTTCCTGCTTTAGGTGAATTACGAGCGCGACTTGCACCTGCTTTATGGGAATTTCTCACAAAAGTATCTTTACAAGCAAAACAGCGGGGTTGGCATTTATATTTAGTTGGTGGTGCGGTGCGGGATTTATTATTAGCTAATCCCGATGAACCTTTGCTGATTCCTGATATTGATTTGGTGGTTGATGGTTTTCACAATGCAGCCGATGTTGGTGCTGGTGTAGAGTTAGCTTCTGCGATTCAACAAATTTATCCTGGTGCGCGTTTAGAAGTCCATGGAGCCTTTCAAACTGCTGCTTTGTTATGGCATAATGATCCAAAATTAGATTCGTTGTGGGTGGATATCGCTACAGCAAGAACGGAATTTTATCCTTACCCAGCAGCAAATCCGGTAGTTGAAGCAAGTTCGATTCGCCAAGATTTATATCGTCGCGATTTTACTATCAATGCTTTGGCTTTACGGTTAACTCCTCCCCATCCGGGTAAATTATTGGATTTTTTTGGTGGGTTATTAGATTTACAAGCTAAGCAAATTCGAGTTTTACACCCCAATAGCTTTATTGAAGACCCCACAAGGATTTACCGCGCTGTACGTTTTGCTGTGCGTCTGGGTTTTAACTTAGAAAAACAAACACAAGAGTATATTAATTATGCTATTGATAGCGGTGTTTACGACCGTACAGTACAAGAAAATTCTAAAACACCCGCTTTACAAACTCGTTTAAAATCGGAATTAAAATACATTTTGCAAGCTTCCTATTGGAAACCAGCTTTAGAAATGTTAGGTGAATTAGATGCTTTACAGTGCATTCATCCGACTTTGAAATTAGATCAAGGGTTATTACGACAGTTACATTTAATGGAACATTGTTTACGAAAGTTTGATTATGAACAGCAAAGATTCACCCATTGGCAGATGCGTTTGGAAGCAATAATTGCTCATTTAGCACCAGAGTATCGCTCAAAGGTAGCAAAAAATCTGCAATTTCCAGATGACAGTATTAAAAGATTAGAAAATTTAGCTACTGCGAAAAATGCTGTTGTAAAAGAATTAAATAACTGTGAAAAGTCTTCGCAAGTCGTTAAATTGCTGCGGAATTATGATTTACCAATGTTAATGTTTATCGCATTGCAAAGTCCCCGCATTGTCAGACGAAAAATGTGGCATTATCTAACAGTTCTATCAAATGTGCAACCAATTTTAAATGGTAACAATTTAAAAAAAATGGGGTATAAACCTGGTCCACAATATAAGCAAATTTTGGATGATTTGTTAATGGCTACTTTGGATAGTGAAGTTAATGATAAGAGTGGTGCGGAGGAGTTTTTAAAGAGGAATTATTTGAGGTAAATCTTGTTGTTTTAGGTGTGAAGTTATACCTCAAGTTGAGAATGAATTGATATCATATATTTTAAACGCAAAGGAGCGCGGAGGTAAGCGCGGAGGTACGCAAAGCTTTAAATTAATAACTTAGACTAACGACATATTAGAAAAAATTGCCTCAGTCCTAAGATATATTTACTTATAAATCTGGGTATATTTCGACTAATTCCCCATCCCCTGGAGGGGGATTTCAGATTTACACAGATTGCGATAATATCTGAGCGAAAGGAAGTTAAGGTAGTTTTACTTTTCACTTTTGTTTTTACTACTTTTGGGGGTTTGGAGAAATTAATTATCTTGTTTTAGATAGCCCTCTTAAGTTTTAGTGGTCAACCATTAGATTTTGGTTTTGACATAAAGTATTTTCTAACCTTAACTTCTCAAGCCTTCCTAGAGAGATATTAAGAGAGAACAATAAAATGGCATACGAATTACCAACTCTTCCTTATGACTACACAGCTTTAGAACCTTCTATTTCTAAAAGTACCTTAGAATTTCATCACGACAAGCATCATGCGGCTTATGTCAGCAAGTACAATGATGCAGTCAAAGGAACAGAACTTGATAAAAAATCACTTGAAGAAGTAATCAAAGAAATAGCAGGAAATCCCGAAAAACAAGGACTTTTTAATAATGCAGCCCAAGCTTGGAATCATACTTTTTATTGGCAATGTATGAAGCCCAATGGTGGTGGTACTCCTACAGGAGCTTTAGCCAAAAAAATTGATGCTGACTTTGGCAGTTTCGATAAATTTGTAGAAGAATTCAAATCTGCTGGAGCTACTCAATTTGGTAGTGGTTGGGCTTGGTTAGTGTTAGATAATGGCACTTTAAAAGTGACAAAAACGTTGAATGCTGATAATCCTTTAACGAGTGGACAAACTCCTTTATTAACAATGGATGTATGGGAACACGCTTATTATTTGGATTTTCAAAACAAGCGTCCTGCCTATATTGATGAATTCTTAGGTAAGTTAGTTAATTGGGATTTTGTTGCTCAAAATATGGCAGCAGCGTAATTCTTTATTAGGGTTGGGTGGGTAAAAGCCTGCCCAATTTGGAGTTTTTTTTAATATTGCTAAATATCGAATCTATAACTAGATATATTATGCCCTTTGGGTACACTTTGCCAACATAAATCCAACTAAGACTCATATAAAACAGAAGTAATAGCAAGCTGTCATTGTGATTGCTTATCTTACACATATTGTAAAATATATTTACAAAAATTTAAATAAAATGGTAGGCTAAATTACAGATAAAATAAAGTAGGTAAAAAAGCTTCGTAACTGATACGCAGTTATGTTGTTGAGGGCAAAAGGTTAATTAAAAGCCCTGTCGTTATAGCTAAAGATATATTTGCAAGATATACCCGCTTATTGGCTCAATTAACGATGCCGATTGCGATTTTGAGCATAATATTTGTTTGTTGAAAATGAATTTTATCGCTCAAAAGTGTATGTATTCTAATAATCTTTAGTAGCTGAATAATAAATAAACTTACTGGAAATTTCCATCATGGCTTTAACTCTGGATTCTGCTCAAAATATTTTTGCTGGAACTCAAGTTCCCAGTCCAATTCCCGCTACCATCGCGCTGTTTGACCAACTTAGTGTAGATGACAAATTGAGTTATTTGTGGTACGCATATACCGAAATGGGTAAGACCATTACCCCAGCAGCACCTGGAGCAGCAAGATTGCAGTTAGCAGAAAGTTTGCTCAGCCAAATTAAGCAAATGTCTGCTGACGAACAGACTCAAGTAATGCGGGATTTGGCAAATCGGGCTGACACAGCGATTAGCCGTTCTTACGGTTTCTTCAGTGTTAACACCAAACTAGCTTTTTGGTATGAGTTAGGAGAGTTGATGAAGCAGGGAGTAGTCGCTCCGATTCCAGCTAATTATCAAATGTCTGAGGGTGTAAAACTAGTCCTCGAAACCACCAAAAACCTCGATGCGGGTCAGCAAATTACAGTGCTACGTAACACCGTAGTCGATATGGGATTTGACGCTTCTGGCATGGCTCCTAGCAGTTCTAAATCCATCCCTGAGCCTGCATTCCCACGTAATAATGATGCTCCCACAACAGAGATAAAAATTGATGGTATTACTGAGCCTGCGGTAATCAAATATATCGAAGCAATGAACGCTGATAACTTTGATGCTGCTGTTGCATTGTTTGCCGAAGATGGTGCGCTACAGCCACCATTCCACAAACCAATCGTTGGCAAACAGGCGATCGCCAAGTATATGCGTGAAGAAGCCCAAGGGTTGAATATGATGCCTAAAAAGGGTCTGTCTGAAGCTGGTCCTTTTGGTTCCAAGCAGTTGAAAATTACTGGTGTTGTAGAAACACCTTGGTTTGGCGCTAATGTAGGAATGAATATTGCGTGGCGATTTTTGGTAAATCCCGAAGGTAAAATCTTCTTTGTCGCGATCGATATGCTGGCATCTCCTAAAGAATTATTAAGCTTAGGTCGCAGTTAGATCCAGAAAGTTTAGAGATATAGCGGTTTTCATTTCAGTGCAATACAAATTTTACCTCACCCCGCCCTCTTAACCCCTCTCCTTAATAAGGAGAGGGGAAAGGGGTGAGGTTTTAGTGTATTGGACTCAACTGAAATTTGCTATATTTTTCAAAATCCCTCGATCAAAAGAGGGATTTTTTTATGGATGACCACGGATTAAAATTTCACGGATTTCACGGATTTAATTACCAATTACCCATTACCAATTCCCAATTACCAATTACCCATTACCCATTACCCATTACCAATTCCCAATTACCCATTACCCATTACCAATTCCCAATTTAAGATTTATTATCCAGTTTTAGAGCTTGTTCTAAAGCCGATTTTTCTTTAGCTCTGCGCTCATACAGTTGTAATTTATGCAAATCCCAATTTGTAATTAAACTCATATCTTCTAAGCTCATTCCTCTCATCAACATTTCTACGCACCAGGTATGTTGAGCTTGGTCTATTGCTGGTTGTTGTCCTTCTGGTGTTGATAATCCTGCGGTTAATTTTTGCCAATAGTCTTCTATTTCTGTTTCTGATATTGGCATTCCATTATTATTAAGAAATAGTGCCGAATGTTCGTCTTTACGATTTTTTAGATATTTGGTTAATGGATTGTTAGTATAGGAGCCATAACGTTTGCCCATAATCCATTGATTAACGGGAACTTGGCGAATAGAACCTTTAACTATCTGTAATAAATGTTGATTAGTATCATATATTTGATGAATTCTTTCTAAATTAGTAATTTCTGCGGTTGATAAACCTGCGGCGAATAAAATATATATTAAAGCATAATCTCGCAATCCCGATTTTTTAGCGCTTTGCAAAATTAAATGAACTATATTTGCGGGTAAATCTATGATTTTTTCTGTTGGAATAAACTCGGATGTAACTAAACTTGTAGAATTAGTAGCTCCCGTCAAAAACAATGTTACCAAATCTTCTAAAAATTCATCTTTGTCATGCCAAAGCTCATGAAATTCGCTGGTAAATTCTATCACGGCATACCCCAACAACATAATATTAAGTAAACTTGCTAGTTTTTGAGTTGGTAAGTAAGCGTGTAATTGCTCACGCTCCATTACTGTTGCTAAAAATTCGGCAACATAATGATTCGCTTCTTTCAAACTTCGTCCCAGTGCTTGACGATTTTCTAATGGATAATTTCCTGCTTCTCCCACCACCGAACGTACTAAATTTGGAGCTTGTTCTAAAGCTTGTAAGCGCTCTTCACAATAGTTTTTTAATGCTTGATAAACGCTCTTATTTTGAGTAGCTTGAGTTTTTAAATACTCTCCCAATTCTTGAAACACGGGAGATTCGGAAATTACTGCTAAAAGTAATCCATGTTTATTCCCAAAATGTCGGAATAAGGTTACTTCATTTACTTGTGCTAATTGCGCTACTGCTTTGGTTGTAGTTTCTGTTATCCCTTGAGCTGCAAATAATTCTGCTGCTGCATTAATCAATCGCTGTCGAGTTGAAATTAGTTGAGAGTCGGACATTAAGTTATAGGTTAAAGGTTAAAGGTTATAGGTTAAAGGTTAAAGGTTAAAGGTTTTAATGAATAAATTGTGTAGAAACATTGTATTACAACGTCTACGGGTATTTTGATTCGCATAAAAATTCTGTATCAAGATAAATATAATGTAAGCGACACTTGCATTTTTATTCTATCTTTGTTAGAGTGAGAATGTAAGCGGCACTTGCACATAGTATTTGAATTTTAGTAATTCTAGCTGTATTTATTACCAGCTGTCTTATGGTAAACCTGAGTGTCGCGGGTAAGGGAAATAGGTCTAGTTAATTTTTGAGGTAGAAATTCCGACTCGTTCTCATATATAGAGCAATTTTATTAACAGTACTAACATCAAAGGAAATAATTATGACTACAAACTCGGCTGTTACTGAGGGTAAGCAACCGCTTACTTTGAGTTGGACTAATGTGGTATTTTTCGGTGCGTTTCATGCTTTAGCTTTATTGGCTCCCTGGTTTTTTTCTTGGTCTGCTTTGGGAGTAATGATATTTTTACACTGGTTATTTGGCAGTATTGGTATTTGTTTAGGTTATCACCGAATTTTGAGCCATCGCAGTTTAGTAGTTCCCAAATGGCTGGAATATATCATTGCCATTATCGGGGCTATGGCTATGCAAGGAGGACCAATCTTTTGGGTAGCCGGACATCGATTGCACCATGCTCATACTGAGGATGAAGAGAAAGATCCATATTCTGCGAAGCGTGGTTTTTGGTGGAGTCATATGCTGTGGATTTTCTACCCACGCCCTGAGTTTTTTGAATATGAAAAATTCAAAAAATTTGCCCCCGATTTGGTACGCGATCCATTTTATCCCTGGCTAAATCGCTACTTTTTATTACTGCAAATTCCCGTAGGTATTTTGTTGTATGTTTTGGGTGGATGGTCATTTGTAATCTATGGTGTATTTCTCAGAGCGGTATTGCTTTGGCATTCAACTTGGTTGATTAATTCTGCAAGCCATATTAGAGGCTATCGCACTTTCGAGTCGGATGACAATTCTCGTAATCTTTGGTGGGCAGCGATTTTAACTTATGGTGAAGGTTGGCACAATAATCACCACGCTCATCCAAATGTTGCTAAAGCTGGATTACGTTGGTGGGAAATAGATATGACTTGGTGGGCAATTAAGGTATTGCAAATTTTAGGATTGGCTAAAAAGGTTGTGATGCCAGTTGCTAGCAAATAATCATTATTGTACGGAGAGAATGTGAAGGGAAATATTCTTTTCGTCATTGAAATCTGAAATAGCTGGTTATCAACCAGATATTTGAGACGTAGCAGTGTTACGTCTCTACATTATTTTTGATTATTTTTTGCTTAAATTGATGTTCCCCACTGTCTACACAGTGGGGATTTTTGCTCAAACTTGTCATTACTTCATAAACTAAGAAATTTGTTATAAAATAGTGAGCTGATCAATAATTTAATTTCAAGAGTTAAAATATAACTTACTGCGATCAATTACTGTGTTTAATTTTTCACTGTAGGCTGTAAATGTATCTAAGCTTACCAAGGTGCAGGAGATTTTAATATGCTCCAGTTTAGAATATACAGATGAACATACAGTTTATATTCAATATCTAAATACCAAAAATACAAAAACTATACGAAAACAGCCATTTTTTACTTGTAGTATTTGTAGCGAAATACTTTCTATCCCGTGTTTTTATTAACGCTGTACAGCAATGTCAAGCCCTGTAAGACTTTTTGCCAGCTATCATCTTTGGTCCTTGATTGCCCCAGCTTCAGGGCAACAACGCTGCCACTGTCAAATGAAACGGGGATTTATTAAAGCGCGGCAAGATGAACCAAAAGTTAAAGCATTATTAAAAGCAAAAGTTACTCCATCACAACGTATCGGGTTGTTAGCACAAAAGGGTATTTACGAGTTTCATCATAATAGAAATTTACTTAAATCTGATGATGGGGTAGAAAAAGTTGCAGGGCTTTTAAAATTAGGAAATTTAGCTGATGAAATTCAGCAGCGAGTGCGGGAAATTTTGAAAAAATATCAAGATGCGCCTTTACTCTTGAACAAACGTATCATGTTATTAACTCGTGGCGATGAAGGTTTTCCCAAACCAATTGTAATTGAACAGGAAAATTATCGCTTTCGTTTGTATGCATCAATGGACTGCGTTTTGAACGAATCCGATAACACTTTACATATTATAGATTTTAAAACTGGAAAGTCTCCTTTTGACCGCCGACAGGCATTAGTTTATTTACTTGCAGCACATTATCTTTACCCTAAATATCAAGCAATAGCCTCGTTTTATAATTTAGAAATGGGTAAAAAATCTCATGTGATTACTGTTAGCAATAGTGAATTAAGATTAATTGAATTTCATCTGGGTTATATTGCCGAAAAACATCAACAAGATTTACAACAATATCATCAAAATCAAAAAAGTTTTAGTAAGATATTTCCTCCCAATCCCGGTTATCACTGTCGTTTTTGTCCGTTTCAATCTATTTGTGATTTTTCGGCTGCTGGAGAAGAATCATAGCTATTAGGAGATAATAGGTAATTGGTAATTGGTAATTGGGAAGAGCATAAAAAACAATTTTATTTTAAATAAACTTGACAACCTATATTTAAAAGTTTATTCTTCCTTCATTTAATAATTTATATCCAACTGCAATTGTGCCAAAACTAACGAAGAAGTTCCATAAGCTGGTTGGTTTTAAAAAAACTCCTCCACTTAAAAAAACTAGTACAATACCAATTATCAGTAAAATCCATCCCAAATTGCCAGTTTCTCTGCGAAAGAATACTACTGTTAAAACACCACTTATAATTGCTAAAACTGAACCAAGTGCTGGTAAATTTTGATAAAAATATCGATAATAACTACTTGTAAATATGATATTTTGACCCAAATAATAAATGCCTATTAGTAGTAGAACTAACCCGATAACTTTGATTAATAGTCTGCTCATTTTATGAGTTTTTTATTTGTTTTTTATCATACTTTCATTTATCATACTTGAATTTAAGTAATTGCTACCTCCAAGATTACACGGAAACAATTAATAAAATATAGCGGTTTTCACTTGAGTGCAATACAAATTTTACCTCACCCCGCCCTCCGGGCAACCCTCTCCTTAACAAGGAGAGGGGAAGGGGGTGAGGTTTTAGTGTATTGGACTCAACTCAAATTTGCCATAATATAAAAAAATATAAAAATAACAATTAATTCTCAAAAATTAACGAATTATTTATAATAGGTTAATATTGAGTTGAATACATCAAAAACCTCACCCTATATCCTTTCGAGACAGGGTGAGGTGAAGATTATTTAATTAAAACTATTTAAAATAAGATAGGTCAATATTGCCAAAATGAATACTTAAAGCAATATTCAATTCTTCCAATGATTCTACCAACCAATCAAGACTGTTAGCATTGGCTGATTCATAATGATTGAATAAAATAGCAAAGCGTTTGGCAAGATAAGGCTTAATTTTACGACAAATCAAAGTAATTTTTAATAATAATCCAATTACGCAAATTGAACCTTGATTTGTAATTAAATCAATAAAAGTAAAGTGCTGCGGAGAAGAAGAAGTTTCTACTATCAAAAAGTTAAGTAGTTTTTGACAAGTTCTCACAAGCAAAAAATCGTTAACTTTTTGAAAATCCGCTTGCGGTAATGTGTTTTGTAGTTGACTATATAATCGCTGGTGAAATTGACGTTTTCCATATTCCCAATCAATTCCAGATATGAGGTACTCATACAAATCGTCTTTGAAAGCTAAAAAACAACTAGCTTGACTGCTGTAATGTAAAAAATTATGTGCTAAATCCTTATAAGTATTTTCACCTTCAACTTTACCCAAGAAACTTTTTAAAGCAATATTTACCTGAGTATCACTTAACAATGTAGGATTATTCACCGGATGTATAATCCGATTTGTTCCTAGAGAGCTATTATTAACGGCTATTTGAGCAAGTCTTACTTGATAAGTGACATATTGAGATAAATCAATTTCAAATTTTCTTTGACTCTGTGCCTGAATTTGTTTGACTATCCACTGATGTTCAATAGTCGCATCTTCATTAAGTAAACAATGTTCGTATAAGTAAGGATAGCGTCGAATTAAAGTTATTAAGGGCTGATTCTTATCGTCAGATTCAGAATTAGTGCTTTGATTTATAACTTGAGCAAGACGCTGCAATGTTGAGTATTGTTCACTTTTAATAAAACCTTTTACTAATACTTGTAAACGTCTGATTGATTTATTACGAGAAGTAATCACTCTTCTTTGAGAAGAAGGATGATTAAAAATACCAATTAATTGATATATGGCATAATGCATTTGAGGTTGCATATACCAACGATTAATTAAAATATGACAGCAACGGTTAAGAAATAAATAAAATTCTTTTTCAGTTGTTTTTGATACTGCAATTTCTTCTAATGCAGAAGAAATTTCTTTTTGAGGATAATTTGTGCCTTCGATAAATAAATCCCGAAAGCGTTCAATTGTCTCGTTTGCAGATTCTAATTGCACCAACTCAAACAGATGTTGATATATCTGTTGTTCTGGAGAATGATGTTTGTAGAGATTAGGGTTTCCAGAAAAAGTCACGTTTTTATTACCGTTTCCTATAAATTCAGCAATACCAGCAAGCTCTTTAATATTTTTAAATATTTTTAAATATTTTTAACTATTTGAAAATAATATTTTTAAATATTTTAAAGATAATCTTTACTGGCAGTTTGAGAATGTTCAAGGCATTATATATGTAAACTATAATAATTACCAAGAATTTTTTACTTTTATATAACATCAAAGATTAACAATTGATGTTTTACTCTTTTAGACTGCACCCGAAAACTCTGATTAAACACTTACGAAAAATAATATTCTCTCTTCGCATTATTTCCCTTAAATACCCAAATAATCGTGAGCAATAATACTGAATTATCTAGATTTTTAAAAATATTTTGATACAATTAAAAAAAATCTAAACTATCTTTTTCAAGTTACATAAAAAATTTGATTTGTGTAATAAAGGTGCCGTGAAGGTTGACAAGAAAAATTTAAAGTGTTTGTGAGGAGTTAGTACCACCGGAGTTAGTTTTGTAGAGACGTAGCAATGCTACGTCTGTACGGGAGTTAGGAGTAAGAATTTATTACTTATTACTTAGCATCCCCTTGTCCCCTTGTCCCCTTCCGAACCTCTAAGCTTCAAAAGCAGCTAATTCTTTGAGAATGGTGAAGCGAATGTGATTAATTGCTAGTTCACCAATACTTGCTTCTTCTTTTTGGAGGGGTTTACCTCCACAAATCAGTGTTTCAAAGGAAATACCTTTACCAATTTCTATATGAAACCAACTCAAACCCATGAAAAAACGGGTGGGATGAGGGCCGTCACGCCCGACATCATCGGGATTGGATTCCATTGGTAGCCAACCAAAGCCGGGGATGTAGAATTCTAACCAAACGTGATTGTAGTCTGGCTGTAGGGGAATACCTTGTTTTTCTCCCCAGGGAGGACATTTATAACGACCTACTGTACGGCAAGCAATCCCGTTTAAACGACACAATGCTAACAAAACACCTACGTATTCTCCACATGAGCCGGTACCGCGTTCTAAAACGATATCTGGTGTATCAATATGCGGCTTAATAGCGTAGGATAATTTATCGTAAACGTAATTGCGAATGTTGTACATTTTTCGCAAGATGTTGGTTTCAGTACCTACTGCTTCAATGGCTGCATTGCGGACAATCGCTATATCCATTGCTAAATCGTCATCATCAACTAAGTAACGATTTGTAAATTCTGTTGATAATAACCCAGCGTTTTCCACATCTCTAGGTGTAAGTCGATACTTTATACTCCGCACTTCTAAAATAGCTTTCCAGCCTAGTAGATGACGTTCTCCCGGAGTTAGGGTATCAAATTTAAACACTGCTACCCGTTGTCCGTCGATAATTTTTTCGCTAAAAGGTAAACCAATTGGTTCAACTTGCTTTACCTTTTGACGTTCGGTGTCCGAAGGTAAAGCAATACGCCATTCTAAATCCTGCAAATAAACATCTTCTAAGGGATCTATTTGTTCGACATAGGACATTTCTAGTAAATAACCGTTAGAAAGCGCAATGCGTTTTTCCCGATTGTAATGGTAATCGAGGGGATGAATAAAAGTGCGATCGCGATAAGTTAATTCGTGGTTTGGTTCTGCGTTGGGGTTGTCGCGGATGTAGGGTTCTTCGGATGAGTAAGCGACGTAAATGCTTTGTTTATTGGTTGCAGAATCGGTATGTACTGCTATACCCGTGGGAGATTCAAAAGGAGTTAATACGCTAAATTGAATTTCACCTGTTGCCCGGTCGAGGAAGTAAACTGATTGTTCTACAGTATCGCAAACTAACAGGGTTTCTTCGGTGAGTGCTAAGTTTTCTACTCCCACACCGGGAGCATAAAATCGAGCGATTTCAGCACGTGTATTACGGTTAAAAACCAGGATTTTACCGAGTTTTTCGCAACTAACGTAAACAGTGGAATCCCATACAGCAATACCGTTAGCGGCATAAGGTAAAGTAGCAAAATGCTCTAGCGCTAAAGAATCTAGTTGACACAAATAAACGCTATTACCTCGCGTTACCCATAAGGTATCTTCCCACAGCGCCAAACCCGTGACATCTAAAAATTCCCGCGTTTGATGGGAATTGATAATTTTTGTATTGTCGTTATTGGGATCAATTTGTAGCAAATGCCCAAGTCTTGGATCGATCGCAATCAATGTATCTTTAATAAATGCGATGCCATATAAAGCGGCAACAGCAAACGGTCGAATAGTCCTTTGCCCAATCATCTGGCTAACAGTCAAGGAGGGAAGTACATTCGTCATCTTAAGGCTTATTTGTTCAAAGGTTTCTTACTTATTACATATTTTGCGATATGTACTGTTTGAGAATAGTTTAGTCTGTGATTGCTTTCCAGTTTCTGATTAATACCATAAATTGATTAAAATTCACCGGAATCCACCCCGAACTTAACAACAAAAAAACCGGGTTTCTGACAAATTATAAGTCTCAAAACCTTGATTTTTATTTGAGAGCGTGTTTAATACAAAATAAAATTTTTGTCGGGTGTGTTAGATGCACGACTATGTTCTGCTCAAACATATAATTTGAATACATCTAACCCCCCAAAAGTTGTTGGTGCCTTACGGGAAATTTTCACCTACTCTTTTTCCGATAGAATCCCAGAAGCCGTAACACACCAAAATTTCCATTTATTTTATAAACACCCTCTTAGAAACCCGGTTATTAGTCGAGGTGTATTGCGGTAAGTTATGTATCAACTCAATTGGTGAAACGATATCATTAGAGAATTAGATCGCAAAATTACCAAAAATGTTACTGCATCTTAGTACCTGGCAAGAAGTTGAAGCTTATCTACAGCAATCTCAGGGTATTATTTTTCCTATAGGTTCCACTGAACAACATGGACCAACGGGATTAATTGGTACCGATGCGATATGTGCAGAATCCATAGCTCGTGGTGTCGGGGAAGCAACTCAAGCAATAGTAGCCCCGACAATTAATATTGGAATGGCATTGCACCACACCGCTTTTCCTGGCACGATTAGTTTGCGTCCTAGCACAATGATTCAAGTTGTCAAAGAATATGTAACTTGTTTAACTAAAGCTGGTTTTACCAAGTTTTATTTTATCAATGGGCATGGCGGTAATATGGCTACTCTCAAAGCTGCTTTTTCCGAGACATACGCCGATTTAACAGATTTGCAAATTCCCAACGGGGACAAAGTGAAGTGTAAACTGGGTAACTGGTTTATGTGCAGTACCGTATACAATTTAGCTAAGGAATTATACGGCAATCAAGAAGGTTCTCACGCGACTCCTTCCGAAGTTGCGCTGACGCAATATATTTATCCAGAATCGATAAAACAAGCCGAACTATCAGAAGAAGTAGCCAGTGGACATAAAATTTACGGTGCTGCTGACTTTCGTAAACACTATCCCGACGGCAGAATGGGTTCAAACCCGGCTTTAGCTACACCCGAACATGGTAAGCAATTTTATGATGCAGCAGTCAAGGAGTTGAGTAACGATTATCTCAAATTTCTCAATGAATGAATTGGGGAAGAGGGAATTGGGAATTGGGAATTGGGAATTGGGAATTGGGTTTTTATTGTAGAAAAAACTAGGGAGCAAGATGCTCCCACTACTCCTAACTCCTAACTCCTAATTCTTAACTTTTTTAACGACGGGCAATATCACCCTCACGGGCTGCACGCTGTACTGCACCAGCAACTACGCTCGATACTCGTTCGTCGAAGACTGAGGGTATAATGTGTTCTTTGTCAAGGTCGGAGGGTTTGATTAAAGAGGCGATCGCGCTTGCTGCTTCAAGGCACATTGCTGTGGTGATGGTGGCTGCACGACAATCTAAGGCACCGCGAAATACTCCAGGGAATGCTAGTACGTTATTAATTTGATTTGGGTAGTCACTGCGTCCAGTTGCGATAACAGCAACGTCGTCTTTTACTAATTCTGGCTGAATTTCTGGGATGGGATTTGCCATTGCAAATACGATTGCATCTTTCGCCATTGTTTTGACCATTTCTGGTGTCAAGACTCCTGGAGCGCTGACACCGATAAATACATCTGCACCTTTTACCGCATCAGCGAGTTTTCCCTGGGTTTTGACGGCGAATTCTCGTTTTTCTTGCGTCAAGTCATTGCGGTTGATCGAAACAATACCTTTGGAGTCACACATCCAAATTTGTTTTGCATGGGAAGAGCGAAGTAATTTGGCAATCGCCACTCCAGCGGCTCCCGCACCGTTGATTACAATCCGGATTTGCTCTATGGGCTTTTGAACTAACTTCAGAGCGTTGAATAATGCAGCTAAGGTAACGATTGCGGTACCATGTTGGTCATCGTGAAATACGGGTATATCTAATTCTTCCCTTAATCTGGCTTCAATTTCAAAGCAACGAGGTGCAGCAATATCTTCTAAATTTACACCTCCAAATACCGGAGCAATATTTTTCACGATACTGACAATTTCATCTGTATCCTGGGTTGCCAGACAGATAGGGAAAGCATCGATACCGGCAAATTCTTTGAATAACATTGCTTTGCCTTCCATTACAGGTAAAGCCGCTTCTGCTCCCAAATTACCCAATCCCAAAACCGCGCTACCATCGGTAACAATCGCCACCATATTTTGTTTAATAGTTAAGTTATAAACTTCCTCTGGATTTTGAGCAATAGCACTGCAAATTCTTCCCACACCGGGAGTGTAAGCCATTGCTAAATCGGATATACTTTTGAGTTGAATTCTGCTGGTAATACTAATTTTACCGCCGCGATGTAAATCGAAGGTGCGGTCATAGACATTTATCACCTTGATTACCGGCAGCGCTTTTACTGCTTGAATAATATTATCTGCGTGTTCCGTACTTGCAGCATCAACAGTGATATCACGAATTGAAACTTGTCTGCTTTGCTCAATCAAATCAATTTGACCGAGATTTCCGCCACTCGCTGCGATGGCATTAGTAACGCTAGCAAACATCCCGATGCGATTGGGAATTTCTAAACGTAGGGTCAAACTAAAACTAGAATTGGGTGTAAGGTCTGCCATTGTAATCGGTAGATGACGAAATATTAACTTAGCTTATAATACTTGACATATCAATCTAACCCAGAGCGCACCATCCATACCAAAATGCCTAATAACTGTTCCACTGGGGGAATTAAGTATTCTGTTAAATCAATGGTTATGGTAGTATTTTCTAATTTTAAAAAACTCCATAAATTTCCACTGGTAACGCTTCCATATACAGTTGAAATAGATTTATTATTCTCCGCATTAAATTTCTGCGCTGCAATCATGGAAGCAATACACTGTCCCAAACCACCTTTAAGATTTTCTTTCTTCGCTTCTATGATTACTATTGCTGGAGCTTCAATAAATAATTGTTCGGGAGAAAGACTAATCAGAAAATCACAAAAGCCAGTTAAGCCCACAGTTGCATCAACGTTGAATTCTTCACCAGAAAAAAAGCTGATTTCTCGATTCAGAAGTTTTCGTAATTCAAATAAAATTGGACTAATTATCAATTCGGAACGCGCTTTCTCAGAACCCATTGCAATTGCTAGAGGAATACTTTCTTCTAAGAATTCCGCCAAATATGAACTTGGTAAAACAGATTCAATTTCTGTAAGAAAACGTTTACCTTCTACCAATGTTAGATTGAACTTTTGTTTGACTTTAGAAATACTGAAATCTCTTTGAGTACTCCCGTGGCTGAAAGCCAACGGGATTCTAAGAGGTTACTACGCAACGGGTTAAAACCTCGTTGCTCCGTTTATTCTTAGCTGTCACCCAGAGATTTATCCGGGTGGGACGACTCAATACGCCCCTACACAGTCGGTCAAGATTTAACAAGAACGTTCTGCTTACTTTGCGGATGATGTTAGCACAAGCATTGGCATCCGCATTGATATAAAAGTTATTAGCTGTCCTATACAAACCACGCTTTGTTCTTTTCCCTGATGGTTTCCAATCAGTGGGTTTTGCACCATATTTAGGTAGATAGTCACCATCTAAAAAGCTTGATTGGCTGGTATAGCTTTCTTCAGTTTCTACAAATCCTATTCCATATTGTTCGCACAATTGAGATATTCTATTTTTAAGTCTAGCTGTAGGAATTGGGACAAATTCGGAATTATTCTTTTTACCTAATTCTATCTGATTCTTATTACCTTTATTCCATCCAAAAACAATAGTACCGATATTATTTTCTAAGCAATGATTAATAACTATTTTTGCTGCTTTATTAATTCCGTCACGCATTTGACGATTACGTTTTTCAGTTATAGCAGCTAGTTTTTTGCTCCAAAATCCGTGAGGTTTATTATCTTTTAAAGTTGATACTTTTTTGTTGTACCAACGATTCATAGATTTAACTTGCTTGCCATCAATAATAAAGCTGGTTCCAACATTAGATACACAAGTTAACCAATTGGTTAAACCTGGGTCTATTCCCAATACATTTTCTTGTTTTAATTCAAGCTTGTCTATAACTTTATTATAGACAAACTCAAAATAAAAACATTTATTTCTAGGAAGTATTCTTAACTCTTTAATATCTGCAAAATTAATATTCCTCGGCATTGGAATATAAAACTATCTATTCCAAACCATCTTTTACAAGTATTACCCAGAGGAATTCGTATTTGACCCTCTTTTAG
>JAAUSO010000110.1 GCA_012033205.1 Richelia sp. SL_2_1 | reverse complement strand
AGTAAGAAAATATCGTCGCGTTTCTCGGAAGAAGCAGCAGCAGACATTGCAGGAATTGTATAAAGAAAGTGAAGATTAGGTTAAAGGTTAAAGGTTAAAGGTTAAAGGTTAAAGGTTAAAGGTTAAAGGTTAAAAACTCGTAACCACCAACAACTAACCACTAACAACTAACAACCAACAACCAACCTTAAATTTAAAATCTAATTAGTAACCATAGCTAAGAAATAACCATAAAGTCTTAAAATATTGTTAACTTCTGACTAACCGGAAGTATTTCTTCTGCGGGTAAAAACCCTTGCAGGCTTTGTTTATTGAGCCATACCTGATAAGGGTGTCGGACAAAAACTTTCTGCCTTCCGGAGGGATGCTTCTGTCTAATCAAAACTATCGATTTATAAGTCCCGCTCGGAATTAATATTATGTCTACTGGCTACGTTGCACTTGTACTTCACGCACATTTGCCTTTCGTTCGTCACCCGGAAAGTGACTATGTACTAGAGGAAGAATGGCTTTATGAAGCAATCACGGAAACTTACATTCCTTTATTACGAGTCTTTGAAGGCTTGAAGCAGGATGGTGTTGATTTCAAAATCACCATGAGTATGACACCACCTCTGGTTTCAATGCTGCGCGACTCATTACTGCAAGAACGCTATGATGAACACTTAGCGAAATTACAAGAACTAATAGAGTTAGAAATCGAACATAATGCTCAGAATGGTCACGTTAAATATTTAGCCGAGTATTATCAAGGTGAATTTAAGGCTACTAGAGAATATTGGGAACGGTATAAAGGTGATTTGGTAACTGCTTTCAAGCAATTCCAAGATTCTAATAATATTGATATCATTACCTGTGGTGCGACTCACGGTTATTTACCGTTAATGAAAATGTATCCCCAAGCGGTTTGGGCGCAAATTCAGGTAGCGGTGGAGCATTATGAAGAAAATTTTGGTCGTCCACCCAAAGGTATTTGGTTGCCGGAATGCGCTTACTTTGAAGGTTTGGAGCGGATGCTGGCGGATGCTGGATTGCGTTATTTCCTTACTGACGGTCATGGTATTTTGTATGCTCGTCCTCGTCCTCGATTTGGTACTTATGCCCCGATTTTTACGGAAAGTGGCGTTGCAGCCTTTGGACGCGATCATGAATCTTCTCAGCAAGTTTGGTCTTCTGAGGTTGGTTATCCCGGTGCTGCGGAATATCGGGAATTTTATAAAGATTTAGGTTGGGAGGCGGAATATGAGTATATCAAGCCTTTTATTATGCCTAATGGTCAGCGTAAAAATACGGGGATTAAATATCACAAAATTACTGGTCGTGGTTTAGGACTTGGAGATAAGCAGCTTTACGATCCTTATTGGGCGAGAGAAAAATCGGCAGAACACGCTTCTAACTTTATGTTCAACCGCGAGCGTCAAGTTCAACATCTCCACGATATGATGCAACGTCCTCCTATTGTGGTTTCTCCCTATGATGCAGAGTTGTTTGGACATTGGTGGTATGAAGGACCTTGGTTTATTGATTATCTCTACCGTAAGTCTTGGTTTGACCAAGGTACTTACGACATGACTCATTTGTCGGATTACTTGCGAGGCAATCCGGTGCAACAAGTTTGTCGTCCTTCTCAATCAAGTTGGGGATATAAGGGTTTTCACGAGTATTGGTTAAATGAAACAAATACGTGGATTTACTCACATTTACATAAAGCTGCCGAACGAATGATTGAACTGTCAAAGCGTGAGGCAGAAGATGAATTGGAATCCAAAGCTTTGAATCAAGCAGCACGGGAGTTACTTTTAGCACAATCTTCTGACTGGGCGTTTATTATGCGGACGGGAACGATGGTTCCTTATGCTGTCAGAAGAACTCGTTCTCATTTGATGCGATTTAACAAGCTTTACGAAGATATTAATATCGGTAAAATTGACAGCGGATGGTTGGAGAAAGTTGAATATATGGACAATATTTTTCCTAACATTAACTATCGAGCTTACCGTCCTTTGTAATCACATGATTTAATCCGTGAAAGTTGTAGGGTGGGCATTGTCCACCTTTACCAACTTAAAAAACATCTAAATAAGTACCTATGCAGAATTAATTGTGTACCGTCATTGCGAGGAACGAAGCAATCGCAGGGACTTGAACTTTTCAGAATGTTAAATTAATTTTGCACGACTACTTATCGCAATTTTTATTACTTTACGATACAATTTGAATGTTTATTTGTTTGCCGCTTATTTTAGAATAATCATTTTCTTCATCTATGCTTCGCTTCGCTGGCAATGACGTAAACACGTAGTCTGTGCCTAAGTCCTAGTAGAGTTATATTCTTCCACAAAAAAACTCAAACGCTATAGATAGCCGATGTTTGACATATTAGCAGTCGTATTCACAAGCTTTCTACAGTTGTGCAATCGTTCCTAACTATTAGCAACCGCAGCCTTAGTCCATAATTCCAATGTCACATCCTCTAAATTTTGCTGAGCAGCCTCAATCAGTAGCGAAATTACGCTAATCTTACTAAAAGACCAAAACAAGCCTGCTTCAAGTAGATATGGCTCGTTGGTTTCTGCGTGTATGCGGAAATCGTATAAAGAGTAATCACGACAACCTAAAGCAATATGCGCCCGTTTGGCTGCATCTGCGAGTTTCTCAAATAACTCTGGTGTGACATTGGCTGGACATACTCGCTTCGTTGCTGTATTTTGATTTTGCTTGCTGGGTGTTCCGTCCGATTCAAGGTCGAGTTTATCGTGTACAGTCCTGATGGGATGTTCCTCTGCAAATAAATACTCTACCATCGGCGGTACCCATAACTTACCTCCACGCTCGACTACAGCCACACGCATTTCTCTTCCAGGGATGTAATCTTCAATCAAAATAGTCTCGTCAAATTCAAACCCAATTTGCAATGCTTCGGCGATTTGCTCTTCATTCCAAACCAAGCTCATGCCCAAAGAGTTATCTTCTGAGTTTGGTTTGACGATGAATGGGGGTTTCATTGTTAAGGTGTTTCCTCGCCGAAGTTGCTGCGCCTTAGCCACCCGCACACCAGATGCAGCCACAATGCTTCTTGTGTGAGCTTTATTAGTTGCGAGTGCGGTACAGCATGATGGTGAACCCACCACAGGTAAACCAAGGATATCCTCGAAGAATGCCCGGAAACTTGTCATCCCAGGAAAACAGAACATATGGGGAACTACTACATCGATATCAGGTAGTTGAGAAATCATATCCTGGAGTGACATCTTCTCTGACATGGATTCTAAGGATTTTCCTAATTGCCAAAGACCGTCGAGATGTACGATAGCATAGTGGCTACTGACACCAATGGGTTGTATGACTTCCTTTACGTATATTATTGACAAGTTGTAATAAAACTCGGAGACAGGAGAACCCGCGAGGTGCAACACTCGCAATCGGGGTATTGCGGTTGAATTCGGCAATGAAATGGAATTATCTAGTAATGGTTTGTGAGGTAAAATTTGCATTTCAATTTATACGTAATATGTTCAAGATTTACACAAGACAAATAATTTAGATGTTTCCAAAAATCGAGAAAATTAGATTCAATTATTAATATTTCTCATTTATAAATAAACAGGAATCATTCACCATATGTGTTGTTTAAATGCTGTTTGGATAAATTAAAGTCCCAATAGATTATCAGAGGATAAAAAGATAAATTAATCTCCACCCATTTGTACGAGTTTCCCGATATTGAAATCTATTCTTGTCCAATTTTTGAGTTGAAACAAGTTTTTTAACAATAACAAGGGAATTTGCCAATGATGCACCATTAAAAATGGTAAAGAATCGTCAAATTTATAAATTGCGTCAGTACCTCTAAATATATTCTTAATCCAATTACCAAATTGATCAAAAGAACGAACTTCATTTAGTCGCCAAACTTCATGATAAGTCCAATAAGTCGGTTTACTATTAGATAGTGCTTGTAAAGGTTCGTTTATCGGTTCTTTACTCAAATAAGCATCGGCTGCTTGTGGCAATTGGTCGTGAAATATGGTTATAGCAGAATGAGTCCGGGGATTACATTCAATTGCATATACTGTACCATCTTCAGCTTCAATAAAATCAAAAGAAATTTGTCCGGTAACTCCTAATTCTTTGATAAAATGCGTTACCCATTCGCGAATTTTTGGATGTTCTACGTTTTCGTAATTGACTTGAAAAGCTGAAGATTCACAACAACAATGCAGTCTGACTACACCATCTCTTACAGTACTATGAGTACAGTATTCTTTACCAGGAATAAATTCCTGCATTATCCAAGGCTTTTGGGGACTAATTGGTAAACTTCTCACGAAAGCTGCGGTTTGTTCTGGAGTATCACAAGGCAGCTTGGTTAAATCTAAACGTCTAACTGAGTCATAAGGAATACTTTTAAGAATATATTTACGAGTTTCCTCGGAGAAGTCAAAGTTTAAAACCTGTTCGGGAGAAGTTATTTTAAAAGATTTAGGAACCGATAAACCAAAACTTCGCGCTTTTTCACTAAAAGCAAATTTATCATCAAGCATTTCACAAGTAGCAGCATCTAGGTGAAACACCTCACAATATTCAGATAAAGTGGGTTTTGCTAAAGCATCATAATAGCTAGCAACTGGACTTGTTACCGGAATATAAATATCAATATTTTCTCTATTCACAATATCGATTAAAGCTTGAGTATAAACTTGTGAATTTACTTGGGGAACGGGAGTTGTATAAAACTTATCTACAGACCGAGAAAAACGATGACCAGATAGCCAATATTTATCAGTTTCTGTTAACACTACTCTATGTCCTGCGGCATGAAAAAATCTAGCCAATTGTAGTGCTTTAGTCATTTTCCCACCACTAATCAGAATATTTTTGTTTTCAGCAGTTTTGACTTTTCTCTGTTTTATTTTAAAAGGACTGATTAATCTATTTATTAATAGCGATATTAAAACAATCGTGGCATTAATTGGTAGTACTAATAAAAGTAAAGTTAGAGTACCCAGGCTTTTAAATAATGCAACAAAACGCATTTTTAAAGAACCTGGAGACGTTGCAATTTGAGAAGAAGAAACAGAAATAGATTGTGTCATTGTCGAAGAATAAATTATCAACCTTACATTTTGTCCTAAATATAAAAATTTTGTAGAGACGTTGCATTGCAACGTCTCAAACAATATGAAATCATCATTTCATATGCAAAAAACCCCACTTCTGTAGTTTAAGTTTTTTAAATCCTAATTTTATAACCTCCGGATGATGCTTAAACCGTCTCTTACTGGTAGGATTACCTGTTGGACACGTTTATCGGCAGCAACAGTACGGTTAAAATTGGCGATCGCCTTTCCGTTGGCTGTACGTTCTGCTTCACTCAAATAAGGCTGTCCCTGAAGCAATGTATTATCAACACAGATAAACCCAGATGGGGCTAGCAAATTTTTCTCTAACAGGGTATTGAAATAATCTACGTAGCCTCCTTTATCGGCATCAATAAACACAAAGTCAAAGGACTCTCCTACTGCGGCTAATTTATCCAAAGTTTCTTGTGCTGGAGCGACTTCCACTTGGATTTTTTCACCGTGGGGAGATTCCTGAAAAGCTGCTTTACCGAACTCTGCTGTATAAGCATCAACTTCACAAGCAATCAACTTGCCGTCTGCGGGTAACGCTTCTGCCATTGCTAGGGCAGAATAACCCGTAAACATACCGATTTCTAGTACTCGCTTGGCTTTGGTCATGTGGATGAACATTTTCAATGTTTGTCCTTCAATATGACCGGAAAGCATTTCCTGTTCTAGTGGAACTACGGTTTCTCCTTTGTTAAAACGGTGACTCCACTCCTCACGGGCTGTTTTGTCAGCCAGAGCTTTTAAAGCTGCCGATTCAGAAGTTGTGCATTCTTCTAAATAAGGGTCTAAACCGGATGCTAAACGAGCAACAAAGTCAAGTTTTTGCTTAATTTTTGCTGATAATGTCTCTTTGTTTAACACTTGTACAAGTGTTTCTAATTCCTGGGCTAGTATTCCCAAAGGTGTAACAGGTCTAGCAATTGGTTTATCAACAAGGCTTTTCATCAATTTTCACTCCCTACAAGTTCCGCTTCTGATTCGGAATAAACCGGGTAAACATCTACACCATCACCACGACGAGGGAAACTCTGACAAATCTTTTTATGTTCTGCTAAAGCTTCAGCTAATTGTTTGCGAGTTAGGTCGTTGACAAAGAAGCATTCACCGATTGGTTTAGGCATTGCAGCCCTTTGCTTACCGTCTCTTGTCAGAGAAATGGACTCTGTAGCTTCCCACAGCAAGTCTTCTTGCAATAAAGGATGATCCAGAGAAAGTCCAATCCGGCTCATTGTTCCTAAAATACGGTCTCGATCTGATTCGCTAATATAGCCCCTAATCCCAGCAATTGTTGCAGATAAAGCCATGTCGATATTGACTGCATGACCATGGAAAATAGGTACGCGGGGTGCCAATTCCAGAGTCGGACTCCAACTGTGACCGTAGGCTATAACTCTGTCTAAGTCTAGCTCGTGGAGGTTGGGTACTTCATATTCCAACATTTTTTTGATGGCTTTATAAGTCACAACACGAGCGACTTCTTTGATTTCCTCTGTCGCATCAATGTTACCGAAGTGGGTACGAAGTAGTTCTTCTCCGTATTTATCGAGTAAATCAAATACTTCTTTATGACCGACTACGGCAATTTTGACCAATTCTGCCATGCCGTTGCGTACTTGATCTGTAGGTAAGGTTCCCAAAAATGAAAAATCCAAAAATACCTTGGATGAAGCATGGTAAGCACCCAAACGATTTTTCAGCTTTTTATGGTTTACCGCTACTTTGATCGCAACACTAGCGTCAATCAAACCAATCAATGTGGTAGGAATGCGAATATAGTTACTACGACGACGGTAAGCTGAACAAGCGAAACCCGCAACATCTGTTACTAATCCACCACCGATTACCAAAACAGGCTCTTTACGAACTAGTTTGAAGTCAGCGAATGCATCGACAATCTTCTCGAAAGTTTGAATTGTTTTATTCGGTTCAGTTATAGTTACGGGAAAAACAGTTACGTCGATATCGTAATACTCGAAATACTGTTTCATTTTGTTGCCGTAGTGCTTGTAGACATTAGAATCTACTACGGCTAAGCAACGACCAAATGTTTGATAACATTCTGCTAATTCTGGATTTTTCGTGTCAAAAACTCCATCTACATAGACGAGACTATACTCAATCTTTTCATAAGCTTCGATATGAAAAGCGGATTCAGTAGCTTCTAACTTTGACTGAACAATACTCATGGTTGTTGACCTAATGGTGATAAAAAATTTTTACTTGTAAATGTGCGTTCTCTTATCTACCTGGAGCGGTAGATTATGCAGAGATTTATTGCTTGCAATCGGCAATAGTCAATTACCTCTAATTAATTTCAATAAGAGGTTTATGCTTTACTTTAGTATATAAGTACTAAAGTAAACAGCTATCTCAAGTAAAGAAGCTTGGCTTCCATTTAGTTGAATAACCATTATTAATATCGGGCTTTACCATTCTCAAGTCGCCAAATACATCTGAAATCTGAATTTCATTAATGCCAAAAGACAAATTAACTCGTTTTTACTCAACTACAATATTCACGGATCTCAAAATCATGGTGGCGATCGCAAGAAAGCAAGCTCATTGCTATGACGATAGTTGAATTTATCCACCACTGAGACTAATTATTTAATCCTCCGAAGTCGTCTCCGGCTTCAAATATCGCAAAATACCTATCGTGACAAAAAGCTCCTCTTGAGGGTCTCCAGGCTTATGCTTGAGATTGCAACCTAGATTTACATTCAAGGAAGGGTCTGATGAGTTATTGATTATTGCAGACTTGGACATTCCTTTTCAACCTTGAAGCTAGACATTAACGAATACTTTAACTAACCACTGTTGCAAAAAATATAGCTCTACCAGAAGGTTTGATCGGATAATACCATCTGCTGGTTAAATAAGCATGATTCAGAAAAAAATACTTTGTTTTCTTGCAAATAAATTACTACAATCAATGACTAGCTCATAACTGAAAACCTATAATTTTTACCCGCTTCGCATAACTGGGAGCAAATTTCGATATTATGTATCATACCGCAATTCTCCGGAACAATACAAGAGGCTAAAGTTGATCCCAAAAATAAAAAATTTCTCAAGATAGGTTGTTTGTTAATTTATGTTGTTAATTTTCACTTTATCAAAAATTGGATTAAATTTTTCAATTTTTTGTTGTGAATCAGAAAATATTTTTGAATTGCCAGGGCAAAATCAGTTTAATTAAACTATTACAACCCTCTTAAGTATAGATTATATAATACTTTAGACTGATTTTTATGTAATTTTTTATATGTAGATAAATATACAAAATTATTTGTAATTAGACTATCGGGGTTTAATTAAACTTTAATTAAATAAATTGGGTGTTTATAATTGTTGAAACAAAAGTACCTTATATAAGATTTGGGGTTATTTTTTTGATTTTGGTCATAATTATGGTATTGAAATTTGAAATGATTTTAGTTGGTATTAACATAATGTTTAGTTAACCAATATTTAATAAATTGCTTTGTCTTAAAAAAAAAAGACAGGTGTTTAACCTGTCCTAAACTTGTGTTCAAATTAGCAACTCAAATTGACGAGTAGTATTAAAAGTTCATTTCAGCGGCTTGAACTTTCTCAACCTGCTTCTTCTTCAGGACAAGCATGATTTGAGCTAGCATTACCAGAGCGATAAATGCCATCAACCATCTAACTCTGCCAGCACTTTGCAGTACTATCTCTGTATCGTCTTGACCAAAACCACCCACATTGGGATTGTTGGTTAAAGCTTCACCAGCTTCTACTGTTTGTCCTTCAGAAACAATTAATTGTGGTCCTGCGGGAATGGTAGTAGTGACGGTTTCACCCGCTGGGGTTTGAATCTCTACAGCATATTTTACGCCACCAAAATCATCTTCTTCTTGAGCAATTTTGGTAATTGTACCAGCAGCTTTAGTTACGAAAATGTTATTATTGCTATTTTCCCCGGTAGGGTAAACTTGTCCGCGTCCTCGATTTCCACCAACGTGAACGGCGTATTTACCGAACTGGATATTTTTATCAGTTGCGGGGTTGGGCGAAAGAACTGGAAAAACAATCTCTTGATACTGTTCACCAGGAAGTGGACCGACTAAAAGAATATTATCCTGCTCTTCGCTGTAAGGCTGGAAGTAAACATCTCCGACTTCCTCTTTCAATTCTTCAGAAATCCGTTCGGGAGGAGCAATTTTAAAGCCTTCGGGTAACATCAGGACGGCTCCAATATTTAAGCCTACCTTAGAACCGTCAGCACCTACTTGTTGGATGCTGGTATCGTAAGGAATTTTAACAACCGCTTTAAATACGGTATCTGGTAGAACTGACTGAGGAACTTCTACTTCAGCAATCTTGGCAGCCAAATGACAATTGGCACAGACAATCCTTCCTGTAGGTTCTCTAGGAGTTTCTGGATAGCTTGCTTGCGCCCAAAAAGGGTAAGCTGCTGCTGCTTGAGGAAGTGCTAAATCACTGGTGAAGAAAAATGTCACCGTGGCTATCGCCACCAGCAATGTTCTCGAAATCGCCTTGAATGTGCGATTTAACCTTGTGGTACAAGTATTTCTCATCTCTCGTTCGGAATTTATGGGTAATTAGTCATCAGTTCTAGTTAAAGAAGAATGACGAGGTAAGTTAAGCAACAACAAACAGCTACTAGTGATCAAAAATAATCTTTATCAGTTTGTATTGCGTATCAAAGATAAATCAACGACTGATAATTGATAACTGTTTAAGCCCACCAAGGTTCTTCATCAGTGCGGAAGTCAGTTTCAGTCCAAGGAGTCAGCACCATTTTGTCGTCTTGTACTGCTACATGACTTAATGCTAAAGACAGGGGTGCTGGACCGCGCACTACCTTACCAGTAGCATCATACTGGGAACCGTGACAGGGACACTTAAATTTATTTTCAGCAATGTTCCAAGGTACGACGCAACCCAAGTGAGTACAGATTGCGTTGATGCCATAATCTTGAACTGATTCTTTGCTGTCTACCACAATATAGGTAGGATCGCCTTTTAGCCCCTGTACCAAAACGCGATCGCCAAGATTATGTTTGTCTAAAAACTCAGAGACTACAACAGTATCGCCTAGTTCGTTTTTCGCGGTGGTACCACCACCAGCACCACCACTCGAAGGAGGAATAAAATACTTGATAACGGGATACAATACTCCCAGAGCGACTCCGGTAACAGTTCCGAAAGTCAGAAGATTCATGAATTGACGACGACCCATATCGGGTACATCAGTTGATTCAGAGAATTGAGCCATAATCTACTTCAAGGTTGTTTTTGTTAATTTTTTTGACTTGAGTTCTGTAAATTGAGAAACTCTCGTCTAGTATGCCCATGCCCCATCTCAATGTCAGATCATCTTTTTTGAAGATTTTCTTACATTCTGTTTTCTAGCATTACATTTCTTTATGTTTCTATCATACTGGAGTTACGGAACTTCACATCATTACTAAATGTAAAATATCCGAAAGTAAAGCAATGACAGGACAAGAACTACGTCAAATATTACTTGATAAGTGGGGACGTTCTTATGATGTCCAGTTGCGACGAACTATGGGCAAACTATTTCTACAGGTGATGTGGAAATATTTGGAGCAAGCTTCGTTTCCCTTAACTGAAACTGAGTACCTAGAACATTTGGATAGTATTGGCAGTTATCTTGATGGGATGGGTGGAAGCCAACAGGTACGAGAGTTTATTCAGGATACGCGAGAACGTCCGCGACTTGGCAAAGCTGTGAGTGTGCCTTTGGATTTAGGCGAGCGCACTTCTGAATGGATATTATAACTTTTAAGTCGAGGTATGGGCTAGAGCATATTTTCTCAATAAAAATAAATAGATTAGGTTAAGAAATTGTTGTTATTTTTAGGGAGTAGGGAATTGGGAATTGGGAACTGTCAACTTCCCCACACGAATTTCTACTTTTTTAAAATCTTCGTAGCTAATTTGCATTATTTCCCGATTAACTTAACTAAACCAATTCCACCAAAGTATAATCCTAAAACTGCTCCGGCTAAAAGACTTTGGGTTAGTGGATCAGTGGAAGGTGTGAGAACTGCTCCTAAAACTACCGCTCCCATAATTACCAAACGCCATCCTGAAAGCATCATTTTAGAAGAGACAATTCCTAAAGCACCAACTAATAGTTGAATAACAGGAATTTGAAAGGCTAAACCAGTACTAAATAGTAATAATAAAACAAATTCAAAATATTTATCAATCGACCAACTTTGCTCGACTACATCCGCACCATAGTTGATGAAAAAATTCAAAGCTGCGGGAATTAATGCGAAATAAGCAAATACTAATCCGGATATAAACAGTACGGTAGAACCCATAAATACGGGTATGAGTAAACGGCGTTCTCGTCGAGTTAATCCCGGTAATACAAATTGAGCGACTTGGTATAAAACAAACGGACTAGCTAAAACTAAACCCGTATAACCCGCAATTTGAATTGATACGAAAAAATATTCTCCAGGAGCGAGTTGAAGAAATTTTACTCCTTGGGCTGGTATTTCTAGCAGTTGGACAATTTGTTTGACGAAAACAAAACAAGCTATCGCGCTTAGTACTATGACTATCAGCGAATAAAAAATCCTTTGTCGTAATTCTTCTAAATGATCAAATAGCGACATTTCTACTTCACCAGGTAATTCATCGAGAACATCTTGTGAAGTCGCTTCCAAGTCAATATCTGTTGTTGTGGTTTCTGCTTTTGGGGAACTAGTCATGTTAAACAATTTTGGATTTTAGATTTTGCGGAAAGTTTGGGGTGTAGATTCTCGAACCCCAAAACTTTCCAAGACGGATTTTGGATTTTGACGACAGTGTGGTGTTGAGTGTCTGCCCCCCTCAGCAACTGTCCGGAATTTTGGATTTGGCGAAAATTTCATAACTCCTCATTCCTGTAAACGTAGCAATGCTACCTTTCTACAACATCTGTCGTCAATTTTTCTCTGGGTTTCCAGAATTTGCTCTGGATAAGTTATCAAGAAAGTGCAAAAGTCTGTTTGTCATAAGTACTTACCCAAAATTATTTATATAATTACTCGTGAGTTATATAAGGCTCCCCTCTTCCCTTTTCCCTCTTCACGGACTAAACGAAATGTTTAATTTATTTTGCACGAGTACTTAGTTTTGATTTTATCCCCCCATAAATCGCGATTGCGTGAGGAATCTTCCTTGGAGTATCTATCAAAGGTTCACCATCTACAATAATTCCGGTACTTCCACCACCATCTAACATGGCGCTGGTATTGGCACCAAAACATTTTAATGCATTACTCGCATCTAACTGACGTGCATGATTACTCGAATAAAAAATAACCGTTTCATTTAAATTATCTCCGTTATCGTCTCGTACCCCAACAAAGGTTCTGGGTAAATACTTTGTTGCGGCTTTATTGGCATTTGCATCGAGTACACCAATTACTTCCGGAAAGCGTCGAAACGATTCTGTATTATAAGGTTGGATGCTGGCAATTCCAGTTGAAGGATTGAAAGAAAAGGTACGGATTTCTCCCGGATATTCGTTAGCGATACCGTAACCGTAGGTAATGATTTTACCACGCGCTTTTAACCCGAAGGCGATTCCTGTAGGGTCTTGTTTGGTAGAAAAAAATGTTCCGTTAATGACAACTCTGGCTTTGCGAGTTGATGTATTACTCTTAACAGCATCTTGCCAAAATTCAGTTAGTAGTTTTTTACTGACTCTACTTGCGGGAATACTGAAAACAGTACCAGTAAGATTTTCGATCTTCGCTTTTGTAGACTGAATTACAGTTACATATTCTTTTTTGCTACTTTGGCGATTTTTGTAGTAAACTTTGACTCCAGTGGCTGTCATAATCCGTTGAAAGCCGCAAGTTGCTGGTATCGCTTTTACCGTATAGTCCATACTGGTGAAAGTCAGATTCGTAGCAACGCTGAGAATACATATTTTACTGAGTTTGATTACTTCTTTAAATGGTTTCTTCACAATTAATAAGTAAAAATAGCGAAACTCTTTGTCAGCAAATTAAGTCGTTTGTGCAAAGAAGTCAAAGGTTGAAGAAAAAGTTGGTAAGCTAAAAAGCCTTTAATTTGTATATTCAAATTTTATTCAAATCTTGTGGTGCGGGCATCCCTTCATTTAGTTCGAGGGCAAGCCTGCCCGCTAGAAAAATACAAATTAAATGCGCGACAACTTAATTTGAATTCAAAAATATGGCACTCAAAAAGTTTAAGCCATATGGGAAATATTCCGGTTACTCAATCGAGGCACTGAAAAAATATGACAAATTGTATCTAAAACGTGTATTTTTGTACGTTTGGTAAGCAAATGTGACAATTCCTATCTTTTTACGGCTTTCCCGTTTGCAGATGAACTTCTTAAGCGAATCTATCTTCAGAGGGAGATTGTAATTAGAAACTTTATACAAATGCCACTTCTAAGCATTTTTGCTGCATTTAAGTAAAACGGCGAAAAAAACTAAATCGTTACGAATATTTTGGGTAAATCCCATCCCATCCCATCCCAATACAGTACAAGGCAGCCGAGGTTTTATAGATAATGTTAAGTATATCAGTTAACAATTCCCAGCAAACCCAACAAGTTAATCATGACCCAACTTGGAAGGTTATTGAAACAACATTTAACCCCAACGAATTACATCATAAAGAAACTGTTTTTACCCTTGGTAATGGTTATTTGGGAGTACGGGGTAGTTTTGAAGAAGGATATATCCACGAGCATTCGGGAACAATTATTAATGGGATATATGACGATGTAGCAATTGCAGCAACGGAAATTGTTAATTGTCCCAATTGGCTGCCTTTGACGATTAAAATTGCTGGTGAAGCTTTTCGGATGGACAGCGGTGAGATACTAGATTACAAGCGTCAATTAGATATGCGTTTGGGTATTCTTAGTCGCGATATTCGCTGGCGATCGCCATTAGGACATACGGTAGAATTGCACTTTGAGCGTTTTGTCTCTCTAGCTAGTCAACACTATTTAGCGATACGCTGTGAAATTACTTCTATTGATTATCAAGGTGAAGTTGAAGTTATCGCTGGTTTTGAGGCGCAACCCCACACCCTAGGAATCGAACATTGGCAAACTCTTAAAGAAGGTGGTACGGATAAAATTATTTGGCTGCACGGTAAAACTTTGCACTCAGAAATTGAATTGAGTATGGCAGCAAAGTTAGTTGTAGAAAATGAAGCCGATACCTTTGCCCATGAATTTGAATGCAGTTGCGAACTGACAAAGCAATTCCAGATCAAACCCGGAGAAACCGTCAGTTTAGATAAAATTGTCAGCGTTTACACCTCAAGAGAAACATCAACACCAGCGGAAATTGCCTTAATTGACTTGGTAGAAGCACCAAGCTACAGCACCTTATTAGCAACTCATATTGCAGCATGGGAAAGAGTATGGGTTGATAGCGATGTGATTATTGAAGGTGATGAAAAGCTCAGTTGAGCGTCCGTTACAATATCTTCCAAATCCTGGCTGCAACACCTCGTCACGACGATAAAGTTAGTATTCCTCCCAAAACTCTTTCCGGTTTTGAATATCGTGGACACGTCTTTTGGGATACAGAAATTTTCATCCTTCCTCTGCTTACCTTTACTCAACCAACCTTAGCTCGTAATCTGCTCACCTACCGTTACCATACCCTACCGGGAGCAAGACGCAAAGCCCAATCAATGGGGTACAAAGGAGCAATGTTTGCTTGGGAAAGTGCTACCACCGGAGACGAAGTA
The DNA here is from genome assembly GCA_012033205.1 of Richelia sp. SL_2_1. Classification (GTDB taxonomy): domain Bacteria; phylum Cyanobacteriota; class Cyanobacteriia; order Cyanobacteriales; family Nostocaceae; genus Rivularia. The sequence continues at coordinate 8,313 of JAAUSO010000110.1, read as the reverse complement.
ACTCCTCAATGGGTACCAGATCCCAACGGTAAATTAGTCCGTATTTGGTGCGGTGATTTAGAAATTCATATCAATGCAGATATTGCCTATGCAATTTGGAAATATTGGCAGCATACCGGCGATAATCAATGGATGTGCGATTATGGTGCCGAAATAATTTTAGATACTGCGGTTTTTTGGCAAAGTCGGGTTACATGGAACCAAAAACGTCAAAAATACGATATTCTCAATGTTATTGGACCCGATGAAAATCACGAGCAGGTTGATAACAATGCTTTTACTAATGTCATGGTCAAATGGCATTTACACACTGTTGGGGTATTGTGGGAATGGTTAACAACAAATTATCCCGAAAAAGCCTTAGAATTGGCAATGAAGCTGGATATAGTTCCTCAGAGATTGGAGAACTTTGCTTTTATTGCTGATAATATCTACCTAAATCATGACCAGAAAACAGGTTTAATCGAACAATTTGATGGTTTCTACGATTTAGAACAGATCAATTTCGACGATTACGAACCCCGTACTAAATCAATGCAAGCTGTTTTGGGAGTTGAAGAAACCCAAGCTACCCAGATTCTCAAACAGCCAGATGTATTGATGTTGTTTTACTTATTGCGCGACCGTTTCGATTTGAAAACCATTTCGGCAAACTGGGATTATTATACACCACGCACCGACCACGTTTATGGTTCATCTTTGGGTCCAGCAATCAACGCTATCATAGCTTGTGACCTGAATCAACCAAGCCTTGCCTACACTCACTTTATGCGTGCTGCCTTGGTAGATTTAGACAATGTGCGGGGGAATGCGACTCAGGGAATTCACGCAGCTAGTGCCGGTGCAGTATGGCAAGCAGTAGTCTTTGGTTTTGCGGGAATTAGAATTACAGAAAATGGTATTGTTGCTAATCCCAATCTTCCTTCTCATTGGAAGCGATTGAAATTCCGTTTAAAATGGCAAAATCGTTGGTATCAAGTAGATTTAAATGCCAATCAAGGAGATGAGAACAACGAAATTGAAATCAGTCCCCTTTCCTCTACTACTTCTATTTCTGCCACTTCTCAAACTAGTTCTCAAACTTCCCCTTCCGGGGCTTCCAATTCCATTCCAGGAATTATCTTTGACTTAGACGGAGTAATAACAGATACTTCTGAATTTCATTATTTAGCTTGGAAAAAGTTAGCAGATGAGCAAGGAATTCCCTTTGACAGAGAAGCCAACGAAGCCTTAAGAGGAGTGCCTCGTAGAGAATCCTTGATGGGAATTTTAAACGGTCGTCCCGCTACAGAAGAGCAAATTCAGGAAATGATGGAGCGTAAAAATAATTACTACGTAGAATTAATGCAAACCATCACACCCCAAGATTTGCTTCCTGGAGTCGCCGACTTCCTCGAACAATTGCAAGCCGCTGGCATTAAGATAGCCTTGGGTTCCTCAAGTAAAAACGCTCGTACAGTCATCGAACGCTTGGGAATTGCCGATAAATTTATGGCGATCGCCGATGGGTACAGTGTAGTAAAATCCAAACCAGCACCAGACTTGTTCCTATTCGCAGCCGAAAAGCTAGGAGTATCACCAGATAACTGTATAGTTGTAGAAGACGCGACAGCAGGGATAGAAGCAGGGCTAGCAGCGGGAATGAAAGTAATAGGATTAGGTCCCAACGAGCGAGTTGGAAAAGCTCACGTCGTATTACCTAATTTAGAAGGTGTTACTTGGAACTATTTGCAACAATGTTTAGCCAATTACAATCAGCAAATTGAACGAATCAAAATTAATTGTCAGTAAGTAATTATCAATCAGTTAGCAAAACTACAGAAGTCGGGTTTTTAAGAAAAATATCAATCACAAACCAAAATCTTTGTAAAAACCCGACTTCTTCCCACACCCGAAATAATAGAAGTCGGGTTTTTAAGAAAAATATCCATCACAAACCAAAATAGTCATAAAAACCCGACTTCTTTAACAACCCAAAAAAAAAGGCATGAAAAGGATTAAATTATCCTTTATGCCTTTACCGTGTGAGTGAGAAGAAGCGTTGGACGCAAATTGAAACGAATTACTTTGTGTCCGATACTTGTAATTACGTATAAAATTTCTAATTTTAATTAAACATTGAAATTCGGTTTTCCCAACAATACATCTGCCTTCTTCGCGGAATAAATACCACCGTTCAAGAGATAATTTGTATTGCACTTTTAGAAGTATTAGTAATAAATTAAAAGTTAACTTGACCGAACAAGACAAAAATAGTCACCTTTGACCTTTAACCTCTAACCTTTGACCTTTAACCTCTAACCTTTGACCTTTAACCTCTAACCTTTGACCTTTATATGACCTGTATAAAGAGGCGCGGCAGCGCCGCACCTCTCGTTTAGACTAAGTTCAATTAGAACTTAAAGGTGGTACGGATTGTACCAACATAAACGGTGTCGTTAGCTTCGTTGTGTTCGGGGTTGAAGATAACCAACAAGCCAGGAGTAACGTCGATTCTGTCGTTAACTCTCATCTTGTAAAGACCTTCCAAGTGGTAGGAAGTACCGTTATCTTCACGAGTAGCAAGTGAGTTGTTAGTTACTTTAGGAGGCTGACCAAAGATTAGACCCAAGGTATTACCTTTAGCACCAAAGTCCTTAACACCTAAGCTAGCAGCCCAGTAGTTGATATCTGCGCTGTTAGTGCTATTTTTTTGGTCAGCATCAACGAAACCGTACCAACCAGCAAGAGTAGTCTTCTTGTTGAGTTGGTAGTTAGCTAATAAACTGTAGACGTTAGCAGTAGTAGCTTGTTTACCAAAGGGGTCGTTAGCAAAGCTGCTACCAGTACTTCCAAGTAATCCGGTACCACCACTACGGTTAGCGCGAGCATAAGCTACACCAACGTTGAGCTTCTTGGTAGGTTTCAAATCAACTTGACCGAAGAAGGTTTCATCACCCTCGAAAATACCACCTTTGGTGGTATCACTAGCGTTGCTAGCAACATAACCAGCGTTCAAACGCAAAGCAGAGTTGCTTTTACCGTAGTTAACAGTTACAGCACTCTGACCACCAGCTACACGGTAGATAGGGTTGAAGCGCCCATAACGAGAGATCGCACCACCACCACTGCTAGCAAATACAGGGTTGTAGTTGTTAACATTGTCTTCCATTGCAGCACCAACAGCGTCAACCTTAACGCTGAGTTTGTCGCTTGGCTTGAAAGAGTAGCTTAACTTGTCCATTTCGACATTGTTACCACCAGTGGTAACACCATCGAAGCCCAGACGGGTCATGTTGGTATCACCATCTTTAATGCTAGGAGTATTACGAGCTTGCAAACGAAGAGACAAATTGTCCTTACCGTTGAAGCTGCTGGAAATACCCAAGCGAACACGGTTGGTGAAAACTGTGTTGGTGTCTTTTCCATCTTGTCCACCAAAAGAATCAGAAACAGCGAAGAGTGCTTCACCCTTCAACTTAGCGGTGGTGGAGAATTGGTTAGCTTCGATTTTAGCAGCGCGAGCATCTAAGCCATTAATTCTATCGACTATACCAATCAACTCATCGTTAAACTCTTCACTGAGTCTGTCGATAGCTTCCGTATCAGCTTCTGGAACGGTGGTACCAGCAGCGATTAACTGGGTAATGCGCTCTAAACAAGCATTTAAACCAGCAGCAAACTCATAACGAGTTAAAGCACGGTTTCCTTTGAAAGTACCATCGGGATAACCAGCAATACAACCGTAGCGTTCAACCAAGGATTGAACAGACTGGAAAGCCCAGTCAGAAGGCTGTACGTCAGACAACTGAGAAACGGAAGTTACCTGAGCCAATTCATCAACGGAGGTAACTTTTTCTTCAGCAGCAAAAGCACCGTTGGAAACGAACAATGTTGCAGCAACAACGATTGGACTTAGCTTCAACACGTTGAACAAAAGCTTAGCCATGTTAATTTGTCTCCTCACACTATTGGGATTTGGGGAAGTTTTCTGCGGTCTAGATGAATCTCTCAACTTGCCGGTCCTAACTTTCCTGACTAATATTTAATTTGGTAGATATCTCACGTTGGATTTAGCATCAGTAAATCATCAAGAAGCTGCAAATTTGCAGACAATTTATTCCCGTTCATTTAACACCATTGCCTATAAAAAACATTGGGTTAAAGACTATAGAGTATAGTAAATGCTTACTTGCTCTAAACGCCATTTAAAGAGCGTCAAGAATACAATTTTACTTCTGTTGAAATAACTGATACGATAACTTTTGCCTAATACAGTATCCACCCTTGATTCTTTCCGACTCCCTCTCCGACTGCCTCATTCAAACCGTTGCTTATACCTAATCGTGGAGTCATTCACCTTACTAGGATTTACTGCTTATCATCAGGCTTTATCGTTAACTTCCTTCCCTGAGCTATCTGTACTGAATCTATCAGATATCATCTACCTTTGGGTGTATGTTTGAGAACATCCAAATAAAAAAAAACAAATATTTTTTGATTAGGTATTAGATACTATAAATTAACATTTTTATAGACAATGAATTTAAGTAATTAATACTAATTATTTATTATTGATAGGCTCTAGATTGATTATTTATTGTTGCTCCCGGCTCTGACTTATAATGCAATACGGTTCAGTTAAGGAAAATTGTAGGTTGGGTTTCGCAGAGCCTCAACCCAACCTACAAGGCGGGTTTGTTGGGTTGTGCCTCCGGCACACCTAGCGGTGAACGTTCCTCAACCCAACCTACATATATCTGATGGGTTTGCTTGCTGATGACTTTGGGCTGATGACTTTGGGCTGATGGCTACTAGCGAGCAAGATGCTCGCACTACCAATAGATTATTAATCATAATTAACCCGATCAACCAGTAGATTAAAATCCGACTTTGTGTATCATCCGGGAAAAATTAATAATAAAACCTAAAGAATATAATTTGTTTTTAACCAATAAAGATTAAAGTGAAAAACGTTAGGGGCTAAAATTTATAACTGTTGTAGAACAAGTTGTTTTTTAAAACCACAACTATAGTTTAATGTCAAGAGTTATAAACAAAAAAATCAGATTATTTTTCAATAACTTCACTTGCTCTACACACACACTTGCAGCCTCAGACTAGCTCAGACTAATAATTAGTGACGATTTCTCAGTCAGATACACCTAAAAATTGTAAAAAATGACTACTACGGTTGCAATCGAAGTTACTAATTTATCGAAAAGTTTCAAAGGTAAGCCGGCACTCAAAAACGTATCCTGCACTATCAAAGAAGGTGAAATGGTTGCCATAGTTGGTGCTTCTGGCTCCGGTAAATCTACATTGTTACGCCATATGAATGGTTTGCAAAGTGGAGATTCTGGTAGTGTTGCTATCTTTGGAACAGCTTTACAAAACGACGGACATTTTCATTCAAAAATTAGGTTTTTAAGAAGTCAAATTGGCTGTATTTTTCAGCAATTTAATTTGGTAAATCGCCTAAGTGTAATTGAAAATGTTCTGGTTGGCAATCTATCACGATTATCATTAGTACGTTCAATACTTCATCTCTTTACACAAGAAGAAAAACTGCAAGCACTCGCAGCACTTGAACGAGTAGGAATCCTCGAACAAGCTTACAAACGAGCTTCTATGCTATCCGGAGGGCAACAGCAACGAGTGGCGATCGCCCGTTGTTTGGTACAAGGAGCCAAAATCATTCTTGCAGATGAACCGATAGCTTCTTTAGATCCAGAGTCTTCCCGTAAGGTGATGGAATTGTTGGTTGAATTAAATCGACAAAGTGGAATTACAGTAGTAACTTCTTTACATCAAATTCAAATAGTACGTAGTTATTATGACCGTGCTATTGCTTTGAGAGCGGGTAAAGTAATGTTTGATGGTGCAACCGTAGAACTGGATAACGCCAAACTCGAAGAAATTTATGGTGCAGCGGTAGAGGAAATCGTCATGAGAGGACACGGCGAATTGCCGTAGTTGTTGTTCAAGCTCAGAAATAAAATTGCGTAATAATACTTAAGCTAGAAAAATAAATTAGGAATAAACAATGAAGAGACGTTCTTTAATTCAACGTGTTGGCTTGTTCGCGTTGGTTTTGACTGGTACCATAATTTTCGCTGCTTGTAATTCTAACAACGGTACTCAGCAGACTTTAGATGTCAAGGAAATTAAATTTGGCATTATCTCCACAGAATCCCAGTCTAATCAAAAGCCGATTTGGGAACCTTTCATTAAAGAAATGGAAAAGCAAATAGGTATTCCCGTAAAGCCTTTCTACGTTACTCAGTACTCTGGTGTAATAGAAGCAATGGCTACTGGAGATGTTCAATTAGCTTGGTACGGTGGTAAGTCTTATATTGAAGCTGCAAAAAAATCCAACGCTGAGGCATTTGCTCAGACAGTTAATGCAGATGGAACTAAAGGTTATGTATCTCACCTAATTGTGAATAAAGATAGCAAAATTGCTGCTGAAGCAAAAGCATTAGGTGAAAACAAAGGTGATGAGTATGTAATCAAGAATTCTAAGAATCTTACCTTTGCATTTAACGAACCAAATTCCACTTCTGGTTTTTTGGTTCCCAGCTTCTACGTATTTGCAAAGAATGGTGTTAATCCAAAAGAAGCCTTCAAACGTTTAATATTTTCTGGTAGTCACGAAGCAACCGCTTTAGCTGTAGCAAACAATCAAGTAGACGTTGCTACCAACAACAGCGAATCTTTGACTCGTTTAGAAGAAACTAACCCTGAAGCTCGCAAGAAAATTGAAGTCATCTGGACATCAGAATTGATTCCTAGCGATCCGATTGCTTATCGCAAAGATTTACCAGAAGAAGTTAAGAAGAAGATAAAAGACTTTTTCTACAATTACAAAGAAGAAAAAGTTCTCAAACCATTAGGATGGAAAGAATTTGTTTCCGCAGATGATGCAGGTTGGAATACAATTCGTGAGTTAGAAATTGCCAAAAAAATTGCAGAAGTTGAATCCAACAAAGACTTGAAAGAAGAAGATAAAAAACAGCAAATTGACGAACTTAAGCAGCAGCTTGCAGAAATCAATAAATAATTCTTAGTTAATCATTCTTAGTTAACAACTCGTAATTCCTAATTTTAATTATTCTAATTAGGAATTACGAATTACATTATTTTTGCAAAAAAAATCATCGAATCGAAATTAAACCTCTGTGTTCCTCTGCGTAAACCTCAGCGCCCCTCTGCGTTAAAAAGACTTTTAGATAATCTTTAATATTTGCCGATAAAATTATTCACCTAATCTACTTTCATCCATAATGAATCAACAAAAACCCATAGACAATTTTCCCAAAAAGATGCATCTCTCTCCTGCTGTAGTAGCAATGTTAGAACAAGAAGCAAAACTAGTTACTAATACTAGGATTTTATTTTTAATTGCGATTATTGCAATTCTGATTTTTTCCGCTGTACAAAGTGAGCTAAATTTTTTCTTATTTCTTGAGCCAGAACGTAGTGTTAGAATTGCTAACTATATAAAACAGTACTTTCCACCAGATTTTACTTATTGGAAAGTTTATTTAGAAGATACACTTATTACTATATCAATGGGAATTTGGGGAACCTTATTAGCTGCTGTTGCTGCAATTCCCCTGTCAATTTTGGCATCAAATAATATCTTCCCCCTGTGGATAGTTCAACCTACGCGCCGTATTTTAGATGCGATGCGAGCTATCAACGAATTAGTATTTGCACTTATATTTATAGTCGCTGTTGGTTTAGGACCGTTTGCAGGTATACTAGCTTTGTTTGTCAGTACTGCTGGAGCTTTAGGTAAATTATTTTCTGAAGCAGTCGAAGCAATCGAACCAGGCCCAGTAGAAGGAATTCGTGCTACAGGTGCAAGTAAAATGCAAGAAGTAATATATGGAGTAATTCCTCAAGTTATCCCTTTATGGACTTCTTTTGCCTTGTATCGCTTTGAATCTAATGTCCGTTCCGCTTCCGTCTTAGGAATTGTGGGTGCTGGGGGTATTGGTGTTTCTTTGTATCAAAGTTTTGGTTCTTTTGAATATAAAAAAGTTTGTGCAATACTAATTATTCTCATTTTAGCTACTAGTCTTATTGATTTTGCTTCTGCAAAAATTAGGAATTGGTTGGTTTAGTTGGGTAAGAAGTCGGGTTTTTATAATCATTGTGTTTTCTAACAGATATTTATCCTAAAAACCCGACTTCTATATTTTGACCAAAAAAATGGGATACAAGCCCCGTCCTTAAAGGAGCGGCTTTGTGATAATATTGAAACAAAGTCGGGATAGGGCATTGCCACGACTCTAAACGGACACAGAGAGAAGGTAAGACTGGTTC
>JAAUSO010000344.1 GCA_012033205.1 Richelia sp. SL_2_1 | reverse complement strand
TTATGTCGTTTACAACGTCTACAACGTATCTCTGACAATTATTTCACGTTGTTGTCACTCTCCACAACGTTGTGAGCTAACTCGTCTTCCCGGCAATTCTACAAGACCGCCTTACGGCTTTTAACAATTTACACACCTCCGGCGAGTAAATTGTTAAACTTGCAGAATTTTAATTAACTCAACTCCATTAAATTTTTCGCTTCTATCCAGGACATCTGGCTGTAAGGTAATCCAGATGCACTAGGACGATTTACTTTAACTAATAAATCACCCTTTGTATTTTTAGATAATTCAATGGTGATTCATTTAATATAAGACCATTATCGATTGCTTCTAAAAACCACTCTTCAAAGCCTTTTGGGAATTCATGTTCTTGTTGCGTAGTTGTTCCCATCTCTTTTAAATTTTTTTCAGGTGCTTTCCATCGATATTTAATTGCTTTAACTAAAAAGCCACTTGGATTTTTTACTTCATTCTTCAAGATTGCGTATTTCAATACATCGATTGATTCTAAGATAACTTCTTCTGGATTCTCGCGTATCAACTTTCTTAAAGTACTGTTAATTTTAATTTTGAGTTCCTCTAGTTCAGCTTTTACTGAATCGGGAACAGGAATGGTTGGTCGTTTGACTTGGGTGACTTTATTAGTAAATTTTAGAGTATTACGGGCTAATTTATTCTTTAGCTCGACGTTTTTCTGAGTTAATCTTTCTATTTCTAAACTTAGTTTTTCGTTCTGTTTTTGGAATATATTAACAGTGCCTTCATGTTTTGAAGAGTTATGGCGACTACGAGATTCTTCTAATTTCTGCTTTAACTGTTCATTTTCAGATTTTAGACGTTCCGCTAATTCTTCTATTCCTAAAAGCTGGTGCAGTCTACCAGTTATACCTTCGTTAGCTCTACGTAGTCCATCATTCGCTGCTCTCAGTTTTTTATTTTCTTCCCTTAAATTGTAGATGATTGTAGCTTTTGAGTTCTCGGATGCTGGAGGTATTTTTTTAGGTTTACTTTGTTGCTTTTGTTGGTCGCGTAAAGTTTCAATACGACTCCTTAAATCCTGCTGTTTATATAAATAAGCAGTAGAGACATTAGCAGATTGAGCGACAGACTTAAAAGTAATTATTTGACCCTGCAAAATCATCTTTTTTAATGCTTTATCAACTCTTTCTGCTGACTCCTTAGATTTCTGTGATGCTGCTTCTTGCAAAGCTTCTATCTTCCTGTTAGTCATTATCTTCCTCCAAGGATTTAATAACTTTTTCTAAATTGTCTTTAATAGGCGTATTTTTATTAACTTGTAACTTCCAACCACAGTTTTTAGCTTTCTGTAAAACATTATTAGTACGTTCTAAAGTATCTTTTAAAACTGGTAAAAAGTTTTTGTTTGTTCTCCAATGAGGACAGTTATAACAACCATCAAAACCAGAAATATCACAATTACCCAATACTTTTGGCCTAGCACAGTAACCATGCTCTAATGCTCTAGCTTGTACGTTTTTCTTAAACCATTCCAAATCATTGTTACTAGATAGTATTGTTTCATCTAATTCAGAAGCCTCACCTTGGAAATTAACTACTCGTGATTCGTGATATTTCTCAATTTCTTTTCTAAGTGTGTGGTCATGAATATGGGCATAAACCATTGTCATTTTTGGTGATTCATGCCCTAAATAACGCTGAATGATATACTGAGGTACACCAGCGTTAATCATTCTAGTACCTACCGTGTGTCTAAATTGATGCGATTGAAAATTCCAAATATTACCTGAATTATCTTTTATTTCAAATTTTTCTGCTAATCTTTTAAGATAACCAATGAAAGAGCGACTTTTCATTAATTTAGGTTCAGGTGTAAACTCTTCATTTCTTCCTGTTGTTGGTCTTGCTCTGCCACAGAAAAGATAAATAAAACTATCCCCAAATATTTTTTGTATATAAGTCTGTTGTTCTTGAATTACTTTTACCAACTCATTACTGATGGGTTTCGTATGCTCCTTTTTCATTTTATGCATTTGATATTGAATATACCAATCTCCTTTTCCGTTAGACTTCAAACAATCAAACTTTAATCTTGTTAACTCCCCTATTCTAAAACCGCATTCTATATCAATTAAAACCATTCTCATTACAGGTGATGGCAAATAATCTAAATGCTGATTAAGCTGTTTCATAACTTCTTCTGGTATATATCTAGGAAGTCTTTTTGGTTGCTTTAACCAGTCTTCTGGTCTAATTAAGGCTGGCTCAACATTAAACCAGTGATTAAATATTCCTGTTTCAAAAAATGATTTTAGAGTTGATATACAATGTGTATATTGTGAATAAGAATATTTATTAGTACTTAAATAAGCCAAATATTCTATTATTAATTGTCTATTTATTCCTTTAAATTCTTGGCTATAATTTATTTGAAGCAAAAATCGAGAGAAGGTTTTTATATACTCTATCTTTCCAATTAAAGTTGAAAAGGAAAATCTAGTACTTGATAAATAAAGAATGTATTTTTTGAAAAAATACTTTAACCACGGTTGTACAACATAGGAAAAATTAAGTTTATAGTGATTTTGAATTCCTTTCTCATAACCTAAATGGTCTGTTGTCCATACATCATGCTCAAAATCAAATTCTTTAGGGGGAATGAGAACATCTATTCCTTTCGCTCCAACAGTAAATTGTTTTTGACAGTCTAAACAATAACACTTCTGTTTTTTTGTTATTGAGTCTAGTCCTTTTCTTTGATATTTTTTGCTCCCACACCATCTACAACTAATGTTATTCAAGTTATTGAAATCATCTCTACCATTAGGGTTAAGAACATATTTACGATTACAATCTCTACATTTGTATCTTCTTTTACCTCTGAAATAACCACTTAGAGTATAATAAGGGCTTTTACAATCAGGACATTTTATTTCTTCCCCCTCTTCATCTGTTAAAGGATAAATAAGAAAAAATTTTTGGCATTTTTTACAACTATATTCCTTACGATTACCTTTTTTGTTTCCTCTCTTCCAACAATCTTTACTACCACATTGAGGACAGACAATTTCTCTAACTGGTACTATTTCTAAATCTAGTTTAATACCTTCATCAGTATCTAATTCCTGAAGGTTAAGTATTTGTATTTCTACAGAATTATTTAATAGGTTTTTAGCTGTATTATCTTTTTTCATAACTTGATTCTTGACTTGCTATATATTTCTTGTACTCTTCCATCAGGTCATCATCTAAAAGATGAACATAAGTGTTTACTGTTGTCTGAATATCAGCATGACCTAATCTTTTTTGGACATAGGTCATATCCCAACCTGCTCTTATCAATTCTGTGGCATGAGTATGTCTTAGTAAATGTGGAGTTACTTTAATCTTCGTTTTTTTGATAGTCTTCTAAATAAACTATCAACAGTTTTGTATTTTAAAGGTGTACCAACTTCCCCTTTAGCTGGAGCTTTTATAACTACAAAAACGAAATCACAATCAATATCTTCCGGATATTCATCAATTAAATAAGCACAATACCATTGCATTAGTTTTTTATTAACATGAACTATACGCTCTACTCCTGATTTAGCTCTAACATAGTTCACATTATCTGTTCTTGGAACAACATGAATTTCATTGCTTTTACCTGTTACCATATCTGAGTGTCTAAGTCCTAGCGCCTCTCCAATTCTTAGACCTGTTTCATATAACAATTGAATCAAAAACTTATCACGCTGGGTGTTACAAGCTTCTATTAAA
>JAAUSO010000343.1 GCA_012033205.1 Richelia sp. SL_2_1 | reverse complement strand
CAAAGTCGGGATAGGGCATTGCCACGACTCTAAACGGACACAGAGAGAAGGTAAGACTGGTTCTCCAGCACATCTCAGTGAAGTGTCAAGAATCACCGAGGCTTCAGCCCGGTGAGTATGTCAAATAATACCTAATCCCTATTCCCTCTACATCAAGTCATTATTTAAGGGAAATTACGAATTACGGATGACGAATTACGAATTACTTTGGGTAAATGACTTGGGAATAACTTGATGGATGAGTGGATTTTCGTACCGGCAAGTATAATTGTTTTTGCCTTGGGTGCATCTATTGGTAGTTTTGTCAATGTTGTAGTTTATCGGCTACCTGCTGGTTTGTCGATTCTTTATCCTCCTTCACGATGCCCCCATTGTTTAAATCGTCTCAAAGCTTACGATAATGTGCCGGTATTGGGTTGGTTGTGGTTAAAAGGTCGTTGTCGTTATTGTAAAACTCATATTTCTCCTCGCTACCCGATTGTAGAAGCAGCAACGGGTTTGATATTTGTGCTAGTTTTTCTAATATTTAAATTTTCGCTGCTGACAATAGGTTATTGGTTATTTTGCAGTTGGTTATTGGCGCTATCGATAATTGATATTGATACAATGACTTTACCGAGTCAACTAACTAAATCAGGGTTAGTGCTGGGTATTTTGTTTCAAATGGTATTAGGGTTTATACTTAATAGTTGGTCGGGATTGGTAAATCAGATGGTAATCGCGATCGCAACAGCAGTTTTCGGATTATGGCTGTTTGATATCATTGCTCGCGTTGGTACAATTGTTTTTCGCAAAGATGCAATGGGTGCGGGTGATGCAAAATTAGCAGCAATGATGGGAGCTTGGTTGGGATGGAAGTATTTACTCTTAGCCAGTTTTATCGCTTGTATTGCTGGGGTTTTTGTGGAAAGTAGCACTACTGTACTGGCACAAAAAAAATCGAAATCAAATCAACCTTTTCCTTTTGGTCCTTATTTAGCGATTGGTTCTGCGATCGCGCTTTTTGTGGTGAAGCTATTTTATCAAGTTATTTACAATTCTTTTTTCCAGGATGATCAGAAGCGGACAAACTAACGCATTCACCATCATCAGACAGGTTAACCATTCTCTCAAAATTAAATCCCAGTTTTTCTAGCAGCTTGGCGGAATCGTAATTGTCCGGTAAAACAACCCGCGTTCAGCGAAGCTGCGGCTCAGGCGGGTTTTGCTTGTGTAGCCAAGGCAGCTACGAACCTGTCATAAGTAATGTGCTGTTCGTAGTAAGTCGCTCTAGCCCCTAATTTAAGGACTAAAGTTCTTACTACAAACAACTACTCCCATTTCATCCCAAATCGAGTCTAAATATCAAACAATTGCAGTTTTCGTCAATTACGGATTAATAACGTGAAAGTAAATTGCCGCTACTAAAATGTTTCCACCCAGCAGAATAGCGCTAACTAACGTGCGGAAAGGGAAAGGTGCTTTAGCATTCGTTTGAGCAACATCTACACCAACTTTAGCCATAATCGTTCTCCTAAATTTAAGGACTTCTCAACAAATACCAAAAAGATGTCGTTTTTCGCCAAATTCGTTAGAAAGATTTTCATAAAATCCTTAAAAGTCACCAATACTCTAATTTTTGATGAAAATAAATACTATAGATAGTTGACTATTCCACCGCCGCATGATAAGAACTACGAACTAAAGGACCGGAGCGGACATGAGAAAATCCTAACTGACGTGCTATTGTACCCAATTCCTCAAACTCTTGTGGTGTCCAATATTTTTGCACGGGTAAATGCTCTAAGGATGGTCGCATATATTGACCGATTGTCAGGCGATCGCACTTCACATTACGCAAATCTTTCATCGTCTCGATGACTTCTTCGACTGTTTCACCATGTCCCAACATTAAACCAGATTTAGTCGGGATGGTAGAGTCAATTTGTTTAACTATTTGCAATACTCGTAAAGAGCGATCGTATTTTGCTCCTCGGCGCACGGGACCTTGTAAGCGTCGCACTGTCTCGATATTATGGTTGTAGCAAGCTGGTTTTGCATCGACAATTATTTTAATCGGCTGCATTTGTCCGTAAAAATCTGGTGTGAGTACCTCAATTTGAGTTTCCCCATTGAGTTGACGAATATTCTCCATTGTTTTGACAAACCAACTCGCACCTCCGTCAGATAAATCGTCGCGAGCCACAGAAGTTAAGACTACATAGCGTAATCCTAAAAGCTGTACCGCTTTCGCTACTTTTAATGGTTCTTCCGCATCTAAAGCCATTGGTGCATGACCTTTATCTACTTGACAAAATGCACATGATCTGGTACACGTTGGACCCATTAGCAGGAAGCTGGCAGTTTTTTGAGAATAGCACTCTCCCCGATTCGGGCAACGTCCTTCTTCACAAATTGTGTGAATTTGCCGCTGTTTAACAATCTGTTGAACCGTCGAGATTTCGCTGGCTTTACCAATAGGGCGACGTAACCAAGTTGGCATTGCCGTAATTTCCGATCTAAGAGAAGCTTTTGAGGAAGTCATAGACAACATTTTTAATTAATGGGAGTTAATAGTTATCAGTTAATAGTTAGAGCATTATATTTTGACACTCTTGTAAGATGGGCATCCCTGCCCGTCATTGCTGAAAAGATGTATGACAATGATTTTGCATGATTTTGAAAACCTTGGGAGACATCCTCTAACACGTTTCTACATTTAAAATTCCGCCCTTGGATTGAGCAACACCAATTAATTAATATCCTCCATTGATTCCCAAACCGCGATCAACAATCAAAAATAGACTTTGAAGAAATCTATAAATTAAACCAGTAATAACCAGATTGTCATGTTTGATATAACACCTATATAATTGCTATTTTCGCGGAAAATACTCTCCCCCAATCAATATATATTTTGGATATAGTGGGAGAACTCTAGTATATGTTCTCAGCGAAAACGCTATTTAAACCTAAATTATCTTTTAGAGCAAATCATTGTGGCAAATAATAAAATTTTAGTTATTGATGACACTACAGTAGTCAGGGTAAAAGTACGAGAAATGCTACCTCCAGGGAACTTTCAGGTACTAGAAGCAAAAGACGGTTTAGAGGGACTTAAATTAATCCGTAAGGAAAAATTTAGTTTGATTATGCTGGATTTCCTATTACCAAAAATGAGCGGCTGGGAAGTTTATCAAGAAATTCAGTCACAACCAGATTTAAGAAAAACCCCTTTAGTTGTAATGTCAGGACGTAAGGAGGAAGTTACAGAAAAAATCTCTGAACCGTTTGAGCATTTTGAATTTCTCAACAAGCCTTTTGACCAAAAACAGCTAATTAGTTCAATTAAAGCAGCAATGGCTAAAGCAAAGCAACCTCGAATGCAACCCGTCGCTGCTGCTGCAAATACGAACGTATCGAATGGAACTAATCTAACTAATCTAACTAATGGAACTAATGGAACGACATCTGCTGAATATTCTAATTCCGAGGCTGAAATACATACATACGAACAAATGGCAAAAATGCAAGCAGAAATAGACGGTTTGAAAAAACAATTAACTCAAGTAGTCGCTTATATCAAACAAAAAATTAAATAACAAAAGCTTAAACCTAAAATCTATTTTCAATTCTGAGCCTGGTTAAACGGGCTTTTTTATTTTTCCAAAAAATAATAAGTAATAGTACTTAATAAATATTTTTTGTTACACAAATAAGATATTGTAATGTTTTTTTATATGAAGTGATGATGATGCAACTAACTT
>JAAUSO010000342.1 GCA_012033205.1 Richelia sp. SL_2_1 | reverse complement strand
AGTGTTGCGATGAACCGCACCCTACGGGTGAATGCTGAGTCCTGACGGACACGCTGCGCGTTTACGCAGTATAGCGAAGCTAACGCTGTCGCTCGCAATGACACAATTAATTTTGCACACCCACTTATAGCCATTGATGTATTTATCAATAGTCAGCCAGTTATCATCTTTGCTAGGATATCCCCAATCAATCAAGTAGACATCCAAACCAAGATTGAGTAAATTAGCAACAAGCGATCGCCCCTCTTGTAAATCTACAATATAAGGGCGGTTAACTAAAGCGTAAACGATAAGAATAGGGATATTCAACGAATCCGCAACCGATGCGAAACGATACAATACTATCTTGTCTTCTCGGTAAATTTCTTCTTTAGGTGTTATCCCAACCTGAATTTTATAACCCATCTAATGTTAGGTCGATTAGCTCGAAAAAACCGTTTTTCAACTACTTAAGATTTGTTTTATAAACACCCTTAAAGGTTAGCGAATCATCAATAGTCGTTTTAAAAAACAAATATAAAATGTATCTAAATAATTCTACTAATGTCTATCTATCTCTTACTTTAGAGGTATAAAAATTATCAAGAAATTCAGTTTAGATTATGCCTTTAGAGGGGTTAATAAGCTTTCCAAGATAAATAAACTAAAACTAGATTTTTAATCTTTAATTAATTGGCAAGCGGTATGACAGAAACAGAAATGCTAGAAGATTTTTCCGAACTCACCGCCTATGATATTAAAGCTTGCCTGGCTTTTGCTGAGGATCGCGATCAAAAGTTATTTGTGGCATAACTTTAAATAGAAGTCGAGAATCTGTGCAGGTTTGAGTTTTTGCATCGGTCAGTAATCCTACTTACCAGCTTGCTGGACTTGGTTAACATTTAAACCAAGTGCTTCTGCTACTTGTTCGACAGTCAAACCCAATGCTAGCAGCTTGGGAACCGCTGCTAACTTTGCTTCCAAGCCTCCTTCCTCTTTTCCTTCCTCTTTTCCTTCCTCTTTTGCTTCTTGATATACTCGTGTTTGCTTCAAATCGCTTAACCCAAACATTGTTTCTATCTCCTTTCTTGTCATTCTGGGAAATTTATATACCAAGATTGTTTCGATTAATTCTAATAGTCGCTTTTGAGGCAATTGCAAGTTATTAGTTTGCTTGGTGCGATCGATTAGTTGCTTGGCTGTGGCAATTGCTGTATCTTGATTTTCGATGATTAGTTTAATTGTAGCAATCCCAATGGGCAGCGATGCAGTTTCACCCAATTCGTTTAAATAAATTCGGGTAATGCGTTGACTGGTAAAAAATTCGTCACAATCTTTGGTTTTTCCCGTGTCGGTATTGCGATTAGGATAGATAACTACTCCTCGCCAGGTATTTTTACACGGATTTTGTCGTAAGTATAAAAATACTTCAGAAACGATGCGGGAATAGATATCCGAGTCGGGTTGAAATTGAACCTCTGCAAAGTAAATTGGGCTTTCTTCGTTTTGAATAGGAAGAAATACACCGTCAATCCTAAAGGCTGTTTGTTTGACTTCGATGGAGGAAAATTGGTAGAGGTTCGCGGTTTCTGGTGGTCGATCGATTAGTTCAAAGAATATACTGAGAAATTCTTGAAATAGGCGATAAAAGATACTATCTGTTTTCACAGTTTGCTGCTTTTTTGTTTTTTATCTAAATTGTTCAATTTCTAGTTCAATTTCTAAAATTATATTTTCTCATAATTCATCTTAAAGTTTTCTAAGATTGTGAAGTAGTCTCAAAATTATGAATTTCGACACGATTAAATAATTCTCGCTAACAACTTTGTAAACGACTTGTATTAATACTTCTTCTCAATTACTCTCTTGAAAGATGACTATACGGAATATTTCCGCATAATTAATACTTAGACGGTTTATTTATCCATACTTTCAGGACAGTACAAGCAAAAATGAAGCAGTATTCCCCACTGACAATTATTTTTTACATAATCGGTCCGATACTGATTATTCTCAGCCATTTCGGGTCGTTGCTCGTTTTTAAAACTGGCTTATCGTGGGGCGCTATGCTATGGATTGTATTTTTATACCTCATCCGAATGCTGGGAACTACGGCTATTTATCACAGGCTGCTGACTCATAAAAGCTATCATGCTCCGGCTCTATTTCTATGGCTGGGATGCATTGTAACGGCATCAGCAGGGCAAATGGGACCAAGTTGGTGGAAAGCGCATCACATGAGCCATCATCAACATTCCGATAGCGAGTTAGACACCCATTCTCCGAATACACAAAGTAACGCGATCGCAAGTTTTTATTGGTCGCAAGGTGGTTGGTTATTATCGCCTAATTTCTTTCCAGATAAACTACCAAGGGATGTTGAAAATGATCATGTTTTAAAAGTAATTGACCGTCTACACTTTGTACCAGTATTTGCCCTGGCTGCACTTTCTTATTTTATCGGTGGACTTGAGTATCTTGGTGCGTTTTTTCTCAGCACAACTCTGTTATTTCACGGAGTTCAAACAGTTAACTCCCTTGCTCATATTGTTGGCGATCGCCCGTTTATCACCAACGATTTCAGCCGGAATAATGCCTTTGTAGCGTTGCTAACTCTAGGTGAAGGCTGGCATAATCTCCATCACGCTTTTCAATCATCTAGTCGGCACGGCATCACTATCCGTTTTGGAAGAGTTGTTTATCTTCCCGATCCCACCTATAGCTTCATAAAAATGCTTGAATTCTTTAAATTAGCATCAAAACTCAGAATGCCTACTGAAACCGATTTGCTAGCGCGTTCAGAATTACCACCCGCAGTAGAAACACCAGTCGTATCTGCATATGTTGATGCAAAAATTGTCAAGTAAAAATTATTTCCGTCATCAGTCCGTCATATCATTAAAAATTGACGAACAATGACAACACATAAATAATAGATGACTACCCAAGACACGATTTTCGGCAAAATCATTAGAAAAGAAATTCCTGCCGACATTGTTTACGAGGATGACTTAGCATTAGCCTTTAGAGATGTCGCGCCCCAAGCACCCGTTCACATCCTGGTTATTCCTAAAAAACCCATTCCCAAACTAGCCGATGCTTCCCTCGAAGATCAAGCTTTAATGGGACATCTTTTATTAACAGCCAAAAAAGTCGCCGAAGATGCCGGATTAACCAACGGCTATCGCACAGTTATTAACACTGGTTCCGACGGCGGGCAGACAGTCCATCACTTACATATACATATACTTGGTGGTAGACAGATGAAGTGGCCTCCCGGTTGAGGAGTTAGGAGTTATGAGTTAGGAGTTATGAGTTATGAGTTTATAAAACCATCTGTATTGGGAGCAAAATGCTCCCTTATTTTTTCACATGGCAAAAATGAAATCCTCCATGCCCAATCCCTAATTCTTAACTGCTCGTTATTAACTGCTGACTGCTAACTATTTGCTCGCTGATAACTAAAACTGATGAATTGTATAAGAAAAACTTTATTAGAAAAGCTTTACAATTCGTAAACTTTATTCTAATGTATAAATATAGGTGAGCAAAAAAACTTACCAATACATAAAAAAATAGCAATTATCCGAACCATGACAACCACATTACAAAGACGCGAGAGCGCTTCTGCGTGGGAACAGTTCTGCGGATGGATCACCAGCACCAACAACCGTTTATATATCGGTTGGTTCGGTGTACTGATGATTCCTACCCTCTTAGCTGCAATCACCTGTTTCATCATCGCTTTTGTTGCAGCACCTCCTGTTGACATTGATGGTATCC
>JAAUSO010000015.1 GCA_012033205.1 Richelia sp. SL_2_1 | reverse complement strand
TTTGAGTTTAGGAGTTTTGAGTTTTTGAGTTTAGGAAGTTTTTGAGTTTTTGAGTTAGGAGTTTTGAGTTTTGAGTTAGGAGTTAGGAGTTTTAAATTTTCTTTCTATTACCAATCACCAATTCTAATCACGGATTAAAAAGGATTACACGGATTACACGGATTTTAATTACCCATTACCCATTACCCATTACCCATTACCCATTACCAATTACCAATTACCCATTACCAATTACCCATTACCCATTTTAACTTAAATGTCTCAAATATTTGCTACAAGCGGAACTATTGCGGCGATCGCAACAGCTGTTGTACCCCAACAGGGTAGTGTAGGAATTGTGCGGGTTTCTGGCTGTGAAGCTTTACAAATTGCTGAATCTATTTTTCACGCACCGGGTAAACAAGTTCTGGAATCGCACCGGATTCTCTACGGTTATATTCGTCATCCCCAAACACAACTGTTGGTAGATGAAGCGCTATTGTTAATCATGAAAGCTCCTCGTTCCTATACCCGTGAAGATGTTGTAGAATTCCACTGTCATGGGGGAATTATTGCAGTGCAACAGGTGTTAAAACTATGCCTGGAACAAGGCGCAAGGCTCGCACAACCGGGAGAATTTACTCTCAGAGCCTTTTTAAATGGACGTATTGATTTATCTCAAGCAGAAAGCATTTCTGATTTAGTTGGTGCAAAATCTCCTCAAGCTGCTCAAACTGCACTGGCTGGTTTGCAAGGAAAATTAGCTGATTCTATCCGTCAGTTACGCGCTAAATGTTTGGATATTGTAGCTGAAATTGAAGCAAGAATTGATTTTGAGGAAGATTTACCCCCGTTGGATGATAAAGCTATCGTATCAGAAATTAAAAACGTTTCCGCAGAAATTGCCAAATTAATCGCAACTGCCGATAAAGGCGAACTGTTACGCACGGGTTTAAAAGTGGCGATTGTTGGTCGTCCAAATGTGGGGAAATCCAGTTTGCTCAACGCTTGGAGCCGTTGCGATCGCGCTATTGTCACGGATTTACCAGGAACCACTCGTGATGTAGTTGAATCACAGTTAGTAGTAGGTGGTATACCCATACAAGTACTAGATACAGCAGGTATCCGCGATACACAAGATTTTGTAGAAAAGATTGGGGTGGAACGTTCCCGCAATGCCGCACAAGCGGCAGATTTAGTATTATTTACCATTGATGCCACAACAGGATGGACAAAGGAAGACGAAGAAATTTACGAGCAAGTACAGCACCGTCCATTAATATTAGTAATTAATAAAATTGATTTAGTAGAAGTTTGGGAAACAAAAGATATTCAATCTAAAATCCCAAATTTAAAATCTAAAATCCTCACGGCAGCAGCAAAAAATCAAGGCATTGAAGCATTAGAAACAGCGATTTTAGAACAAGTAAAAATGCAAAAAATCCAAGCGTCAGATATGGATTTGGCAATTAATCAACGTCAAGCTGCTGCATTAATCAAAGCAAAAACATCTTTAGAACAAGTTCAATTAACAATCGAGCAGCAACTACCCTTGATTTTTGGACAATAGACTTAAGAGGTGCAATTAATGCTTTAGGAGAAATTACCGGAGAAGAAGTAACAGAATCTATTTTAGATCGAATTTTTAGTAAATTTTGTATTGGTAAATAAATTAACGTGAATTCGACGAATAGCTTCAGAAGTCGGGTTTTTAAGATAAATCTGGATTATAAAAAACAATCATCATAAAAACCCGGCTTCTAACCCCACAAATAATCAAAGAAGTCGGGTTTTTCAGATAAATCTGGATTATAAAAAACAATCATCATAAAAACCCGACTTCTAACCTCACAAATAATCAAAGAAGTCGGGTTTTTCAGATAAATCTGGGTTGTAACAAACAATAATCATAAAAACCCGACTTCTAACCCCACGAATAATCAAAAAACCCGGCTTTTTGAAAAAAAACCGGGCTTCTATAAGCTCAACAATTAAGCAGTAGCAACAGTTGCCGGTTTATACAAAAGTTCCCGTGTTTCTACCATTGCTTCTACCAAATTATCCATCTCTTCTTTAGTATGAAGCGCATTGGCAGTAATTCTTAAGCGGGGTTTGGCAATAAACCAAATCGCAGATACCCAAATACCGTGGTGTTCCATCAAGTGACGAGTGAATTGTTTCGGATTTAGTTCCGGTGGCATTAGTACGGGTATAACATTAGTTTCACCGATTGCGGCAAAATCATGCTCGATTAATCGCGATCGCAAGTAACGAGTATTAGCTTGCAGGGTTTCGACTAATTCGGGATTTTGCTGAACCTGACGAATACTTTCTAATGCTGCTGCTGCTGTTGCTGGGGGGAGCGATATTGTACCGATGGAAGTCGGGGAAACATCGAGCAAGTCAATCATTTCTGGCATATGACTGCTGATTGCTGCACCTGCGGAAGCTGCAAATTTAGAGAAAGTAGTCATAATTAACGGTACCATTCCCCGATCAAGTACCTGCTGGGGTGTAATACCAAAATGGTCGTATATACCGCCACCTCTAGCTCCAATTGCACCACTAGCATGAGCTTCATCCATGACGATGATGCTACCAGGATAATTTTCTAAAACATCCAACATCTCTGGTAATGGAGCAATATCGCCATCCATGGAAAATACCGCATCGGAAACTACCAGAATGCGATCGTTGGGCTGAGCGTAGCGGCGTAATTTCCGCGCCAAGTCATTTACATCACAGTGCCGGTAAGCTTTTACACGGACTGCGGGGCTATGACTAAACATCTTCCCGGAACGATTACTAGCATTAGTAACGGCGGAAACTATGCAACCGTGATTGAGAACATCAGTCAAAATCAAGGTTTCTCTAGTATTCCGGAAGCCAGGAAGATTAATCGCTAAATGACAAAAGCCATCGATTAATGCTTGCATTGCCATCCAAGCATTAAGGAATAGATGAGTATGGGGTAAATGTTTAAAAGCAGAAATTTCTTGCTCTAATTGACGATGCAAGTCAATTCTACCGCTTAGTACCGAACAAGAACTGTTAGAAGTACCGTACTGCACAATGGCATCAATCGCCGCTTGCTTGACTTCTTCCGACTGAGTTAACCCCAAAACATCATTCGTGCAAAATGTCAAAAGTTTATATCGCTGACCATTGGTAGGATTTTCAACTTCAACTAAATTTCCATGTTTGTGATGACAAATCAGTTTATCCGGGTAGAGACCACTTTGATAAAGTCCCTGCATATACTCTTCTACAACTTCCACAATAGCTCCTCTCACCTAAAATTTAACAATTGGTTTTTAATATATGTTTGCGGTTGAAAATTACGTTCCTCGTTTTGCACCAATCTGTTATATCAGATAGTCAAAACTACTAAGTAGAACTTAAATTTGACTTGACGACCGTAGATGAAGATGCGTAATTCTCATTATTGCCATTGGATAGTTTTTTAGATTGTTGCATAAATTTTTCATATTGACCCACAATTACCCTTTGTAAGGCGATGATTGCTGGATTAATTTCTACATAACGTCTTTGGGGGTTAGCTAAATAAGTACGTTGTTCGCTTTCAATCATCTCTACATCTTGATCGAGAAAACTTTTTAAGACGAACCACCAAATTATTTTTGCTATGGGTTTTTGTAAGGGTTTAACAAACCATTGGGGAAGACGAATTTTGATAAATAGTAAGGAAAAAGATTTTGTTAATTGTGTCCCTACTGGTTGACGCATTAAATAAATAGAAGAAACTCCTTCTAAAGAACTATGGTAATGAGGATATTTATATCTAATTGTGACAGTACGAGTTGTAACTTCGTTCCCAGTATCGCTAAATCCGAAAAATTTGGTCATCCAGCCTTGATAAGATACTCGATATTCAGCTTCAACTGATGTTTCTGTGGCTTGTAAACTTAGTAATTCTGGGTTAAACCAGCCTTGCAAGTTTTTATGTAAATAGCCGTGAAACACGTCCATTGTATTTTCGTTACAGATGGAGAAATGAGCTTGAAAATGTCCCGGTATCGGAATAGCTAACCAGTTTTGGTCATCATATTCTGGAACTGAAGGCAATTCCACATTTTCAGCATCTTCCATCGCTCCTGGAAAAATCCAGATTATATTATACTTTTCCCGAACAGCATAGCTAAGTGCTTTCGCGCAGGGCAATTTTTGGTCTTTGGGAAAGTAGGGAATGCTCGTACATTCTCCATCACCGTTAAATTGCCAACCGTGGTAAGGACAGGTGATATTATCCCCTTTAACATCGCCTTTGTGCAAAGGAATACCTTTATGGGGACAAGCATCTTCTATAGCGTAAACTTGACCATTTTGGCAACGGTAAAGCGCGATCGCCATATTCCAGATGACTACGGGTATTACTTGATTTGGTTTGAGTTGCTCGCCCCAAGCTGCGGGATACCAGTAATTTGGATTTATCCCGACTTCTCGCACGCGATTTTGAACGGTTTGGCTTTTCAGAGTTGGAGTTATTTCCATGACGGCACTCCTGATATAAGCAATTAACCATATAAGCAATTACGACAACAAAGTTGTGTCTCATTCTTTAAGACTTGCGGACAATCTTATTAGAAATTTACAAACTTCTCAGTAATTAAGCAAGAACTTATTGTAAAACAAGCTAATTATCAAGGAAAGATACATATTTTAGACATTTTTATTTTTTATTACCCGATTATGGTTTTAATTTCATAGTTTTATCTGATTTTGAGCAAATGTCGAGTGTATTATGACACTTTTACGTTCTTGCATATTCGCTTATTTATAGTCAATACTTATAATTAAAAGTATTTTATCTAACTTAAAGTATGATTTTTTGCATAAAAGTACTGAAATTATAGCCGAATAATCATTTTTTATTCTCATATTTTTATACAGAAATTTAATATTTATGTTTTGAATCCATAACTATGAATATTCTTCGATTGCAAAAAATTATAACCCTTTGTGTAATGTATTTATAAATAGGTTGGCTTTGAAAATCTCGATTCAGCTAATGTGTAACCTTGATTGTATAAGAGAAAAACCTCTGTAAAAGCTGCGTAGAAAAATCCAAATTAAATGGGCGACAGCTTGGGATTAGGGAGTAGTAATAATGAGCAGTAACACTTTTGTCTGTTATTGTTTGTGCGGCAAGAGTAAAAATTATTGCATGGGCAACTACAATAGTAAAAAAAGTAATTTTCACTAAACATCGGTAGCTCAAATTTTCCAACTTCGGATTTCAATCTCACAAAATCACTTCGGCAATCTTTACCTAAATTGCGATATAAATGCGAGTTTTACTACTATATCCTCAGTTCCCGAAATCTTTTTGGTCTTTCGATAAAGCCATAGAATTAATTGGACACAAGGTAACTCTCCCTCCTTTGGGGATGATTACAGTCGCAGCTATTTTACCCCAAGATTGGGAATTCCGACTAGTTGACCGTAATATCGGTCCAGAAACCGCAGATGATTGGGAATGGGCAGAAGTAATCATTCTTTCGGGAATGATTGTTCAGAAGCCAGATTTACTGTATTTAATCAAAGAAGCAAAACGGCGTAATAAACTAGTTGCGGTTGGAGGCCCCTACGTAACTTCCGTACCCCAAGAAGCCCAAGCCGCAGGGGTAGATTTTTTGGTTTTAGATGAAGGAGAAATCACTTTACCCCTATTTGTCGAAGCACTCCGCAGAGGAGAAACTTCGGGCATATTCCGCTCTGATGGTGAAAAACCCGATATTACTGGTACGCCGATACCCCGATACGATTTACTTGAGATGAGCGCTTATGACATGATGTCGGTGCAGTTTTCTCGCGGTTGTCCGTTTGAGTGTGAGTTTTGCGATATCATTGTGCTTTATGGACGCAAACCGCGTACTAAGAATCCAGCCCAACTGCTTGAGGAATTACAAACACTCTATGATTTAGGCTGGCGAAATTCCGTGTTTATGGTGGATGATAATTTCATCGGCAATAAACGTAATGTCAAGCTTTTACTCAAAGAACTGATTCCCTGGATGGTAGAGCGCGGTTATCCATTCAGCTTGCAAACAGAAGCTTCAGTAGATTTAGCACAAGATGAGGAACTGCTCGATTTAATGATTGCGGCTAACTTTACCTCCGTATTTTTGGGAATTGAAACTCCTGATACGGATAGTTTATCACTAACTAAAAAGCATCAAAATACCCGCAATTCACTAGCAGAAGCGGTTCAAACAATTAATCGTAAAGGTTTACGAGTCATGGCTGGCTTTATTCTCGGTTTCGATGGTGAAAAAGCTGGAGCTGGCGATCGTATTATTGATTTTGTGGAGACGACTGCAATTCCCAATGCAATGTTTGGTTTGCTACAAGCTTTGCCAAATACAGCATTATGGCATCGATTGGAAAAAGAAGGACGTTTATTAGAGATTGATCAAAAAGGTAACACGGGAAATCAAACAACTTCTTTAACTAATTTTATTCCAACTCGTCCTATAGAAGAATTAGCTTCCGAATATGTAAACTGTTTCTGGGAATTATACGAACCAAAGAAATTCCTGGGACGAGTTTATCGCCATTATTTGGAAATGGAACCTCGAACTTATCAGAAAAAGTTCCAGATGCTGAAATTAATCGAATTAAGAGCGCTATTGATTATAGTCTGGCGACAAGGAATTAAACGTAATACACGCTTTCAATTCTGGATTCAACTTTTCTTAATACTTAAACATAATCCGAAAGTATTAGTATCTTATATATCTATGTGCGCTCTTTTAGAACATCATATTGAATACCGTCAAATTGTCAAAAATGAAATTGAGGGACAAATCGCTGATTACCGCAAGTTGAATCTTTCCCAAAAACCCCAGCAAGTTGAGATCAATCAATCTTTGATTGCTTAGAGATTCACCAAGAGATTTATCAGCGGAACAGTTACAGCTTTAAACAATTCAAATACTAAGGTACCATTTCCCTTGCATTATTTCTTTGCAGGGGATTTTGTTCTCCTAATTGCCTATTCACCGTGAATGAGTTGGGTTAGTGTACTTTTAAGGCTGATAAATTTATTCAGGAATTTTTATATAATCTATGTCGCTTCTAGCTAAAGAAAATCGCAAGCAAATTCCGACGTTACTGGTATTACTTGTTTGCGGTAGCTTAACCACGATGACGGGAAGTGTTGTGTCACCAATAATGCCGGAAATCAAAGAACAACTTGCCATCGATCCGCGTTGGACAGGTACATTGGTGAGTATGCATTGTTTGACAATCTTTTTATTTAGTCCGATTTTTGGTATTCTCGCTGACCGGATTGGTAAAGTCAAGGTGCTAATTCCATCACTGGTTTGCTACGCAATTTTCGGCAGTATTGGAGGTTTGATGCAGAGTTTTACCCCTTTATTAATATCACGAGCATTATTGGGGGCTGCCAGTGGAGGGGTTGCTGCTGCTAGTATCGGTATTCTCAGCAGTATGTATGAAGGAGAAAGACGAACCCGCATCCTTGGTTATACAACCAGTGCATTGGCTATCGCCAGCATTATTTTTCCGCTTTTAGGTGGTTTACTTGGTTCAATCAATTGGCGATTTACCTTTTTTCTCTATGGTTTAGGTTTACCAGCCGCCCTGATTGCCTATTTGATATTACCAAAGCAAAAGCGTCAAAGTACTTTATCAATAGGTCTAAATCAAAAAGACCAACTTATTCAAAGCTTGACATCTTCGAGTACTTTAACTTTATTTACAGCCTTAGCCTTGACATCCGCCATATTTTATGTAGTAATTATCTACGCTCCCCTACATTTTAAACAAGCAATTGGAGCCGATACAGTATTGAATGGAGCAATTTTAGCATCGCGAGCCATTGGTGCGGCTGTAATTTCTGCCGTGGGTGCGAGCAAGTTAGCCAAGCGTTTGGGGAGTGCGAGGGCGATCGCTCTAGGCTTTATTTTAATGGCAGTCACATTAATAACTATACCGTTTGTGGAACAAGTTTATTTGATTCTGCCCACAGCGATTGTTTTCGGCATGGGATTCGGTATCGTTATGCCTAATTTATACGATGCGTTATCAAAATCAAATCCTCCAGAAGTACGTTCTAGCGTTTTAGCAATTGGTACGGGAGCGAGTAATTTAGGACAATTTTTTTCGCCAATTTTTCTAGGTCCAGTTTGGAAGAATGGTGGAATCGCGGTATTTTTTGTAGGTGCAGCGGTATCTTTAGTAACTACATTTTTGAGTATCAAACAAAGTAAAGCCCTGGAAAAAGCAAAATACGACCGTTTTTAAAAATGTAGAGACGTAGCAGTGCTACGTCTCCCAGTATTCTGGGTTCTATGAAGAATTTAGCGAAATAATGACAAAATTTAGCGCTAAAGCGCAACTACAAACTAAGAAATTAGTTCTTGAGATTTCTGCTCTTTTTCAAACTTATTTTCCCAAGTATTATGACTAGCTTTTGCTTCTTGAACTATGGGAGATGCAGCAATAAATTTATTAGCTAAAGAACTGATCAAAGAAAGAGGAAATTTTAAGGGACGAAGAATATCTAAAAATAATACTACACGATATCCATCCGTATCATTCCAAACTTCATGGTAAAAAGTATCGTCGAAAATTAAACTTTTACCTTCTTGCCAATATCTAATTTCATCTGCTATTTGAATTTTACATTTTTCTTTGGGTTCTGGAACAATTAAACCCAAATGATAGCGAATCAAAGTTTTGAGTTTACCACGATGTTTGGGAATATGTTTACCAGGAGCAAGAATTGAGAAAAATGCCACTTTCATTCCCGGAATTTGTTCAATCAATTTAGTAGTTTCGGGACATCTTTGGCAATTTTTAGTAGCTTTAAATCCAAAGGCATAGAAAAAATAGGTTTTCCAAAGATTATCGTTAGCAATGCGAGTTTGACGTTTAGAAATATCTTGAAAATTTGGTAATTCATCTACTCTTTCCAGTACTTGTTCTAATTCCTTACGAATCGTCATCCAATTAGCTTCTAAATTTTTAGCCCAAGGGAACTGTTCGACATCAAAAAAGACAGAATTTTCTACCTTAGAGTTTTTCGCGACTAAGGTTTCTAACCAACCATCTTTACTAAGTAATTTTTCTAGTTGTGTGACGGCTATCTTAGATAAGTTTTGCATATTTTAAATATATAAAATTAGCGGAAAAGTAAACTACGAGAAATATATAATCAGAAGTCGGGTTTTTAAGAGAAATCTCTGTGATAAAACACAATTATCGTAAAAACCCGACTTCTCATCCGACGAGACTCCGGTGGTAATAACTCCTAACTAATTAAAGTCTTTGCAATAATCGATTTAAATTTTCTTTCCTATCTTTACCGATAATATTTGTTAACCCAATCGCGAAAAAATGAGGTATCGCTAATATACTAGATAAATGAATACGCCATTTATTCCAAGAAAAAAACGAACGGTAAATAGGCAATACTCGCCAAAAACGATTTACTGAACACACTACTCCATCACCCAAACAAGTAACTTCATGCCACCATCCTACAGGTATGTAGAGAATCTCTCTTTGATTAAGAACTACTTCGTAAGATTGGGAAAGTGCTTTTTTAAATTTAGGAAAGGCTTGAAAATCAGGTTTTTGGGGATATATCTGACTGTAAGAAGCTCGTCGTTTGAACCCATAAAGTAAATTATTTAATAGTGAAAAAGGATATAGATTATATAGTTGATTGGGTGGAAACAGAATCAGTTTCTTAGCTCCATAGAGTTGAATTAGAGTACCATCAAAGGCATCGCAGTGCAGACAAGTTGTATGTCCCCCCAAACCAACCCAGAGATTTAAAGGAGTTACGGGTATGCTCAAACCAAGTTGCGATTCTAAACGCTGAAAACTGGGGTTATCTGCAAGGGGAGTATTTGTGAGGGAGCATTTACCTAAATAAATATCTTTTTCATCAGCTTCTCCACTTAACAGTTTTTCAGCATAGTCGCTAAAAGGTATAGTGCGTGATTCTACTCCACTTCCCATATTTTCCCAGTTTCGCTTGTCTTGCTGATATCTTTCACGCCCGTAAAATCTAACCGGAAACTTTTTTTGTCCCAATTTTTTGCGTAAATAGTCTAAATCCCAATTAAGTTCGTCGGAATCTAGTAAACCAGTAATTACAACTGGTATACCATGTTTTTGATATTTTGTCGCAAAAATCTCTGGAGTTAAAGTATTTCCATCAACCCTTGCAATTTGCTTTTTGCTCTCAGTTGCTGATAGATGCTTCTCTTGTGATGGTGTCCTCATTTTTCTATTATTTAAATTAACAAGTAAGGTTAAATAAAATTAATTTAATTGAGTTTAAGTTAATTTTATTTTCCTTAATTAACAATCGAAAAATTAACTATTTATTAAATAATCATTAATCGATTGTTATCTATAAGTAATTGGCAAAGTAAATCACATTTTTTTATCGCCTACCAATACTATTTTAATTTACAATATTTTCCTCATAAATATGGCATTAAATTGTTATTCATTTTAAGTTATACTAGAGTTATTTCTTTCTCAACAGTTAATCCAGC
This sequence comes from Richelia sp. SL_2_1, assembly GCA_012033205.1. Lineage (GTDB taxonomy): Bacteria > Cyanobacteriota > Cyanobacteriia > Cyanobacteriales > Nostocaceae > Rivularia. Next base: position 59,192 of record JAAUSO010000015.1, on the reverse strand, counting down.
GAGAAATTGTCTATCGTCGCTTAGATGAGGAAATTTTAATTGCGAAGCCGGAATTCCTGTGTTTAAAAGCCGCTGTCGAATAGTCGCAAAACTTCCCGCAGCCATAATTCTTAGCCTGGGTGATGGTATTGGATTTGGTCTTTTAGCTGCATAAGAAATCTGAATTTCTTGTAACAAACGGTCGAACTCAATGATAAATTGTTGAGGATTATTAAGATTATGACCCGATGCTAATTCAATGTTTACTAAATAATGAGGAAAAATTCCATCTTCAGATAAAGTAATACAAAAGTTTTCTAAAGATAAATTAAATTTCTTTTCTAATTGCTGCATTACCTGAATAACGTGAAATTCCGAGGTTTTTTCTGTTGTTGAAGATAACACACCTCCCTTACGATGTCGGAATGTAATTAAAGGAGTTTTTTGGTACCAGCCGACAACTTCTACCACATCTCCAATATCGTAACGATACAAACCGCTGTAGTTAGACAACAAAATACGATAATATTTTCCGACTTCTACTTGATGAGCTAAAAGTGTTTTTGGTTGGGAAATATCCCATTCCTCTTCGGGGATAAATTCAAAGAAACCAGTTTGAATCGCTAAAATTGCCCCATCATTATTAAAGTCGGGATAAATACCAAAAGTACCTTCCGCAGAAGAATAAACTCCGCCAAAAATCGGGGTGTCACCAAAATATTCGGGAAATTTTTGCAGATAAAAATCGGATGTGCCACCACGAGCAGTAGTAATGAATGAGAGACTTGGCCAAACCGATTTTGGTGTAAGTCTTCCTTCATCTTGTAAAATCTGACGTAATTGAGCAGCTCGTTTCGGGGATGGAGATAATTTATTTTCTAATTTTGCTCGTAATTCTGGTTTCAAATTCAACCAGGGAGCAATAGTTCCTTGTTCTAAATCTTCAATTAGTTCTAAAGCTTGAGATTCCAAATACTGACACAGTTGTAGCCCTAAAATCGGGAAATTGGCAGCGATAATTCTCAAAGACGGATTCTTTAAAGCAAAAAGCAAACAAACGTAATGACGTGCTAAATTATCTTGTGGCTGCAATGCTTCATAAGGAAGCGCAAATACTTGCTGATACAGAAAACTATTCAGACGTAAATCACCAACGCTAACCGGGCCATAATCAATTCCACCGCTGGTACGTCCGTATAATTGTACCGAACTTGTTAAAAGGATTGTACCAATTGATAAACCTCGTTTTTGCGCGGCTTCAGCAGCAAAACCAATGCTAACCTGATTATTACGATTCAAAATTTTACGGGATTGTTCGGTAACTGGAATCAATTTTTGTTTACCAGTAGAACCGCTCGTTAAATTCAGGTAAATAACGGGGTTGGGTGTGAGAATATTTGGCTCTCCCTTAGCAATACGCTCTAAATAAGGTTCATAACTGCTGTAAGGTAGAATTGGTAGACGTTCTCGAAATTGATCGACACTTTTAATTTCTGCAAACCGATACTCTTGTCCAAATTCGGTTTCTTGATAAGCATTAAGCAGCGACAGCAAAAATTCCTCTTGAATTACTGTCGGGTTACGGGTTTTACGGACAAAATTTGCTTTAGATAATCTTGCCGCATTAGTAAGTAACGCTAATGTAAAATTTACCATTTCACCTCCACACAAATTATTAAGTAAATATAAACAATCCTTGAAGCGTCTTTACAAAAGTATTTAAAACTAACTAAAGTTCTAAAGTGAGGAAGATATTACTACTCATATCCCGGTCTGTCGAGAGAGCTAACCTACAATAAAAGAACTTATGATGTTTTAAGTAGTTCCAAGAAAAGCGTACATATGTACGAATATTTGATCGATTTTCCTGCATGGTGTATTAATCTCCGGAACTTTTGCAATTTAACCTACAGTCAATAAATTTTGGATGCAGGGATTTCAAATTGACATCAAGTCTGTGAGATAAAATATTTTATCCGGTAGACTTGAAAATTATCAAAAAGTTGCATATTCTAAACTGCTTGAATTCATTTATAATAGGCATTTTTTGATGAAAATGTTCCTGTTCTATTGATGAATTTATTTAGAGATATTTACTTTAACACCGATTAAAACCATTTTTTAGGAGAAATTTTCATGAAATATAAGATGAAATCTAAAATTAAAAAAATCTGCATTTTAAATCAATTCCCACCCCTAAGTAGATAGGCGTTCAAAATTGTTGTTATGAGTAGGGAGTAGGGACTAGAGGTAAAGTTTTGAGCCAAGTTTACCTTGTATGTTACATAACGATAATTATTTATGAATTATTTATGCCTAATTACTTAAGTATTACTAAAATTGCATCAATTAACGGGAAAAAATAATACCAAACATCAAAAATGATGGGGACAGATGGAATCTTAAAAGCTTTTTTAAAATCTAAAATCTAATTTAGGGTATAAGTTGCAAATCAAATAAATTCTCTTGGTAATTCTGTTCATGGTTTCTATTGCTCGCAAAAACTTATTTGAAGATATTCCTCGGTTTTTAGTTGCTCAAGCCGGAATCATGTTTGCTGTTAGCTTAGTGACTATCCAAACTGGAGTTTTCAATGGGGTAATTCGTTCTACGGCAACTTTAGTAGAAAATTCTCGAGCCGATATCTGGTTAGCATCCGATAAAATGGTACACCTCGAACTAACTCAACCGCTTCTATTCGATTATGCCGTGAGAGCGAGAAAAGTTGATGGTGTCAGACGAGCCGAAGCTTTACTCCAAGGTTCTGCTCGATGGAATGTACCCAATGGCAAACTCAATGTAGTCAAAATATTTGGATTTCCTGCCACAGGACAATTATTTGTACCCGGAGAGATGGTTGAAGGTAATGTAAAATCTCTGAGAAACCCTTATACAGTAATCCTTGATCAAAGCAACTTGAAATCTCTCAAAGTCAAACAAATTGGAGATACCGCTCAAGTTGGTTCTTTACCAGTACAGGTAGTCGGATTCACCCAAAATACCCAATCAGTTGTTTCCAGTGCAGTACTATTTACTTCCTTGGAAACTGCAAACGCTTACGTTAATGCTAGCGTCACCACGAATGTTAACTGTACCTGGGTGGGAGAAGAACTGCAATGTCGAAACGTTTACCAAAAAGATACTAATGCTCAAAAACAACAATCTACCAACGAACCACCACCAACATTAAGCTTAAATAGTCCGATTTCTTACGTGTTAATTCAAGCACAACCCGGCGAAAATATCCCACAACTCAAAAAACGTTTAGAAGCTACCTTCCCTGAAACTAAAGCATATACCACCGCAGAATTGTCTCAAAAGATACGTCTATTTTGGCAGCAGTCAACGGGGATCGGGTTTATTTTAGGCTTAGGTGCCGGTGTAGGTATAGTTGTTGGTGTCGTAATTGTCGGTCAAATCTTATACTCAGCAGTTGCCGATCATCTCAAAGAATTTGGAACACTCAAAGCTATGGGAGCGTCCAATAGAGTCATATACGGCATTATCATCGAGCAGGCTTTGTGGATGGCGATTCTTGGCTATATTCCCGGAATGTTGCTTTGTTGGGGGTTAGGAGCTTGGACGCTAGCAACTCAAGGCATCGTAATTTTGATTACTCCATTAACAGCCGTGGGAGTTTTTGGCGTAACGGTGTTGATGTGCGTGGGTTCGGCTTTATTCGCAATTCAGAAAGTCAGCAAAGTTGATCCGGCAATTGTATTCAAAGCATAGTATTTTTCCTAAGTAAATTGTTCTATCTTAAGAGTTAATTTTTGTTCTTATCTTAAAAACTTATAAGTAATTTTATCTATTTCTTGTACAAAGCCTAAAAATTAATATCCTTCCCTAAAAGAAATGACTATTTCTCAAAATCAATGTATAGTGACGAACAGAATCGACAGTTGGAATAATTCACAATCTACTGATGTAAGTAAATTGAAAACCTCTGCTATTTCTGCTAAAGGAATAGAAATGGTATATCAATCTGGGAGACAGCGCTACGTAGCACTCAAAGGAATTGATTTGGATGTGAGCAAGGGTACCATTCAACTGTTAATGGGACATTCCGGTTCGGGAAAAACCACTTTATTATCAATTTTGGCAGGAATTTTGACTCCTACCAATGGGAAGGTGCATCTTTTAGGAGAGGAAATTACCCGGATGTCTCGGAAAAAATTATCTCGATTTAGAAGGGATCATATTGGTTTTATTTTTCAAGGCTTTAACTTGTTCGGTGCTTTAAATGCAGTAGAAAATGTGCAAGTCGCTTTAGAAATCAAAGGTATTAAGGGAAAATCTGCTACTCACCAGGCTTTAGAATTATTAGATATGGTAGGATTAGCTAATAAAGCCAATCTACTGCCTCGTGACTTATCTGGTGGACAAAAACAGCGAATTGCCATCGCCCGTGCTTTAGCAGGAAATCCTCAATTAATTATGGCAGATGAGCCAACTGCCGCACTAGATTCTCATAACGGACAAGCTGTTATCGAGTTACTATGTAATTTAGCTAAAGAAGGTGGAAGTACCGTTGTTATGGTAACTCATGATTCTCGAATTCAGAGTTTTGCCGACAATGTGGCATTCTTGGAAGATGGTGAAATTACCGATAATTATTTGTAATAGGGAATAGGGAATCGGTAATTGGTAATTGGTAATTGGTAATTGGTAACAAAGAGGAAAAGGATTTTTAGTTTTAGTACAAATGTGGGAATAATAACTTATTCAGCAAGCCCTAATTACATAGCAATATTTTCTATTCCCTATTCCCTATTCCCTATTCCCTAATTAATCCACCAAAGCTTTAAAAATCTCAATTAACTCTGGTTTACTTACAGCTAATGTAGGTAAACATTTTGCACTATAATCTTCACCTACTACCAAAGGAAAAGGCTGGGATTTCAAAGATATCCAACAACCTCCAGCACCTTGTAAAATTACCCAAGCACCAGCTATATCCCATACTTTGGGTGTGGCTTCAATGGCACCTAATACCGCTCCTGTAGCATGGTAAGGAAATTATAGCTAGCAACACCAAGCATTCTGATTTTACAGGGAAAATCGGGATTAATTACCGAAGTGCTGCGAGAACATACATTGAAAAAATGATTTTTACTTATATTATCGTCACTGGTTTTGATTTGATGATGATTGTAAAATGCTCCTGAAGGTAAACTTAATCCAGAATCACCTTGCCAATATCCATAAAAAGCTTCATCAGTTGGTGGTGCATAAACATAACCAAATACAGGGATACCTTTGTAGAGCAACCCCAAAGAAATACACCAAATAGGAATTCCCCTTGTAAAGTTAGTAGTACCGTCTAAAGGGTCAACTATCCAACACCATTGATTATCGGGAAAAACCGTATTATTTTCTTCACTGAGAATACCATGATCGGGAAATTGGGTGGTAATCGCATCTCTAATTTGATTATCAGCCCATTTGTCCGCTTTCGTCACCAAACTACCATCAGCTTTACTATCAGCTTGTACCCTACCAAAATCTTGCATTAACTGCTTGCCAATTCTAGTAGTAATACTTTGAGAAAACTCTAAAATATTATTCCAAAAATCGTTCATGAAGGTTAAAGGTTAAAGGTTAAAGGTTAAAGGTTAAAGGTTAAAGGTTAAAGGTTAAAGGAAACGCAACCACTACCAATAATTCAATGAACTGTCAACTGTCAACTGTCAACTGTCCACTGTCCACTGTCAACTGTCAACTGTCAACTGTCCACTGTCAACTGTCAACTGTCAACTAACTTAATCTAATTCATTTTCTAATATCGAACTAATCGCCAATTTAGCATTTTTTTGAAATTCTTTAACGTTAATTCTACCCAATAATAAAATCGCAAAAATCATTCCTATTCCTTGTAGAAAAAACACTAATCCATAAGCCATTACTGGTAATTCAAACAGCGTTTTCCCTAAATTTAAAAATCCTCCACCAAGTACCGTTGCCGAACCTCTTGCCATTGCTTGAGATAATCCCCAAGCACCAATAAACGTTCCCGCAGTTTCCGCTGCTGTTAAATCTAACATCAAACTAGTAGCCCCTGCTGTCAGCATTCCAGATGCTAAACCAAAGAACAACAAACTACCCATTAACAAAGTTTTACTACCACTAAATCCAGCCATAATAATTAAACCATTGCAGAGTGCCGCACTGATACATCCAAATTTAGTAGTGTTTTTCTTTCCCAAACGCGGTACTAATAAAAAACCAGTTGAAGCAATTCCAATTAAAGTACCAATTCCAAAAGGAATGTTTAATCTGGTGGTTTCAGCAATACACATTCCAAACACTTCTCCACCATAAGGTTCTAAAATTGAATCTTGCATAAACAAACTGATAGTTAATACCAGCAAAAAACTGAAAAATAATCCAGTTTGACGACTAGCAGTTAGAACTTTTAAGGCTTTTTTTAAACTTATTTGGTCTTCTCTTTCTACAGCTTGCGAACTTAAAGAGTAACGAGAATATTTTTTTTCTATTCCAAATGTTGCCAAAATACATAGTCCGAAAACTAACGCTGGCATAATTATAAATACAGGATTAATTGTAGCTTTTAATTGCGAAATATTTGCTATTTTTCCACTTTGAGAAGGGTCATAAGATAAAATAGCAGAGCCACAAATTTCTGGTGTTTCTAGCAATCTAGAACTGACAATCGCTCCAATCACAATCCCAACCATCAACATTGACCACACAACCCCAACCAATTGAGAACGGTTGTCTTCGTCAGTTACATCTACTAATAATGCCGTAAAAGGTGTAGAACTTGCACTCAGAGCTAACCCGTAAAGTGCAAAAATTAATGCTAGTATTGCAGCCCAACCAGAAGTTTGAAAATTCCACCCATTTGCTTGTAAGCTATAGCCCAATTGCCACACAACTTGTAGCGCCACAAAAGAAAGAGTAGTAAAAAAAACTGCACCAATCCATACATACCCAGAACGATAATAACCCTTAATCGGTTTCGTATCGGACATTTGACCAAACCAAATTCGTACTGGACTGACAAACTGGTACATGGCGATCGCACCTGCTGCAACCAAGGGTAAAACCTTAAGTTCGTCAATCATAACTCGATTGAGTACTCCTAATGTCAACAGGGACATAATCCCCAGTCCCATTTGAAATAAACCCAAACGGAACATGGTTAAAATATTGATTTGAGGAAGAGATTTGATTTGTTCGGAGTTATTGGATTCTGGATTGGGTAGAGAATTGCTACTTGTCATAACTATTTACTATTTAAATGTAAAAATATCAATGATTAGTGGAAGTCACTACAATTAGACTGACACAATTATCTAATTTAATCGGTAGCTACTCTGCTATTATCTCACTAACTATTGATCAAGAAAGCTTTCAATATCATTAACAGCGCTACACTTAAATATAAAGTATTATCAAAATTATCAAAATATTTAAGTAACAGTGGAAAGCATCACATTAGGACAAAATGCGGTATCAGTTACTCCTTTGTGTCTGGGTACTTGGGCTTGGGGTGATAAACTATTTTGGAATTACGGCAATGATTACGGTTCAGAACAAGTAGAACAAGCTTTTAACGCTGCAATTGAAGCGGGTATTACGTTTTTTGATACTGCGGAAGTCTACGGGTTAGGACTTTCAGAAGAATTGCTGGCAAAGTTTATTAAAAAAACCGATAAACAAGTGGAAATTGCTACTAAGTTCGGTCCTTTACCTTGGCGATTTACGGCTCAATCTGTCAGCGATGCCTTAACCGAAAGTCTCAAACGTCTCCAATTAGAACAAGTTGCATTGTATCAAGTACATTGGCCTTTTGCTTTTTTTATGAGCCAAGAAACATTAATGAATGCTTTAGCAACTGAGGTGGAAAAAGGTAGAATTAAAGCAATTGGTGTGAGTAATTACTCCCAAAGTCAAATGCAAGAAGCACACCAAATTTTAGCTCGTCGTGGCATATCTTTAGCAGTTAATCAGGTGCGTTATTCTTTATTAACTCGTCAAGTTGAAACCCAAGGAATTATCACCACAGCAAAACAATTAGGTGTAACAATTTTGGCATATAGTCCTTTAGCTCAAGGATTACTTACAGGTAAATATGCCACCGATAGTAATATAAATCCGACTGGTGCCAGAAAAATAGACCCGCGATTTAATAAAGACAATTTACAAAAAATAGAGCCAGTCATATCATTATTACGAACTATTGGCGAAAAATACAATCGTACTCCCGCCCAAGTAGCTCTCAACTGGTTAATTGCTCAAGGTAATGTAATTCCCATCTCTGGAGTCAAAACAGCAGAACAAGTCAAACAAAATGCTGGTGCTTTAGACTGGAAATTAAACGATGATGAAATTACTCAGTTAGATGAAATTAGTCGTCCTTGGCTGAATTAAAGGTTAAAGGTTAAAGGTTAAAGCTTTAAAACAACTGTCAACTGTCAACTGTCCACTGACTAATCTAATCTAAAATCAAATAATTACTGGCTCCATTGCTATCTTTTAAACTTTCTTCTTCCGTATTCGGAAGCATGAAACTTGCATTGGAACCAGTTACTTGCTGATTGATGGAAATTTGATTTCTCTACCAGTAAAGTTGTTCTAAATTAAATTTGAAATTTACTAACTAGTAGAGATTATTTCTAAAACAAAACCAATTTAGTACTTAAGAAAATGCCGATTCTTTTGCGGTGATAGAACCGAATTGATTCTATTGATTCTGATGTACCGAAGAAATTTCTCGATGGTTTGTTTTAAGTTTGGGTTTGGGAGTTCCACCACCACGCTTGCCATTTCCATCTCTATTGTTGCCTTCCGATTGCGACCAACGGCGGCTTTTATCCCCCGAAGAACGACGTGGTGAAGAAGAACGCAATCTGGGTTTACCTGAAGAAGAATAGTTCTCTTCTTCTTCGGGAATACTTTCTGCTTTTAACCAATCCGGACGGGTTTGGTCATAAGCGATTTGTAAAGCTGCTGCTGCAATGGCGTGAGCATCATATTCTTCGCTTAATTCCCGCACTATCGGTAAAAACGAAGCCAAACGTTCACCACTCAAAGCTTCTTTAACCTGAAGTTGCAGTTTTTCCAACTGTCGTGCTTCAATTTGAGCGCGGGTAGGAATAGGAAGCATTTGCCAATTCTGGCGGTTGTGCCGTTCAATAGTTTGCTGTTTGCGTCGCTCAAAAGGTTGTACTAATGAAATAGCGGTTCCTTCTTTACCTGCCCTACCAGTACGACCAATACGGTGAACATAAGTTTCTACACTATCAGGTAAATCAAAGTTGATTACGTGAGAAAGTTCATCAACATCTAAACCCCTTGCAGCAATATCAGTTGCAACTACCCAACGAACTTGACGATTGCGGAAACGTCCTAACAATCTTTCCCGCGCTTGTTGAGACAAATCACCGTGATATTCATCAACACTGTGACCAGCTGACTGTAACTGATTGGTTAATTCTGCTGCGGTACGTCGAGTACGCACGAAAATCAACGCAGTTTCCGGATCTTCCATCTCCAAAATAGGCTGCAAAGCTCTTGCTTTCGTCCAGTGACGCGGTATTAAGTAAGCTACCTGATTAATTTTATTCGGAGCTGCTTTTGGTTGTTGAACCGTTACTGTTACGGGGTCATTTAAAAACTTATTCACCAACTGGCGAATTGAGGGCGGCATTGTCGCCGAGAATAAAGCTGTTTGGCGCTCTTTTGGTGCTTTAGAAAGGATTTTCTCTACATCATCAATAAAGCCCATGCTCAGCATTTCATCGGCTTCATCCAATACAAACCACTTTACATGGTCGAGCTTCAAACAACCTCTATCCAATAAATCAATTACTCGTCCTGGTGTACCCACAACAACATGAACACCACGCTTTAATTGCATCATTTGGCGGTCGATTGACTGACCACCATAAATTGCCACAATTTTCAATTTTTGAGTACCAACAAATTCTGCAATCGCACTATGAACCTGCATTGCAAGTTCACGAGTTGGAGCTAAAACTATCGCTTGTACTGCTTTTTCATTAGCATCTATCCGCTCTAAAATTGGCAGAGAAAATGCTGCGGTTTTACCAGTTCCGGTCTGGGATTGACCTACTACATCACGACCTGATAAAAGTTGAGGAATTGCCTGTTCTTGAATATTAGTCGGTGTTGTAAAACCAAGTTTTTCTAATTGTGCAAGACGTTGCTCTGAAATTCCTAAATCTTCAAATGTAAGACTCATCAATTCTCCTATGTTTTAAGTTTAATTTTCAATCGATATTTGTGTTAATTAATTTGTCGATTTAACCAACGCCGGCAAGTTAAATTCAAACGAATTTACCGTATAAGTCATATGCGTCAGCTTTGTCTATTTTTACCGGCACAATCGCCCCTAAACAGGCTTCTCCACGAACATATACTTGTCCGTCTACGAACGGCGCAAATCTAGCCGAACGACCTATCAGTTGTCCCGTAATCGGATTTTCTTGCTCAATTAACACATCAACTACTTTGCCAATTTCAAGTTGGTTTTTCTTCCCAGAAATTGGCTGCTGAATTTCCATCAGTGTATCTCGCCGCTCATCCATTATTTGTTGCGGCAGCTGCTCTGGTAAGTTGTAGGCTTCGGTTCCTTCCTCCGCTGAAAAAGTGAAAACACCTACATGGTCAAATTCATGACGTTCGACAAACTCACACAGATGATTAAAATGCTCGTCTGTCTCCCCAGGAAAACCCACAATGAAGGTTGTTCGCAGCACGGCATTTGGTAACGCCTGTTTTATGCGTTCGATGACTGCATCGTTCACCTGTCCTTGCCAGGGACGATTCATGGTGCGAAGAATTTCAGGATGGGAATGTTGTAATGGTAAATCTAAGTAAGGCAAAACATTTGGTGTTTCTTTTATCGCTGTAATCACATCTGGGGTTAGTCCCGTTGGATAAGCATAGTGCATTCTAATCCACGGTATATCTACCTTGCCCAGAGCGCGCAATAATTCTGCCAACTGAGGTTTATTGTAAATATCTATACCGTAATTTGTCGTAATTTGGGAAATTAATATAATCTCCCGTACTCCTTGAGATGCCAAATGCTCCGCTTCGGCGACAATTGATTCAATAGTACGCGAACGTTGCTTTCCCCGTAGATGAGGAATTATACAAAATGCACATCGATAATCACACCCTTCCGCAACCCTTAAATAAGCGACACCTTCTGAAGTCGTCCGATAGCGAGGCGTTGTTTCATCGGCAATAAAGGTAGGTTCGGCACTTACTTGCTTGACACGTTCGCCAAGCTGGGTTCGCTCAATTACATTGACGATTTGATTGTAATCGCCTGTACCTACTACGGCTACCGCTTCTGGCAACTCTTCTAATAATTGCTCTTGAAAATGCTGCGCCATGCAGCCAGTTATCACTATCTTCTTATCTGCTTCTGCTAATTCTACTAAAGTTTTAACAGATTCTTCTCGCGCTGCTGCGATAAAACTACAAGTATTGACAATAACGTAATCTGCTAATTCTTCATTACAATCTACGCTGTAACCTGCTTCTACAAGCAGACCGAGCATATGCTCTGTATCAATTCTATTTTTCTCGCAGCCTAGGTGAGAAATTGCAATTGTTGGCTTATCACCCATATTATAAAAGATATTTTGCTGTTTCGAGCTAAAGGTTTCTATTCTTAAGCAATATACACCCACATTAGGTAAAACATCATTTAAACCTTACCTAAAATTTATCCATTCTCCATAGACCTAAAACAGTTTTTAAATCTGCCATTGAGTCTATTTCGCTTGATTTACATATTGTTAATTTATGGTATTTTACATTACCTCAATCCGTAAACAACACCCTCATTTGCTCGTTAGGAAGCAACCGAACAATATCGGCTTTTGTAGAGAAGTCGCTACCCTAAAGGAAATCGCAGGCTGAGTTACGCTTTGGCATTTTCCCGAACGATTGCCTGTATCTGTGGCAGACCATACACTATTCTAGGTAAGGCTGCAAGCCGCAGGAATTTGAGCGGCAGACTCCTCTCGTGTCAGTTGTTATCTTAACATATCTTATGAAATTTTTGGTGTCAATTTACATCTATTGGGGGAGGTCTTTTCGATTTTTTACCTCTCGTTAAATCGGGAAAGGATTAAAACCACTTCAATACTTGTGCTTGAACTAAATTAATTGTCAATTGTCAGTTGATAAATCTGGGGGCTTGTACCATTAAGGAATTATTGACCAAGAGATGACGGTAATCCAGGTAAAATAGTCTTTGTGTGTTTTTTGCTTGGGTAAAAGCCAAACTTATGGTAAGAATCGCTGAGGATGTAAGCACGGTATTTTTTGATTCCTGCCAGTCAAACAGGACACAGGATAATATCGATTGTAGCAACTAAGGTTACTTTATTATCAGGTGACATTTACCTTCAAGTCGGGAAACCACATAAAGTCCGTAAAAGAAAAAGACGTGGATCTATATCAGTTATTTAAAACCCGAAGACCAATTATTGGTGTGGTTCATCTGTTACCACTGCCTACCTCACCGCGCTGGGGAGGTAGTCTCAAAGCCATTATTGACCGTGCCGAACAAGAAGCAGTCGCCCTTGCTAGCGGGGGAATTGATGGTATTATTGTCGAAAATTTTTTTGATGCGCCCTTTACCAAGAGTCAGGTAGACCCGGCGATTGTCAGTGCCATGACTATTGTAGTACAGCGCATACAAAATCTTGTAACTGTACCCATCGGCTTGAATGTGTTAAGGAATGATGCCAGAAGTGCGATCGCGATCGCCAGTTGTACTCAAGCTCAATTTATCCGGGTAAATGTACTAACGGGGGTAATGGCAACAGATCAAGGATTAATTGAAGGAGAAGCGCATCAATTACTCAGGTACCGGCGAGAATTAGGCTCTGATGTGAAAATTCTGGCGGATGTGTTGGTGAAGCACGCTCGTCCGTTGGGTTCGGTTAATTTAACGAATGCTGTTGAAGATACAATTGAGCGGGGATTGGCGGATGGAGTGATTTTATCGGGTTGGGCTACAGGTAATCCTCCCAATCCTGAAGATTTGGAATTAGCATCGAGAGCAGCGAAAGGGACTCCGGTATTTGTTGGTAGTGGGGCGAGTTGGGATAATATTGCTACACTAATGCAAGCTGCGGATGGTGTAATTGTTTCGAGTTCTTTGAAACGTCACGGGAATCGCGAGCAAACAATAGATCCAATCCGTGTCAGCCAGTTTGTAGAAGCTGCTCGGTCTAATTTTAATTCCAAAGGTCAAACCGAATCAATTTCTTCTCTGAAGCTACATTCTTAACAACGGAAATTGGGAATTGTAGTGGTTAGCAATTGTAGTAGTTAGTAATGGTCATTCAACAAGCAAAACAATAATATTGTATTGTCTGAATTACTGTCATAGTTACTTCTTTTTAGTAAAGTTAGCCTAAACTGAATTTCGGTTCTTGCACCAGAAGTTAGTTTTAACTAAATTAAACTATAAGATATCAGGTTTTAATTGCTAGTGTTATGGAGATTGAGAATATAACATCCTAGTTTATTCACTATTTCCGATTTATTATTCCCAATTAATAATGTTTTAGCTTATGATTCGTCGTCGTTCTACTCCTTGGATTCATCGCTTTTCGCGTTTACTAATCGCAGGAATCGCTTCCTGTGGCGCTTTAGTAACTGGTTATCTAACCATCGTTAAGTTGAGCGGAGGAGAAGCTGCTTGTACCGCTTCCTCTGCAACTGCCGGTTCTGCTGCTGGATGTAATAGTGTTCTTTCTAGTCCTTGGGCTACAATTCTCGGACAACCACTAGCTTTGTTCGGCTTTCTGGCATATTTTAGTATGCTAGTATTTGCTCTGGCACCTTTGCTTTTCAAAAGTGGAGAAAATAAAGAACAGCGTCAGAAGTTAGAAAACTTAACATGGATGTTTTTGCTAATTGGCTCAATTTCCATGACGGTTTTCAGCAGCTATTTAATGTATGTGTTATTTAGCCAAATCAAAACTATTTGTCCTTACTGTATTGCATCGGCTCTATTTTCTTTAACGATGCTGGTATTAACTATTATCGGTCGTAGTTGGGAAGATATAGGACAAATTTTCTTTACTGCAATTATTGTCGGAATGGTAACGCTGATTGGGACATTAGGTGTTTATGCTGGTGTCACGACTGATGGAACTGCTGCTCAGTCGGATGGTAAACCCGTACCAATTAGTTTTGTTCCCCAACAAAATCCAATACCGGGAGTTGGTTGGGAAATTACCACTACTTCTGGGGAAGCAGAAATAGCCTTAGCACGTCATCTCAAAGAAATTGGGGCTATGGAATATATTGCTTGGTGGTGTCCTCATTGTCACGACCAAAAGCTATTGTTTGGTAAGGAAGCCTATAAAGAAGTGCCTCATATTGATTGCGCTCCTGCGGATAATCCCAATAATATAAAACCTGAGTGTAAAGCAGCTGGTATTGAAAGTTATCCCACTTGGAAAATAAAAGGTAAAACCTATAATGGAGCGCAAAATCTTGAAGCATTAGCTAAAGCTTCTGGTTATCAAGGGCCGACTAATTTCAAGTATTATCTGCGTCGTTGAAACAGTTAGACAAATTTCAATTTTTGACACTCCCCGACCTAAAGGTACGGGGATTCTTAAGATATCGCTATCTTAATATCCTGATTACTCAGGTTCCCAGGCTCAACACGTTTGCTCATAGAGCGTGTTGATGTCTCCTTACGATTTTTCGGGCGTTTAGGTTTCGCTCCCGTCCCCACGTACCATATTTAATGCTCTATCCCTGATGGTTTTAGCCGCGCCAATATCGGCGTGTTCGATGTGTCCACATTTAACACAGATGAATTTTTCACCGTCTCTATTGGATTTGTCCACATGACCACATTTACGGCATTCTTGGCTAGAGTGTTTCGGATTAACTTTGACTACAACCTTTCCTTGCTTTGCAGCGAGATACTCAATCTTTAAAGTTAAATCACTCCAACTTGCATCAGCTATAGACCTATTCAAAGCTTTCTTTCTAGATTGACCATTGCTTAAAAATCTGCCAGTTGATGAGTCTACTTTTACTTTGCAACGTCTCATCATGCCAGAAACGTTTAAATTTTCAATCGCAATAGCATCAACATTTCTAGAAACAATTATATTTGCGACTTTCCACTGATACGCTTGACGTTTATCAACAATTTTTTGATGAATTCTACCTACATTTGTTGCTGCTTTTTTGCGATTAGCACTCCCTTTGACTTTGCGACTAACACGACGCTGACGTATTTTTAAAGCCCGTTTAGTTTTCTTATTAGTTGCAAATCTAGGATTATCAATTTGATGGTTATCAGAAAGATGTACTAATTTAGTTAATCCTAAATCACAACCAATAACAGATTTAACTTCAATTAATGGTTTCGCAACATAGTCAGGTATTGTTTTATCTTCTATTCTAAGAGAAATATACCAACCATCCTGACGTTTACGGATTGTTGCTGCTTTAATTGTGAATCCAATGGGTATTGGGCGAGAATTATAAAATTTCATCCATCCTAATTTGGGTAGATAGATTTTATTTTTCTGTACCTTAATACCCATAGTCACCGTGAAAGATGTGAAATTAGAGCGGTTTTTAAACTTAGGAAACCCACGACCATCAAAAAAGTTTTTATACGCCGTATCTAGACGTTTAATATTTTGCTGCAATGCTGTTGAATCAATGCCAGCAAACCAAGGTCTAGCTTTTTTGAGGTCAGGTAATGCAGCATCTTGAATCATTCCAGCATTACGACGTGGGTTTACTGGGTTACCTTTCTTGTCGAGATTGCTGGCTTTCCATGGTTCACCTGTTGCACCATTCTTGCTAACAAAACAAGTCAACGGACAAGCCTCAGCCTTAGTTCTGATATCACAATATTCACCCATGATAAATTGTTGAGCGTATTGGGTTAAACGGTCATTCAAACACCAGTTATAGTGCGAACGTAGCATATCTACCCAATGATTCATTTTTGTTGATTGTGTTGTATTTGGTTTGAGTTTGTATACATAGTTTGTTAGCAAGTTTAATCACCTCCTTGTGTTTATGAGCTAAGTTTATTATACTATATTAATATACAAAGGGACAAGAGGAATTCCGGAAATATGGCAAGTTTTTCTCCAGATGAATACAGACATGAAGGGAATGCAATATCATTACTCAATTACCATTTGTTTTTATCCCTAAGCGTAGAAAAAAAGTGTTGATAGATAAAATAGCAGAACGGTTACAACAAATCATCTGTGATATTTGCAATGAGAACAGATGGAAAATTATTGCTATGGAAATCATGCCTGACCATGTACATTTATTTCTAAATGCCAAGCCAACAGACAACCCATCTCAAATGATGAACAAAATCAAGGGAAGGGCTAGCCATCACCTTAGAAAAGAGTTTCCTGAATTACTTAAACTTCCAACACTGTGGACACCCAGTTATTTTGTATCAACTGCTGGCAATATCAGCACAGAATCGGTAAAACGATATATTGAACAACAGCGTGATTGAAAACATCAAGTACGGCGTAAACGCCTTCATGCGGCTTTCATCCCTTGCCTGAAGTACGGAATACGGCGCTGTGCGCCTGTTCCTCAAGGGCTTTCAGCCTGCCTTTTTTGTAAAATCAAATCCCAAAAGTCAACCGAAGTATCTACTTCTGTTGGCTTTTTTATCGGAAATACGCTGAAAACTCTGTCTTTATACTCACGCAGCGTTTTGGAGAGCAGTGGGGGAGGTGACTCCCTCACTGACTTTAATCATTGTTGCCTTCATCTAGGGAAGGGCATTCCCAAAGCCTGCCCTTGAACGCAGTGAAGGGTAACGCTACAGGACTAGCAACCTCTACTCTTCTTGGTGAAAACCTGGTTGAGTAAGTCGCTAGGACGAATGTAGAATCGCTGTGTCTTTAGACCGGAGAGGTCAACGACCAACACCAATGTATTGAAAACCAGCCCTAATGATTGCTTCAGGATCGAGGAAGTTACGACCGTCAATAATAACAGGGTTGTTCATCAATTGCGCCATTTTGCTGTAATCGAGATTATTAAACTGTTCCCATTCGGTAACGAGTACCAAAGCATCGCAGCTATCAGCAAGTCTTTCAGCATCGGTTTCTACCTGCACACCGGAAAGACCGTGACGCATACCAGATTGAGAGATAATTGGGTCGTATGCTTTAACTTTCGCTCCCAATCGATTTAATTGCTCGATTAAATTCAACGCTGGTGCATCGCGCATATCGTCAGTATCCGGTTTAAAGGTTAAACCAAGTAAACCTACAGTTTTACCTTTAAGAATTTTTAAAGCTTGCTGGAGTTTTTCTAATGCAATCAAACGCTGACGTTCGTTGACACTGACAGTGGCTTTGAGTAGTTGTGCTTCGTAACCATAGTCATCAGCAGTATGAACCAATGCGGATACATCTTTGGGAAAACAAGAACCACCCCAACCGATACCAGCATTCAAGAACTTACTACCAATCCGGGAATCTAAACCGATACCTTTCGCAACTTGAGTTACATCCGCACCAACGCGATCGCAAATGTTAGCAACTTCGTTAATAAAGCTAATTTTAGTTGCGAGGAAAGCATTTGCAGCATATTTAACCATCTCAGCGGAAGATAAATCTGTTGAGAGTACAGGTACTGGAGGCAAAGATTTATCTTCTGCATACTGACGCTCGACAATCGGAGCATACAGTTCTTTCATCATCGAAATCGCTTTTTGAGAATTGCCTCCCAAAACAATCCGGTCGGGGTTAAAAGTATCGTAAATAGCCGAACCTTCGCGTAAAAACTCTGGGTTACTAATGACATCAAAATCACCAGTAGGCAATTTATCTTCACTCTTGTTTCCACCTGCGGGTACTAATTCTTTTTGACGTTCGGCAATTCCATCGAGAACAATCATCCGTACCCAGTCTCCCGAACCAATGGGTACTGTGGATTTGTTAACGATAACTTTATAACCGCCGCTTAAATTAGTTCCGATACCTTTAGCAACTGCTTCTACATAACGGGTATCGCTTTCACCTGTAGGTAAAGGTGGAGTTCCGACAGCAATAAATAAAATTTCTCCATGAGCAACTCCCGCAGCTAAGTCACTGGAAAACTCAATTTTTCCTGCTTTAATAGCATTCTGCATAATTTCCGAAAGTCCTGGCTCAAAAATTGGCGATTGCCCGGACTTCATCAACTTAACTTTCTCTTCGTTATTATCTATACAAATGACATCATGCCCGATGTGAGCCAAACAAGCTCCAGTTACCAAACCAACATAACCAGTACCAATTACGCAAACTCGCATATTATCTAATTCCTCACTTTGTTTATTAGTCGATAGTCAAGAAGTCTATGGTTTATAGCCACAAAAATTTGGAGCAAAAGTATTTTTTTTACTTAACACTACTATTGACAATCGTCTTTTCAGTAGTTTGTACCCGCTGCCGAAAATCTTCTATAGTCTGTTTTAACCCTTCTTGAAGAGGAATGCTAGGTTCCCAATTCAACAAAGTCCTCGCTTTGGTGATGTCAGGGCGACGACGACGGGGGTCATCAGAAGGTAATGGTTCAAAGTTGATTTTTGCATCTGGATTGACCATATTTTGAATGGTTTGGGCTAATTGTAAAATGGTGTATTCATCCGGATTACCCAAATTAATTGGGCCGATATGGTCACCATTCATCAAACGCATCAATCCATCTACTAAGTTGTCAACATAGCAAAAACTACGAGTTTGGGAACCATCTCCGTAGACGGTTAAAGGTATACCTTGCAAAGCTTGAACTATAAAATTGCTAACTACTCGTCCGTCATGTTCAAACATCCGAGGACCGTAGGTATTAAATATACGAGCAACCCGAATATCAACATCATTTTGTCGGTGATAATCGAACATCAGCGTTTCAGCAATCCGCTTACCTTCGTCATAGCAAGAACGAAGTCCAATGGGATTAACATTACCCCGATAATCTTCACTTTGGGGATGAACTTCCGGATCACCATAAACTTCACTAGTGGAAGCTAGTAAAATTCTTGCTTTAACACGCTTAGCCAAACCCAGCATATTCAGCGTACCCATGACATTGGTTTTAACTGTTTTTACAGGGTTGTATTGATAATGTACCGGAGAAGCCGGACAAGCCAAATGATAAATCTGTGCTACTTCCAACCTAATTGGTTCGGTGATATCGTGACGAATCAGTTCAAAATACGGATGATTCAACCACTTGACGATATTTCGCTTGTGTCCGGTGTAGAAATTATCCAAACAAATTACTTCATGCCCATCATTCATCAATCTGTCGATCAGATGAGAACCAATAAACCCAGCTCCGCCAGTCACCAATATTCTCATAATTTACCAGTTAACTACAAATATTTACTTTATTCGATTGTGCTTGTTTTTAGGATACCCAGCCTGAGGACAAAAATATAGTAAAAGTACGGATAATTGAAAATAAATTTTCAATCCGTCTTAAACCTCTAGATGCAAAATTATTCCTATTATGTCTAATTTTTTAACAATTCCATCAGAAAAATAACAAAGATTGTATGGTTACTGTGAAGTATCATAGTAAAATTTATCAAAAATTTAATCACGTAAAGTTATTGTAGGGGACTACATTTACATTGAAGATTTAGGAAATTGATGCCATTGGATCAAGAGATGGGGAGACAAGGAGACAAATTAAAGTTATTGTGGAGAGTTGCATTTATATTGAAGATTTAATAAGTTGAGGAGATCAGGGAACAGGGATACCAATTCCCAATTACCAATTCCCAACTGTCAACTGTCAACTGTCAACTGTTTACTGATAACTGGTAACTGATTACTAGCAACATCAGCAGTCACTGCGGCATTATTGGTACGCTGTGCTGGTTCTCCGAGCATGATAATAGAACAAGTGAGTTGACTTGCTAACTGGGTTGTCACATCACTAATAGCTAATCCACCAGGAATAGTACGATTGCGAATAAAAGGTAGAACCACTAAATCATATAGTCTGGCTGCTTGTAATATTGCTTGAGCAACATTTTCGTGAGCGACAATTTGAATTTCGGGTGGATTGGATAAACCGAGTTTAGATACTAATAGTGAAAGTTGCGATCGCCGCCAAGATATTTTACTAGAACTAGTACGGCGATCGCAAACGTTGAGTACGGTAACTTGGGCTTGATTTGCCAAGGCGAGAATTTGAGCAAACTGCACTGGCTGTAATATCGGCGCAGTTAAATTTTCTACTGGTACTAAGATGCGCTGGATTTTCGAGGGTGACTCTACAAGACGGGTTACAGCAACAGGACAATGAGATGCCCATAATACTCCATCAATCACATTACCAAATAAACGTGCTTTCAACCCAGTACGCTTACCCCAACCCATGACAATCAAATTTGCTTTTTTTTCTCTAGCAGCTCGACTAATTCCTTGAGCAAAGGCATCATCTATTCGTAATAATGGTTCTGCTTCTACATCTAAAATACGACTTAATGCTGTAGCTTTATTTAACAATATTTCGCTTCTTTTTAGGGAATTTTCCAACTGGGGTGCATCCATATGAGCCGCAGCGGTTGCAATTGCTAACGGTATAATTTTCCCTTGGGTTTGATGGGCTAATAATGCAGCCATTTCCATTAAATGCTGCTGTGTTTGGGGATTATAAACGGGTACTATGATACTGAAAGGACTGTCTATTTTCTGGGAAACATCGTAATTAGCAGGGGTTTCTTGTTGTTTTATTAATGAAGAATGTAAACCCACCGCAACTCGACTGGTAATTATCGGTCCAATCAACGAAGTTACTAATATTAAAATTATGACGCTATTGAAAACTTCTAAAGGCAACAATTCTGCTTGATATCCTACTAAAGTCACACAAGAGGTTATTCCTACTTGAGGTAATGAAATAGACCACATTGTGAATATTTCGCGCCAATTGTAATGGTAAATTAATTTTGCTAATAATGCGGCAATAAATTTGCTTATGATTAAACTTAAAATCAGAAATAACGTGAAACTTAACATACCAATGTTTTTGATAAACATAGGCAAATCAAGTTTAAAGCCAAGATCAACAAAGAAAATTGGGATAAATAACAGGCTACCCACAAAGACAATCTTTTGTTTTACTGGTCCATCTTCGATAACTTGATTAACTGCTAATCCAGCAAAAAAGGCTGCGACTATTATTTCAATCCCAATTAATTGAGCGCCAATAGCTGCTATAAATAACGCTAGCAGTACAAACAAAAATTGATTTCCTTCATCTTCTCCCGACCTTCGCAAAAATTCTTTACCAGCCCATTCAAAGCCTATTAAAACTACCACACAATAGACAATTAACCAACCAAGTAGTGCAATGGTTTGCCCTGGATTCAAATCTTTGAGATGAATTGCTACACATATAGCCAACATCAATAATGCAGCAATATCTGTCAAAATACTGGCTCCAATTGTGATGCCTACTGCTTCATTATTATTCACTAATCCCAAACGATTAATAATCGGATATGCCAAAAGGCTATAGGAAGCAAGTATTGAGCCAATTAATATCGAACTTAACCAGTCAAATTCAAAGATTCTTCCCAGTAAAGTTCCCAATAGCAAAGGTATAGCAAAAGCAAAACTACCAAAACCCAAAGCGCGATTTCGCCGACGATGGAATTGATTTAAGTCAACTTCTAAACCTGCGACAAATAACAAATAAGCTAAACCGATTTTTGATAATAATGTCCAAGTAGAATTATTGATATCAAATAATTCCCACCCGGAATTACCAATTAATATTCCCGATAAAATTAAACCAATTAATCTTGGTAATCGTAGTCGTTCAAATAGAATCGGTACGACTAAAATAACTACCAATATCAAAAACAAGGGAAAAATTGGTTCCTTTTCAATAACTTGACTGTATGGTAAGACTGCTATTCGCTCTAAAAGTACCATATTTAATTTATTGCGGACAAAGCAAAAACGTGCTGTTTGCTACTGCGATCGCAGTTGTGATTACTAAAATTTTTTGAAATAAAAATCTGAAACTGATGCTGCAAAAAAATCAAAAAATTATACCTAGAATACCTTAAAAATTATCTAAAAAGTCACTATCTATGGATGGATTTGATTCAAAATGAATCGTAAACGGTCATAGTCATCTTTAAGCAACACACTCAAGTAACGTCCAGCTTCAATTAACCATTGTCGATCAGCTTTACGTAACTGATACACATCTCGAATTGCTGCTGCACTCAAAGCTTCAACCGGCGCACCATTTACCGAAAGCAGTGTTTGTAAAAAATCAAATTCTTCGGTAAATTTCAATACCTCTTCTGGTTCGCATCGATGAACTGCTTGATGAATTTGTGGCGGACGGGGTGGTAGATACTGGTAAATTTTGTTACCCTGCATTTGCTGTTCAAATCCGACAATCGCGGCACGAAATTCGGTTTTGAGCATGGCAAATATTTGAGGTTGTTCCTCTCGCAAATCTTGTAGCGATAACCCTAAAGCTACTGGTCGATGTACGGAATCTATGGGCATTGTAGTTGCATGAAATACAACGGCAAACACCTTATTTGCTGATTCTTCATCCACCGAACATATCCAACTACCGAAGGGAGGCATTGCTGGAAAGCTCAAATCTTCTGGATCTAAACACTGTGCTAAAAATTCAGTTGTCGCAGTTTCAATCACTTCGGCAAAGTGATTGGGGTGGCGATTACTGTTACTAAACTGCGGTAAAGGAAGACGCATAAATAAAAATCAGGTTATGAGCGATAGGTCTGGAGTTAGGATTTATGAATTATCAGTTAAAAGATAATAACAAATAATCCAAAACCCTAAACTCTTAACTATAACTAATTCCTAATCATTTTTTACGTCCTGCGGTGGGGTCTACAGCTTCTAACTCGCTGGGTCGAAAGATGATTAATTTATCCCAATTACCACCTTCAAATAGTACAGCGACCTTACCGCTACTGACTCTTTGTACAAGCCCTTCAAAGCGGTAGTAGGTATCTGCGGGGTTTTTAACGCGAACGGTTGCTCCAGGCAAAATCATAATTGTTGCTCTCTGTTGCTTTCTCGATCAATTATCAATGATTAATCATCAATTATCAGTTATTCACTTATCACAGAATAAGGTTAGCAGAATAATTAAATCAGTGAGCAGTTATCAGTAAACACTGAACAGTATATCTATTGATATGCTTCCTAGCTTATATCCATCCATACACCGTCGCAACTGATAACTGATAACTGATAACTGATAACTGGCTAATATTTTTTAAGAATGCGGAAATTTGCTACTGATTCAACTAATCCAATCCCGATAAAATTAGCTAACATTGCCGAACCACCGTAACTCATAAATGGTAAAGGAATTCCTGCAACTGGTGCTAAACCTATGGTCATACCAATATTAACAACCATCTGGAAGACAATCTTTGCCAAAACGCCAATTGCTAATAAAGAGCCAAAATTATCTTTAGCGGTTGAAGCAACATAGAGTAGACGCTGACAAACCAAGCAAAAGCCCAGCAATAATACCAAACAGCCAATAAAACCGAATTGTTCGCCAACGGCTGAGAAAATAAAGTCTGTATGCTGTTCGGGAACGAAATTGAGTTGAGTCATCGGACCGTTAAAAGGACCCCATCCGAACCATGTACCAGCACCAATCGCGATACGGGATTGAATTAGGTGGTATCCAGTGCCGAGGGGATCTAATTCGGGGTTGAGAAATGAAGTGATTCGACCTTTTTGATATTCTTTGAGTACATGATTCCAAGCAAAGATTCCTATTTCTCCACCCAAAAGATTCAAAGCTAATGCCCCTATACCACCCAGACCAAATCTTTTTCCTGGAAGTGTGTACCAGCCTACTAAGCCCATAGTAATAGACCAAATCAATCCTAAAGGCGTAAAAAATAGTTCCTTAGATACAATCATTGGCTCAGCCCAGGGCCAAGGTATGCTAAATAAAATTGCCGCTACTACTGGAGAAACTAACAGTATTAACCAACCCGGATTAGCATTTGCCCAATACAGCATTGCTAATACAATCGCGCCAAATACCAACGATGTTGCTAAGTCTGGCTGCAAAAATACCAACGCCCAAGGAACTGCCGTTACTGCTAAAGTTCTGAAAAAGTTGGGCAGAGTGTCAGCCGTGCGCTTGTGTAACAACGCGGCTAAGGTGATAATTACACCTATTTTGGCAAATTCTGACGGTTGTATGTTAAAGCCAAAAACACTAATCCATCGCTGTGCGCCTTTAGCAGCAACACCTACGACCATAACCGCTATCAAACTGACATTAGTTAGCGTATAGGTAATCCAGTGCAAACGTTGCAAATTTTCATAACGGGTGCGGGCTATCAGTAACGCTAAAAATACACCAACACCAGCAAGTATTAAGTGTACGGGCCACTTTGAGTCGGTATTTCCTTGATTTAATTCCGTACTCAGAATCATAAAGCCGCCAAATATAGTGATGGCAATTGGTAGCAAAAATAAAAGTAAATCTATTTGCTGCCAGGGTTTAAAAAGATTCTGCCAGGGATTTCTGTTGCGTGAGTAGCGTGACTTTTTTAATAACATTGAGCTTAATTGATACCTGAGCTTTTAAATACTAGATTTCACAAATGTCTTTTTATCTTTATTCTCAGTACTCAGTCCGCTACCCAGACAGAAATCCAGATTTTTTGATGTCAGATTATGTCAAAGCAGCTACTGATACTTGAGCGGCGATCGCGAAGGCAATTTTCTTTAAAGCAATTGCCGAAGCGGAATCTGAGTCGGCTACAACTATCGGGATACCATTGTCTCCCCCAATTCTTGTCGATATTTCTAACGGTACGCACCCCAATAAAGGTATTCCAAGTTCGGTCGCTGTTTTGGAGCCACCACCGGAACCGAAAATATCATACTGTTTATCGGGCATATCTGGGGGTATAAAGTAACTCATATTTTCAATAATCCCCAAAACTGGTACTTTCATTTGTTGAAACATCCGCAAACCTTTACGAGAATCGAGTAAAGCCACATTTTGGGGTGTAGTTACAATTACAGCACCAGCCATTGGTACGGCTTGTGTCAATGTTAGCTGAGCATCACCTGTTCCTGGAGGCATATCTACTATTAAATAATCTAATTCTCCCCATTCCACTTGATACAAAAACTGGCGAATCACTCCATTGAGCATTGGTCCGCGCCAGATTACAGGTTGATCGCGATCAATGAGAAAACCCATTGAAACTAGTTTGACTCCATGATTAAAAGCAGGTTCAAGGATTTCCCCTTTCTCTCCTTGACGGACGTTGATTTTAGCTGACTCCAGCCCCAACATTGTCGGGTCGTTAGGTCCGTAAATATCGGCATCAAGCAAACCTACTTTAGCTCCGGTTTGAGCTAATGCTACAGCTATATTTACAGCTACTGTGCTTTTACCTACACCACCTTTACCACTCGAAACAGCAATAATATTTTTGATCCCTGGTACACCATTACGGTCTGGTAAACTTTTCTGTTGGGGTGTTTCTGCCGTTACTTCCACTGCTACATCCGTAACACCCGGCAGCTTTTTCACAGCTTTTTGACAGTCCTCAACAATAAATTCACGTAACGGACAAGCAGGTGTAGTTAAAACCAGTGTGAAACTCACCTTACCATCTTCGATTTTGACATTACGAATCATGTTGAGTTCCACCAAACTTTTGCGAAGTTCCGGATCTTCCACTGGTCGCAACACTTCTAAAACCGAACTTGAATCAAGAACACTATGCATGGTATTTTCACCCTTATTTTTGTAACAATTTTTAACAACAAAAAATATTATCTTGGGACAGTCAGTTGACAGTTAACAGTTGACAGTAATTTTTAACCTTTAACCTTTGACCTTTGACATTAAACCGTCGATTTTCTTTTCCTTGATACTGCTTTGATTGCGGCTTCTTCAACAGCTTCAATTAAAGCCCGCGCTACTTTGTCAGCATAAGGACGAGAAAAAGACCAAACTAAAGGAGACAACCAACCGCGTAAGGTAACAGAATAAGACACACAACTACCGCACACCGTAGATTCTATTTGGTAACTAATTCGTTCTTCTAAGCCGGGAATTGCCAGAATTCTCACACTTAATAGTTCTCTGGGATTAACACGTTCGACAAAAATCCGGATGGGAATCGGCGAGAAACGTGTTACTGCTTGATAAATTAATCCTGGTTTGGGTACTAATCCATAAGGTACGTTAGTGCTTTTAAGTAATGGATGCCAGGAAACGTCTGCCAAGTCAACAACTTTCTGCCATATTTCATCCACGGAAGCAGAACTAATTTCGCGATAACTTCGCACCAAAGAGACACAAACTTGACGACGTTTGCGGTTGATAGATTTTGATAACCAACCTTGCATTCTCTTAATCCTCCTGGCTACAGACTTAAAATGTGACTCTGGTCTTTTCGGTCAACCGATTTGAGATTTGGGATTGACGAGGTACGGGTGACGAGCGAGATTAAGAACCTGCATCACCACACTTGTACCACCAGCAAATAATTGATCAAAAGCAGCATCCGAATCAAAATTTTATGTGCTACTTATATTTAGATACATTAAGCAAGCAACAAATAACCTCTTCCTCTCAGAGGAAATGCTTGCTAATTGATGTAAACTACGATATAAAATCCGGACTTTTATCAGATCAATTTGAGAAAAAGGCAAAGATAGTAGTAGTTACAGTTGTTTAAGTAAAGCTTTGATATCCTGACACAGAACGCTAAACTTACTTGATAACTGCTGCTTGGATCGGGAATGCCTTATTCCCAAACTGCCGCAAACAGGAACAGATGCTTACAAGTTATTGTTACAGAATTTAGTCTCAATGCTGGAGTTTTGATCTAAAAAAGTTGCAAAACATTAATCAATATACAAGCTTATACCTATTTGAGAGAGAATAATTTTATTCACGTAACCGGGAAATAGCGTTAGTCCTGTTAGATTCGATCCCAAATATACGGGTGAAACCGGAATGTGGGATTTAACAAGCCGCACAGTTCCAAATAATAAAAGTAAAAATCGTCATTTGATTTAGGTCTAAAAATTTATTATGTTGACATCACCAACCTCCCAAATATCATCTTCTGCTCAATCTTTACCACCATCTGACGCGAAAGCTAGAGTCAGTGAGTTTATGAAACAATTGCAAGATGAGATTTCTCAAGCTTTAGCTGAACTTGATGGTGTGGGAGAATTTCAAGAAGATAGTTGGGAACGTCCCGAAGGCGGTGGTGGACGTTCGCGAGTTTTACGCGAGGGTGCAATCTTTGAACAAGGTGGTGTAAATTTTTCTGAAGTTTGGGGTTTTCATTTACCACCTTCAATTCTAGCTAACCGTCCGGAAGCTGAAGGACACAAGTTTTATGCCACGGGAACTTCAATGGTGCTGCACCCCCGCAATCCTTATGTTCCCACTGTTCATTTGAATTATCGCTATTTTGAAGCCGGTCCAGTTTGGTGGTTTGGTGGTGGTGCCGATATGACTCCATACTATGCTTTTGCTGAAGATGCAATGCATTTTCATCAAACTTTTAAACAAGCTTGCGATCGCCATCATCAAGAATATTATCCGGTGTTCAAACACTGGTGTGATGAATATTTCTACCTCAAGCATCGTCAAGAAACTAGGGGTATCGGCGGATTATTTTTCGATTATCAAGACGGAACAGGTGCTTTGTATCGCGGCCCCCATGAAGATAAAGCAGCCGCTAAATATAGCAATGAAATCGGGGAATTACCCACTCGTAATTGGGAAGAAGTATTTAGTTTTGTTCAGGAATGCAGTAAAGCGTTTTTACCTGCTTATCTACCAATCGTCAAAAAAAGACACCCGATGGAATATGGCGATCGCCAGCGTAATTTTCAGCTCTATCGTCGCGGTAGATATGTGGAATTTAATTTAGTTTACGACAGAGGCACAATTTTTGGTCTGCAAACCAATGGACGTACTGAGTCTATTTTAATGTCCTTGCCACCGATGGTACGCTGGGAATATGGGTATAAGCCAGAACCCAACACCGCAGAAGCTGAATTGTACGAAACCTTTCTCAAACCTCAAGATTGGGTGAATTGGCAACAGAGCCATACTTAAATTATGTGAGTTAAACTACTAAATATATATTTTTGCCAGGTGACAATTAAGGCTGTAGCTTGTTATCCTCTAGCTACAGCATTAATCAATCCTATTGCTGATTCAACTCGCTATTTGAAACTATCTATAAGATATTTTTATAGAGATGATAAATTAGCATCTATGAGTTTGAGCAGTATTTTGCAGAAATAGGAATATTTAATTCATTAGTTTGAACAGTCTTAGGGGAAAACTTTGTGATTCATATAGAACAAAAAAGTTATACAACTGGGGACGGAAGTACCGTTATTGTTTTAGCACCTGTTGGTCGTTTGGACATAACCACAGCTTGGCAATTTCGTCTGAAGCTACAAGAATGTATTTCTAAACTTAGCCCTCATATAGTTGTAAATTTAGGACAAGTAAATTTTATTGATAGTTCTGGTCTTACTTCTTTAGTTGCTGGAATGCGTGATGCGGACAAAGTAAAGGGTAGTTTCCGTATTTGTAACGTACATCCGGAAGCAAAGCTAGTATTTGAAGTGACTATGATGGATACTGTATTTGAAATATTTGAAACTGAAGAGGAAGCTTTAGAAGGTGTACCTCGTAGTATTGCTAGCTAAAATGGTTGGTTGTTAGTTGTTAGTTGTTAGTTGTTGGTTGATCCACTAACCACTAACCACTATCCACTATCTACTAACCACTATCCACTATCTACTATCCACTAACCACTAACTTCGTGTAGCGATAAGGACCTAAAATCGCGCCCCAAGTGGCTTTTCTGGTTTCGCGATCAATTCCTTTGTCATAACTGAGAAATTCGTTTTGAGTTGCTTCAAATCCTAAAGAAACTTCTACGGTTTTGCCATCATAATCAAAAGTACAGTGAGTCTCTGGTATGGGTTTTGCAATAAATTTGTATTGGTTTTGAGCAAGAGTTTCCACATTAACTTTCAAAACGCATCCGGGTAGTATATCTACTTCTTCGGAGGTAAGAGCGTTAAGTAACTCAAAATTGCGACCTGCACCACGCCAAGCTGCTGGGTTTTTAAACATATAATATTGTACCTTAAAGGATGCATCGGCGATATGCTGTGTAATTCGCAACAAACGCTGACGGTAAGGTTGTTCTAAATTAAGGATATTCGCTTGCTCGGCGAATAAGGTCAAACTATCTTCCTGAAATAAAGGTATAGGTCTTTGCCACATATATAAATGAACGTACCAAGCAGGTTCTGCAATTGCTTGGTGTTTATTCTCAAACTCACCTGCTAGATATTCTTTTAAGGTACTTAAGTTTGGTGATGAACTCATAAATATAAATATAAATTAAATATAAATTAAATATTAAATTATTATGATTAATATGGGTTGATTAGATAAAAAAACAAGTTAGATTTCTCAACGCCATACCTTCAAAATGGTTGTAATCAATCGATTGCAACCTAAAATAACCATTTGTAGAGCCACAATTGTTTACTACCACCGAAGATAATTTTCACGAGCCTTGCTTAGGAACGTGAACTATTACTTGGCAAAGTCGCCTACAAGCGCGAGAATAAGTTTACATTGCCCTTAAATTTCAAAAAAAAATTACGTAGTGAATAACGTCCGTACAGTCTCTGAAACAAAGCGAACTTTCTACAGTCTTCACACCCGTCCAATCAACACGATTTATCGTCGGGTGGTAGAAGAATTAATGGTAGAAATGCACCTACTGAGTGTAAATAGTGATTTCCAATACGACCCCATTTATGCTTTGGGTGTTGTGACTACCTTTGATAGATTTATGCAGGGTTATAAGCCCGACGAAGACTTTGAATCGATTTATAATGCTTTGATTAAGTCTGTGGAAGAAGACCCACAAAAATACAGACAAGATGCTCAACGATTAGAAGCTATAGCTAAAAGCTTACCGGGAAAAGATTTAGTTAGCAATCTGAGCGAGAAGCGCTTAGGTAATGATTCTGACTTGCAAGAATTATTAGAAAACATTACTAACAATCCCAAATTTAAATACAGTCGTTTATTTGCAATTGGGTTATATACTTTGTTGGAATCGTCAGATCCAGAAATGGTTAAAGACGAAAAACTTCGCAACGAAGCCTTCAAAACTATTGCAAATAGCTTGCATCTATCTGACGATAAACTAAGCAAAGATTTAGACTTATACCGCTCTAACTTGGATAAAATGGCACAAGCTGCGATAGTGATGGCGGATATGATTGCAGCGGAGCGTAAAAGACGGGAGCAACGCGCTCAAAAATCCGATACTACAGTTACACCTCCGAGTAAGGAATGATTGTTTGTCAATGACTCATGAAAAAGTTAGGAGAAAAATTTTAGTTGGTTATAGATAAATCTCCTAACTTTTAGGCTTATAGGGGCAAAATTTTGTAAATTAAGTTGCTAACAACTGATAGTGTTAGCGCTCCCATGATTGCGCTCCAAATTCCGTAACGCAAACGGAAACCTTGCACTAAAAATGCTGCAATACCGAAACAAATCGCGGAGATAATAAAGGTAAATAAACCTTGAAATAAAGTCAGCGTGAGAAGATTTGGTATTGCAAAAATAGTCTAAGGATTGGCTGAACCAATACGGTAACAATACCTAAAACAGCAGCCGAAACAAAGCTTTTGTTCAAAGAATCAACTTCAACCCCCATAAACGGAATTTTGCTAATAATCAAAAACGATAACGCTGTTACTAACCAAGCAACCAAAAGTGACATGATATTCATTTGATTTTAGATTTTGGATTTTGGATTGGACTAGCGGATTTATAAGTTAGGAGTTAACAGTTGACAGTTGAGAGTTATCAGTTAATTTCTCCCCATCTCCCCATCTTCTTTTACTGAGGACTAGGATTCACCTGAGTGGGTGTAGATGGAACAGTTGGAGCCGATGCTGGAGGAACTGTAGAACCGCTGTTGTCGCTAGGGCTTCTTGGGGGAATTCCTTGTTCGGTTTGGGGTTGATTGGGGATGCTAGGAAGGGGAATTTGGGTACTACCGGGAGGTAAATTAAGATCGGGGTTGTTTTGAGGGAAGTTGGGAGCAAGTGGTGAAGTATTTGGTAATGGTAGTGTTACACCTGGAGTCGTTCCTGGTGGGTTGAGAGGGAAACCAGGAAGCGGTGCTGTTGGGTTTGGGGGTTGTTCCCCAGAACCAGGTATAATTGCTAAAGATACGCGATCGCCACCGACTTTTCGCAGCAAATCTAGTATTTCAATTACATCATTATAAGTAGCCGATCGCGAAGCATACAGAGCTAAAATACCTTTAGGATTAGCTGCAAGATAGTTCCTCAAAATTTCTTCCAATTGAAAGCGTTGTACGGGTTGTTTTTCTACATAAATTTGACCAACAGCATCAATGGTGACAGGTAAAATTTCTCGCTGTTCCTGTGATTGTAAACTAGATGTTGCAGTTTCAGCTTGAGGTAAATCAATGTTTATTGATTGTTGGCGAGTCAATTGTAAGGATGCCAAAATAAAAAATGTCAGAATGCAAAAAATAACATCAAGTAAGGGAATAATTTGAATTTGAATGTCTTCGGTGGGATTATTCAGGTTTATTTTCATCTGATTAATTCTAGTGATGTTAGAAAGCCATCTAAATGATAAATTGCAAATATCTAATGAAGAATTTACCCTTAAGGAGAGAAAACGATTGAACGTAATTTATTTGAAAACTTTTGAAAAACAGTCGTACTCCATATTATTACTGTTTTGTATGTAAGATCAAAACACGGGTTTGCAGAGCAGATAATTACGTTTATGGAGTGTGTGTGGAGCGTATATTATCCAGGGATAATTTTAGGAATAGTTTTAGGAATAGTTTTATTGTGATTCTTGATCGTCCGATGGGGGTGAATCGGAATCTGTTGTTTCGGGAGGTTCGGAAAACTTGTTTCTTCCTCGTCTGCGTGGAGTCGGAGAATTTTCTGGAGTATCCTTATCTCTAAGAACTACTTCAGATAACGCTTTTCTAGCAGGTTTAATATCGCTATCAGTTGGAGGAAATTGACGATAAAGTAACTCCAACTCATTTCCAGCTTTACGAAAAACTTTGACTTGATTAACTAACAAAGCTTGAAACCATCGATAGAATATCAAACTGAAAATCGCCACCACTAGTCCAGCTAAAGTACTGTATAACGCTTCTCCGATACCAGTTGGAACTCCAGCACTAGCTTCCGTACCCAAATCCGAAATTTTAATTGATTCGAGAGATTGAATCAAACCCCAAACCGTACCAAATAATCCGAGTAGAGGTGCAACAGCAATCACCAATTCTAAAACTTTTTCGCCACGACGCATTAAAGCTAATTCATGCTCTGCGGTGGATTCAAGAGCCAATCTAAAAGTTTCGGGATCTCTTCTTGGTAAAACTAAAGGAGCATAAAGAAATCTCCCAATAGGTTGGTGGGTTGCTCGTTCAGCAATTTCCGTTGCCACACTCCAATCATCTTGAGCGGCATCTAGTACACGGTCAACAATCTTCCTTTCTTGAGTTAAAATTCTTAACCAGAACCATATCCGCTCAAAAATCACGCTCAAAGATAAAACCGAAAAGAATAGCAAAGGCCATACTACTGGTCCGATCTTGCGTACAATTTCTTGAATATTCATATTTTTAGTCTCCTCCGTTCATCCTCAACCATATATCTCACACCACTTTAATTTTAGAGATTAATGTACAAGTTCTACATTGAATGTGAACTATCGTGTATATTACAAGCCTGCACCAACCCCTATAAAACTGGTAGCATATTCCATACCCTCATAGGACGGTTATTCCCACAGGAAGTTTAGGTCATATTTTGCCAAAATTAAAGTTAAATAGAAGCTAAAATCATGAAATTTTCAATTCAATCAGTTTACGAATGGTATCGTGGTTTGATTCGTAATCCTAAATACCGTTGGTGGGTAGTTTTAGGAACCCTCTTATACTTTGTTAGTCCCCTAGATGTACTTCCTGACATTTTCCCGATTGTTGGGCAAGTTGACGATGTTTTTCTGTTAACTCTATTGGTTAGCGAGTTTTCACAAGTTGTAATCGAAGGTTTTAAAGCACGTAGAGGAGTTACAGACAAGGAAACAGCAGCTAATTCTTCTGAGGATGCTACTAAGAACGCAGGTACTATCGATGTTGATGCTGTCTCTGTAAAATAATATCGATTGCGAAATAAAACTTATTAACCTCCTTTTTCTGGAAGAATAATCCGTCGAGAAAGGGGGATATTTTTTTCAGTTATCAGTGAGCAGTAAACAGTTAGGAGTTAGTGGTTCGACAAGCTCACCAACCAGTTAGAAGTTAGAAATTACTTAATATTATGAACAAGCGTCCTCTGATCGGATTGATTCCTGCTGGTGGAAAGGCTACACGGATTTCTCCTTTACCTTTGAGTAAGGAATTATATCCTGTGGGTTTTCAAGGTAATAGTAATAGTAATAATAATAATAATATTGGTAAAAATACTCAAATTAACAATCAAAATTATTTACGCCCTAAAGTTGTTTCTCATTATTTGCTAGAAAAGATGCAGTTGGCAGGTATTGGTAAAGCCTATTTTATTTTACGTCCGGGTAAATGGGATATTCCGGCATATTTCGGCGATGGCTCTATACTTTCAATGAATTTGGGCTATTTAATTATGGGTTTACCTTATGGTGTACCTTTTACTTTAGATAGTGCTTATCCTTTTATAAAGGATGCTGTGGTAGCTTTGGGTTTTCCTGATATTTTATTTCAACCAAAAGATGCTTATATACATATATTAAAAAGATTGGAAGCTAGTAAAGCTGATGTGGTTTTAGGGCTATTTCCTACGGATAATCCCCAAAAAGCTGGTATGGTCGATTTTGATGATACGGGTAAAGTTCGTTCTATTCTTGAAAAACCACTTCATTCAGATTTGCGTTTTATGTGGGGAATTGCTGTTTGGCAACCTCAGTTTAGTGAGTTTTTGCACGAGTATTTGATTACAATTAAACAAGATACCAATTTACCACAATTACCTGAAATTCCCATTGGTAATGTAATTCAAGCTGCTATAAATCAAGGTTTTCAAGTGGAAGCGGAAGCTTTTACAAATGGTAGTTATTTAGATATTGGGACTCCGGATGATTTGATTACTGCGGTGCGGGGGTTTGCTGGTGATTTTGAGTGATTATTTTTTTAACGCTAAGGTACGCGGAGGGAAACGCAAAGTTTCGCGGAGGAGAGATTTATTTA
Organism: Richelia sp. SL_2_1; assembly: GCA_012033205.1. Taxonomy (GTDB): domain Bacteria; phylum Cyanobacteriota; class Cyanobacteriia; order Cyanobacteriales; family Nostocaceae; genus Rivularia. The sequence goes on along the minus strand of JAAUSO010000015.1, from coordinate 24,808 downwards.
ATTCTTGCTTTTCTTAATACTTTAAATACAACCACTATCTAAAGATAAACTAACATTCCGTCGCAGGTATGAGAAGAATGTAAACCTAATTTTGGTACTGTAATTTCATTTGCATTTGGAGAGGGTAGAATGCGGTGAAGCTGAGAACCAAGATTCTCGCTGGTTATGGTGTTAGTCTTGCTCTAATTATCCTTGTGGGTGTTTGGGGTGTGGCAAATCTTTGGCGTTTGGGGCAAGCTAGTGAAGCGATTTTGCGGGAGAATTATCGCAGTATCCGCGCTGCTCAGGGAATGGTGGAAGCTTTGGAGCGTCAAGATAGTGCTAATTTAATTTCGCTATCCGAAGGTGGTACTAGCGGGATTGATTTATTTGCAAATAATCAAGTTGAGTTTTTGCAATGGTTGTCGCGGGCTAAAGATAATATTACGATTGATGGCGAAGCGGAGATTTTAGCTAATTTAGAAAAGAGTTATCGAGAGTATCTGAGCAGTGTTGTTCAATTTCGTTCTTTACAAAATCAGCCCGAAACGGCGAGAAATTTTTACAATCAATCTGTTTTACCGAAGTTTGAAGCAGTACGTCAAGCTTCTATTAAGTTGCAGAATTTGAATCAGCAAACCATGGAAGCAGCTTCACAGCAAGCACAAGTTACTTCTCGAAATGCCATTGCATCAATGATTTTTGCAGGTTCTTCTGCTGCTGTATTGGGATTAATTTTCAGTTTGATTCTTTCTAAAAATTTAACGCGCCCGCTGAAGAAAATTACCCAAGCTACTGAGGAAATTGCGGAAGGTAATTATGATGTGAATATCCCGGTGCAGTCGGATGATGAGTTAGGAAATTTGGCAAAAGAAATTAACTCAATGAGTCAAAAACTCAAGAGTTTTCACGCTTTAAATGTTAATACGATTATTGCTCAAAAACAGCGCAATGAAGCGATTATTGATAGCATTACTGACGGAATTATAGTAGTAGACGACCGCTGTAATATTATTGATATTAATCCTACAGCTGCCAGTTTATTTAATGCTAAACCTAAATTAGCTGAAGGAAGACATTATTTAGAAGTTGTTGAAGATAGGACTTTATATAATCAAATTCAAGCTACAGCCGAAGCTGGCGAGTCTTCACAATTAAATCCAGAGAAATCGGTTTTAACTATAGAAAAAAATGGTAAGGAGTATTTTTATCGCTACGTTACTACTCCGGTAAAAACTGAAAATGGTAAACGTTTAGGTGTAGTTTTGCTGTTGCAAGATGTGACCAAGTTTAAGCAAATTGACCAGTTAAAAAGTGATTTTGTGATGACTGCTTCTCACGAATTGCGAACTCCTTTGACGGGAATGGCAATGAGTATTAATTTACTTTTGGAAACTGCACAACAAAAATTATCGGAATCAGAACAGGAATTATTACAAGCTGCTTCCGAAGATGTACAGCGGTTGCGGAGTTTAGTTAATGATTTACTCGACCTTTCTAAGATAGAATCCGGTCGAATTGATATGGAAAGAGTTCCTATTAAAGCTAATTTTATTATCGATAAAGTAATATCATTATTTAAAGTACAAACTCAAGAAAAGAATATCAAACTAAATAAAAAACTAATCGAAGAATTACCGGAGGTAAACGCCGATGCGAATAAAATTACTTGGGTATTAACAAATTTGGTCGCAAACGCTTTACGCTATGCACAATCGCAAATTGAAATTGCAGCGACACAACATGGCAACTCAATTTACTTTTCAGTAAGCGATGACGGGGCTGGAATTGACCCCGCATTTCAAAGCAAAATTTTTGACAAGTTTGTGCAGGTCAAAACAGAACGGGATATCGGCGGTAGCGGCTTGGGATTATCTATATGTAAGGAAATTGTCAAAGCTCATGGCGGTATCATCTGGGTAGATTCCACAGTGGGAGAAGGTAGCACATTCAATTTTACACTGCCAATTGTTTTAAATTCCGATCAACATTCCAATAAACAAGGAGAATTAACCAATGTCTGAAGCACGCATTTTAGTTGTAGATGATGAAAAAAATATTCGATTGACTGTAACCCAATGTTTGCAACCCCAAGGTTATACCGTTAAAACAGCTATCAACGGACAAGAAGCACTTGCTCAACTTGAAGAATATGATCCTCAATTAATGCTTCTAGATTTACAAATGCCGGGAATGAACGGTTTAGAAGTATTGGAAAAAGCAAAAGAACGTCTACCTGATTTACACGTAATTATGATATCGGCTCACGCTAACGTTGAAAATGCCGTAGATGCGATGAAATTAGGAGCCGTAGACTTTATGCAAAAGCCTTTTACTCCCAAGGAAATTCGCGAATTAGTCGCAAGAGTATTAGGTAGAGAAAACATTACAGATTTACCATCAGATTACGACTCATTGATGTCAGCAGCCAAACACCGGATTAGCAAACGTCAATTTGATGAAGCGATCACGTTAGTCAAACAAGCAATTGCTACAAATCCTAATAATGCTGAAACATTCAATATGTTAGGAGAATTGTTAGAAGTAACTGGTGATAATCTGCAAGCAATGAAAAATTATCGTGTTGCTACAGATTTAGATCCAGCTTACAGGCCAGCACAAAAGAACTTGGAACGAGCCACAAGTTCGCCGAAATCACGGTTGAAAATGTAAAAATTGGGTATGGGGAATAATTGTACTAAATAAACAAATTGTATGGCAAATCAATACATTGTAGTTGTAGGTTGTGGTCGTTTGGGTTCGATTCTGGCTAGTCAATTAAGTGGTGAAGGTAATTCTGTTGTAGTTATCGACCGTCATGAATCTGTTTTTGACAATTTGGGGGGTGAATTCAGCGGTTTTCAAATTGTTGGTGATGCAACTGAATTAGCAGTATTACGAAGTGCGAAAGCTGAGAAAGCCGATTGCTTGCTAGCCGTTACCGACTCTGACAATATAAATATTATGGTGGCGCAAATTGCCAAAAAGTTGTTTGAAGTTCCCACGGTATTAGCTCGCGTATTTGACCCAAATCGCGAAGCAATTTACCGAGAATTTGGCATTGAAACGATTAGTCCGACGCAACTTTCTGCACAAGCTTTTGTGAAAACTTTGAGTTAGTAGATAGTTGTTAGTTGTTAGTAGATAGTTGTTAGTAATTTTGACCTTTGACCTCTAACCTTTGACCTCTAACCTTTGACCTCTAACCTTTGACCTCTAACCTTTGACCTCTGACCTTTTATGATATTTTATGAAAATCATTCTAATTGGTAGTGATAAATTAGTTTATTTTTTAGGCAGACAGTTTGCTAGTAAAGGCTATCAATTAACTATTATTACTCCCGATGAAACCCAAGCTTTAATGTTATCTCGCAAGCTGAAAGCAACAGTGATTAAAGGTGATGGTAGCAACCCGACAATACTTCAAGAATCTGGTGCTTATAGTGCTGATGTTTTATTGGCTTTGACGGCTTTTGACCAAGATAATTTGGTTGCTTGTCAAATTGCTCAAGACCGTTATGGGGTACCTCGGACTATTGCTTTAGTTAATGACCCCGATAACCGCGAAGTTTTCCAAAAATTGGGTGTGACTCAAGCTTTTTCAGCAACAGAAATTCTCGGTTCTTTAATTGAACAACAAGCAGATATTCAAGATATTAAGAGTTTACTACCTGTATCGGATACGGAAGTTACTTTAACCGAAATGACACTGCAAGATGATAGTCCTGCTGTTGAGAAAACCCCCGAACAACTGAATTTAAAAGGAGCGGCGATCGCCTGCATTATTCGCGGTGGAACTGTCTTACAAGCTAAGGAATACAGCCGTTTGCGGAGTGGCGATCGCCTAATTTTAATCAGTCAATCAGACTACTGTGCTAAGGCTCAACGTGTAATTATGGGAGAGAAGGTTTAAATGAGTCGTTATAAAAGCTTTTTACGCCAGCGTTACCGTGCTATTTTCGGTTATACAGGTTTGGTGTGCATAATTTCTGGACTCGGTATACTTTCACCTCTAATTGCATTAATTTTTTACCCCCAAGAAGTTTCACTAGCTTGGGCTTTTTTAATTCCGGGTATCATACTTAGCGCTGTAGGCTTTATTCTATGGCGTAGTTTAGCTCCTAAAAAAGCCACCAGTCTGACATTACAGGAAGGTGCGGTAATTGTCGTTTTATCGTGGTTGGTAGCAATTGTTGTGGGTACGGTACCGTTGATGCTGGTGCAGGGATTGAACTTTACTCAAGCAATGTTTGAATCTACCAGCGGTTGGACAACTACCGGACTTTCGGTGGTAGATGTAACCAAAGCTTCGCGGTTGATATTACTTTATCGCAGCACGATAGAACTGTTTGGTGGTGCGGGATTGGCGATTATTACATTAAGCGCGATCAGCCACGCGGCTGCGCCGAACGCAGGACCTAGTGGTTCTGGTTTAACGAGTGCGGAAGGACGTACCGAGCAGTTGGTTCCTAACGTGCGACGTTCTGCAAAGCTAGTTCTAGCTATTTATTTAGGATATATCATAGTCGGAACCATTGCCCTAAATTTAGCAGGAATGAGTTTCTTTGATGCGGTTAACCATTCCTTCGCTGCTGTTTCTACGGGAGGGTTTTCCACTCGTCCCGAATCTATCGGTTACTGGGATAATACTGCCGTCGAAGTAGTAACAAATATATTAATGATACTGGGAGCATTAAATTTTGTTACCAGCTATATGTTACTGACGGGTAAGTTCAAGTCGGTAATGCGTAACGGAGAAATCCGGCTGCAATTTTTCTTATACGTCTTATGCAGCATAATTTTGTTCTTTGGTGTAATTTTGCCACTTTATCCGAACTTGGGTAAAGCGATTCGAGTATCTATATTTGAAACTATTACTGCTCTTTCTACAACCGGCTTTTCTACTGTCGGATATACTGACTGGAATGGGTTGGGTTGGTTAATATTAATACTTTTAATGTTAATTGGCGGAGGAAGCGGTTCAACGGCAGGCGGTATAAAACAGATACGCATATACATTCTTTACCGCGCTTTGATGTGGGAAATACGGCGGATGTTAATGCCATCGGGGGCAGTGAATGAAGCTCATATTTGGCAAGGTGACAAGCGGCAATTTCTGCAAAACGACCAACTTAAACAAATTAGTATATTTGTATTTCTTTACTTAATGATTTTTGGTATTGGTAGCGCGATTATCGCCGCTCACGGTTACACGTTGCAAGAAAGTTTGTTTGAATATGCCAGCGCCATGGGAACTGTGGGTTTATCTGTAGGAGTCACTGCTGCGGATGCTGCACCTAGTTTATTATGGGCAGAAACTGTGGGAATGTTTTTAGGGCGTTTGGAATTCTTTACGGTGTTTGTGGGATTAGTACGTTTATTGCGCGATACTCGTCCGATTTTGGCGTGATTCGATTTCGTTCCCATAATATTGCCATATCCCACCTGATTATTTGTTGAACTTGAGAGGTTTAAACACTCTGGATTAATCCACGCAATTCTTCTAGTGAATTAACAGTTTTAACACCTCTTTGAATCACCTTTAACTGTTCTAAATCGCTAATTTGCGAGATTTGTGGCATTAATTGCAATCCTTCATTACCGAACTTAATTTCTAAATCGAGTTCGATTCCAGATATCATTCCTTCTCGTCTTCCTCGTGCTTCCCCTTCTCTCAAAATCTGCTGATACCAAGGAGATTCAGTTAATATTGCCATATCCCACCTCATTATTTGTTGAACAAGTGCGCTATCTATTACGAAGGTAGCAAAAAAAGCTAAAACAGTTTCTAATTGATTTAAGTTTTCATCTGCGCGAAGCTAGGACTTACGCACTGTACAAATTAATTATGGTATGCGTTTACGAAAATATGTCATTTCAGGCTTTGACAGTTTATTATATGTAGGGGTTTAGCAGTGCTAAACCCCTACGATGGATGTGGTTTTCCTCATATACATATTTTGTATTTTCTGTCAATGCGTAAGTCCTAGAAGCTTTTCTTTTGCTGCTGATGTCGGCGGATTTTGTCATGAAAGCGGTAGATGCACGGAGTTGAGATAATTATTTTACTCCCTTACCGGCAGAAGATTACCGTTCGCGCAGCGTCTCCCCCAGGGAGAAATAAAAAACCGCAGAGACGCAGAGAGCGCAGAGGAAAGAGGTAAAAAGAGATGAACCGCACCCTACGGGTGAAAGGAAATCTTACAGCGGAATAGGAGTAATCTTTTGTGGAGGAAAAACGAGAATGCCAAGTAATCAAAGTTAATTCTTTGAAAATTCTCTGCAATTAACTAATCTCGGATGGTGCGTTAGACGATTTTCACAATTATCGTTTATTTCATAAATAGTTGTGCGTCTAACACAACGGCAATATTGGGGGAAGAAAATCTACACCCCAATTTGCCTCCCCTACAATTTATGAAAAACTAAACTTCTACTTCCACGTCACTAACTACAAACTCATCGCCGAATTCTGTCAGATATCTTAAGGCTTTGACAATGTTACTTGCACATTCTTGAGCAGAAGTATTATAAAAATATCGCCATGCTGCGGCTTTATCTTTATCATATTGATCGCTTCTTTCGGGTTGATTATTTAACCAGTTTAATCTTACAGCGTGACCAATTAATACATCTAACACAATATATTCACGGATTTGTAATTCGGGATTATTTTTGGCGATCGCCGCTAATTCCATTAGGGCTTCAACGTTTACTTGACGGTATTCTGGAGCTTCGATTTTGTTTAATAAATGTTCGACTCTTAAGGCAAAATTCTTTTCTCCGGCAGTCATTTCTGATATCAGTAATTGACTATCCAAGCGGTTGCGACGTTCTAGTTTATCGCCAATTACCAAGCCTTTACAATGATGCATTAATTGCCAGACTCGTGCAAAGAAATCTTCGGGTACGCGGTTGATTGCTCCTTCTGCTTGGCGATATCTTCGCCATCCTCCTGTTGGTACTTCTATTGTGTCTATATTAACTGGTTGCAATAGCCAATCTATTTCGTTTTCTTTCTGTTTGATATGCAGTGATTCTTGCTGACGTAATAACTGATTCATTCCGGAGTATTCTAACAAACAGTCTTTTAACTGTGTTTTTACTTGAAAAGGTGATAATTGCATCAAATGTTCATAAGCTTCATCTTGAGTAATATCTAATTCTCTAGCAAGTTTGCTGGTAATAAATAAGATGAGATGTCCTGTTCTAATAGTAAGTAATCCTTGAAATAATTCTGGTTCGGAATTAATTAAGGTACGTAGATAAATCAGTATTTCTTGAGTTAAAACACCATCTCTAACATCTTCACGACAAAAGTTTTTGATTTTCTCGACTATTTCTTTGTGGGAAAGGGGTACGATGATTAAGGATGCTTCACTGTAGGCTTTGCCGACTGCAATTTGTTTCCCCCGTGCTAAAAGGCTGGTGACTATATCTGACAAGCGCATATCTGCCATTTGCAGCAATCCCGCAGCGCGACGCACGACAGCCCAAAGTCCAATTTCCCCTGCTTTATAGTAAACTTCATCGAGTAAATCCGATACTTTTACAGTATGATTAATTTCACCAAAGCCGGTATCAAAATCAAGTCCTTGTAAGCGAGTTAATGCCTGTAATAATTCAATTTGTTCGTAAAGATTATCGGAAGAACGTAAGGAATCAAGCAATAATTTCAAATTGGTTTCGCATTCCATTTGAAATTCTTGAGTATGTTCTAATAACCAGTTATTGTTGGGATTATAAAGTAAATAGCAGCTACGAGGAGCAATGTTTGTAACTGGTGATTGTTGAAACTCAAAATTTTGTTGTAAATCAATTCTTTGAATGTTAGCGGTGAGCATTAACTGATTTAGTCTGCCCAATTTCACCCGTACACCGTTACAAACACCTTCTTTAAGTTCTTCCATTAATGATAATAATGCTTCGCTACCTGTTTCTAACATGGTGCGGGTTAACATTAAAGTTAAAGTCGGACGACCATTATCACTCCAATATTTTTCAATGTAAGCAAGTTCACTTTTGAGTTGATCTACTAAAAAGTGGTAATCTAAAGTCAAGTAAAACTGCTCAGAATCTAAGAAAGAAGGTAAAAATACAACAGTTTCATTATCAATACGAAAAATTCTCGAAGTAGTTAAACTGCGAGGAAGTCTTGGTGGTCTTCCACTTAAACCTAGCTTTTCATTACAGCCAATTCCTTGATAAATTGCGATTAAATCTGCTGCTTGACGGACTTGAATTGGTTTTATTTGTAACAAAGTTTCTGTTTGAATTCCCCTAACTGCTAATTTAGCTTGTAAATCTTCATCTTCGGCTAATAAAGCAATTTGTACTATCGGCTGTCGCTCTCTTCCTACAGATAAATATCTTCCCAAGGGGTCAATATCTCCCACAGAAAGCAATTTTTCACTCAACATTTGTCCCAGTAAATACAAACTTTGCGCCCATACTAAAGGAATATTTTCATTGGGTAAACGTTTTTGAGTTCCAGGTGCTTGTTTTTCGGCTTCGATATTTTCTTCAGTTACGTAATAAACTTCCGGTAGCAAAGGCAAATTATCGCGTTCAACTAAGGTAAATTCTAAACTTTGTTGATAATGCTTAATTTTTTCTTGCTCTCCCCGAAATAATCCATCTAATAGTAAATAAGTGAAAAATAAAGGCCATTCACATTCTATATGCTCAAATTGCTTTAATTCGTTGGGTTCGTAATGCAAGCGTTGACTATCTTCTAAAACCGTTTGATGTCCATCGCGTAAAAACCTTTTGCAACCGTAATTACCTTCTAACTTATTAATTATCTCTTCTAAAGTACGCTGACGTAAACTTTCATCTTCCACTGCAAAAGCCGGAAAACTAATCACGCTCAAAAGTGCTGCATCAATTTCTTTAGAAGCCGATTCCCTTGGCAATAAATATTCTAAGGTAATGCGAGCGCGAGCTATTTCATCCGGTAATACGTGAATTACCGATGCTCTACTTCCATGTACTCCAAATAAATCTAGTCCGTTAACTGCTTCCAACGCAGCTTTTGCCATACCAACGGAACTAGCATTTAATTCTGCATTCCCATGATTGATTTTATTGCCTCGTTCCCAAATTCCATAATCTGGGGTACGATAAGCTCGTCCGATATAGTAAACCAAATTTTGGACAAAATCCACCTCATCAAGAGTGTAAACTAATTGCACTCCCGAAGCTGTCATTTGCGCCAACATCAGTAAATATATTGATGTTGCGTCAAGCTGTAAATGTCCCCATTCATCATCACCGACAACAATATCCCCAGTCGCAGTGTTGTATTTAGCGTGTAATGCATCTAAGGGTGATTGAGTATGCTTAAATTGTTCTACTTTATGTGCCTGTCGCATCATCGAGAATAATAATCCCCGCATTAACTTGATAACGCTGTGTTCTAATTCGTAAGTACGTCCTTTATCTTCATCAACTTTGCGATAAGCTAAGGCTAATCCCCAAACCGCTAAAATACTATAAACGTTATCACGTACCCAAGCGTCTGTATAGTCTCCGTGAGCCGTTATTGCTGTTGAAGCAGGTAGCAAACCTGTAATCGGATTTTGCCGCGAAAGAATAATCGTCTTGATTTGCTGATAATAGTATTCTAAACGAGGAAGTAACTGTAGAGTTCTAAACATAATTTAATTCAATGACTCTTGCCGAGGTTTTATCCTGTAAGCGCAAAGTAAATTATAGAAGCAAAAACAGCTTAACTTTTGTAATCGTTACTAGCAATATGACAAACTTTCGTTAGCGTCTTAATTATTAATTTTTTACTATCCAAAATACACAAGTTTAATAATCGGCAAGTTTGTTAATATTGCAAATATTTTTGAGCATAAGTCTACTACTATCAAGCAAATTGCTGTAGTCAGAAATTCTTGGCGATCGCAATTGGCAATTACTATTATTTTTCCATATTTTTTGATCTTTATCTTCAGGTTATTGACAATACAGACTGAATCATATATAGAGATATTCTTAATCAGTGTCTATTATTAAGTTACAGTAAATCTTTACCTTGGATCTTGGTTAGTAAGCCTGAATAGGTTTTTGGAAATTTGATAATTTTGATCATAGTTTACTTTCGGATCTTGAAGTTTACCCGATCTGCAATCAATGTTATCTGTTTTCCTTGTTAATTAAAAGGTAGAGAGATAAAAATGTAAGTACTATCACAGATAAAAATATTTTTTGCCAAATAATAAATACTTGCTAGAATGTTAATAATTTTACTGTCAAGGTGCTAAATTAAATTGATATATTACCTTGACATCGATAGTAATAGTAGTAGAATCTACACTATTGGAATGAAAATCGGGGCATAGAGAGATTAAGTAGTGTGGAATATCACACAAAATAATACTGAAGCTCAGCATCTGCCGGATTACACAGTTCCGGGTTAGTATTATAACTTAGCGATGCCTTGATGGGTAATCGATGTTGATTTTTTAAAAATGTATGGACAGAAGTCCGGAAGATGGTAGTAGCACCCTCCTCTGAGCTGTAGAGTTTGTCTCTCAGCGCGGGGGAGACAATAGGAGGAGAGGAATTATGCTTATTCAAGATGTTCGCAATTGTGCAATCAACATTGCTGATTTTGGCGTTACAGATTTAAATGAACTTAAATGGGACTTGAACCATTTACCACCCGTTGATGTCGGGGAATATATTGCGAATTTATCCAGAAAACAGCGAGCGATAGCGTTTCGTTTACTGAATAAAAATCGAGCTATTGACGTTTTTGAATATCTACCTCCTCAAATACAGGAGCAATTGATCAATTCTCTTCATGACGTACAGGTAGCGCAAATTTTGGAAGCGATGAGTCCTGACGAACGTGCAGAATTATTTGATGAACTACCGGCTTCGGTTGTCAAGCGTTTATTACACTCGTTAAGTCCCCAACAAAGACAAGTTACTGCAACGATTCTTGGTTATCCTGAAGGTACTGCTGGAAGGGTAATGACTACAGAATATGTGCGGTTGCAGGAAGGATTGACTGTTAGAGAAGTTCTCAATAAAATTCGCTCTCAAGATGAAGACAAAGAAACCATTTATTACGCTTACGTCACCGATGATAACCGCAAATTAATTAGCGTTGTGTCTTTGCGACAATTGCTGTTTTCTTATCCTGATGCTTTATTACGGGATATTGCGGCTGCGAAGGTGATTAGAGTTACGACTGATACCCCCCAGCGAGAAGTTGCCAAAATTATGAAGCGATACGATTTAATCGCTTTACCTGTAGTTGACCGCGAAGAAAGGCTGGTAGGTATTGTTACTATCGATGATGTTGTAGATATTCTTGATGAAGAAGCTACAGAAGAGATTCAAAAACTTGCAGGGGTTACTGGTGGTGATGAACCTGCTTTATGTTCTCCTCGAATAACTCTCCGCAAACGTTTACCTTGGCTGTTGGGAAATATCGGTTTATATATTGCTGCTGCTAGCGCGATCGCACCTTTTCAGGAAGTGATTAAAGTTGTCCCGGTTTTAGCAATTATCATGCCAATTTTAGCTAATAGTAGCGGCAATGTTGCATTCCAAGTTTTATCCGTAACTGTACGGGGATTGGGCTTGGGAGAAGTTACACCAAAAGATACTATGACTCTACTACGTAAAGAACTGACCGCAGGAGTAGGAACGGCTGTTGGCTTGGGTTTGGCTTTAGCAACTTTATCTATGATGTGGTCTCCTCCTAATGAGCGTTGGGTATCACTTGTTGCTGGCACTGTGATGGCTGTAAATGTATTGATTGCTGTTACTTTAGGAACTTTACTACCCATGGGATTAAAGCGTTTAAATCTCGATCCGGCTTTAATTAGTGGTCCTTTGATGACTACTACTTTAGATGCGGTTGGTTTTATGACGTTTTTATCTTTGGTTTCCTTCGCTTTGCAACTATTCGCTTAATTTTTGGAGGGTTTAGCTCCCTCCTTTTTATAGAAAAAAGTCGCAGAATAAAGCAGTTATATTCTCCTTATTCCCTATTTCCTTGAGCCTCAATCACAACCCTTTAATTATTTTTTTGTAAATTTTTGTAAATTTATTTGTCGCGAAAAATTTTTTTGTCTATTACGTGGGATGATTAATTAGAGCCAGAGTTGATTTTATATAATGGAAATATAGTCGCTTTTTTTATTTTTGCTAATATTTCATTATAAGAAAATAAATTTAGATAAAATAATAATATCAAAAAAAGTCCCCAAAAAAAAAATTTTTTCGAGATAAATTCAAAAAAAATCAAAAAAACAGTCTTTAGGGCAATTTCCTTGAAGCTCCATCACAACCCTTTAATTATTTTTTTGTAAATTTATTTGTCGCGAAAAATTTTTTTGCCTATTACGTGGGATGATTAATTAGAGTCAGAGTTGATTTTATATAATGGAAATATAATCGCTTTTTTTATTTTTGCTAATATTTCATTATAAGAAAATAAATTTAGATAAAATAATAATACCAAAAAAAAGTCCCCAAAAAAAAAATTTTTTCGAGATAAATTCAAAAAAAATCAAAAAAACAGTCTTTAGGGCATATTGCTGTTTGAACTTGAGATTAATTGTTTTAAATCATACATAACCGCATAATAAACAATTAATTATCAAGGTTATAGGGATAATATCAAGCAAATATAGTAACAGTGAGTTTACGGATAACAGAGGATAGTGAATACAGGTAAAATATAGCGATATTGACTATATAAAAACCGTAGTGGAAAAACAGCATAATATAGATGAAGTACAAGAGCCAATAAAGTCTGCTTCAGCGGAAGTTCGCCAAATTATCGAGCGAGTATGGAATTTAGAAAAAAGCAGACTTGATAAAAAAAGTTTCGGTCATATAAATGAAGATATTTTAGCAATTGTGAAAGAAGCTGTAAAATGAAACTGACTTCCATAAAGCTTTGTAACTTTCGTTCATTTTACGGAAAAACCTGTGAAATGACTCTTGCGGGGTCAAACTCAAATAATACTACTATTATTTACGGTAATAATGGAGCAGGTAAAACCAGTTTATTGAATGCATTTACCTGGGTATTATACGAAAAATTCAGTGCAGCCTTTGCTTCAGTTGAGCAACTTGTAAATAAAAGAGCGATTGCTGAAGCAAAAATTGGGCAGAGGGTAGAATGTTGGGTAGAGTTAGCATGGGAACATGATGGAAAACGCTATCGAGTCAAACGTCAATGTCGGGTTTACAAAAATCAACAAGATTATGATGTTGGTAAAACAGAATTATATATGCAGGTAGCGGGAGATGATGGAAAATGGTATCTACCACCCCAACAACCAGAAGAGATTATCGGACAAATTTTACCTGCTAGTTTACATCAATATTTCTTCTTCGATGGCGAAAGAATTGAAGAAATAGTGCGCTCCGATAAGAAAGCAGAAATTGCAGAAGCGACTAAAATATTTTTAGGAGTTGAAGTAATCAATCGTTCAATTCGACATTTACAAGAAGCGAAAAAGAGTTTAGAAAATGAATTGAAGATAATTGGTGATTCAGAAATTCAAAAACTGTTAAAAGAGCAAGGTAAAATTGAGCTTGAAATTGAAACAATTAACAAACGGAATCTAGAAATTATTCAAGAAATAGAATATCAAAATACCTTTAAAAAAGAAACTAGTAAGCGTTTGCGCGAATTGAGTGCAGCCAAAGAATTACAGGAAAGACTACAGGAATTAGAGAAACAGAAAACCTTAAATCAAGATAATTTGCGACATAGTAGAGAAGCCATAAAAAAAGCAATTTCTGCACGGGGTTATACAGTATTTTTACCAGAAACAACGGTACAATTTCGAGAAATTATTCATAATTTGAAGAAAAAAGGAGAATTAACCAAAGGAATTTCACGAGAGTTTATTCAAGATTTATTAGATTCAAGTAAGTGTATTTGCGGGACAAGTTTATTTGCAGAAAATCATGCTCGTATAAATGTCGAAAGCTGGTTAGATAAAGCGGCTTCCTCGGAAGTTGAAGAAACAGCAATTAGAATCAGCGCTCAAGTTGATCAAATCGACAAACAAGCAGCAATATTTTGGCAAGAGATTGATCAAGAACAAGCTATAATTAATAATTTAAGAAAAGTTATTGCTGAAATTGAAATAGAGTTAGATAATATAGAAGAAAGATTAAGAAAAGACCCTAGTGAAGAAATTCGCAGTTTACAAAAACGTTTAGATAAAATTGAAGAAAAAATTACCGAGCTAACCTTAGAACAAGGTGCAAATCAGCAGAAAATAATTAATTTAAAATCGGAATCATCAAGTTTAAATAAACAAATTGCCAAACATAAATTAAACGAAGAAAAGCAAATTTTAGCACAGCGTCGTATTAGCGCAACTCAAGACGCTATTGATAGATTAACCCAAGTCAAACTGCTGCAAGAACAGCAATTCCGTTTAGAATTACAAAAACGAGTCCAAGAAATCTTTAGCGAAATATCCTTTACACCTTATATTCCGACAATCAGCGAAAAATACGAATTAACGCTGATAGAAAAAACTTCAGGTTTAGAAATGCCAGTTGCAGCATCTACCGGAGAAAATCAAATACTCAGCTTATCATTTATCAGTAGTATTATTGATCGAGTGCGGGATTGGAGTCAAAATAAAATGCTGATGGTAACAGATAGCAGCACATTCCCGATTGTCATGGATTCACCTTTTGGTAGTTTAGATGTAATTTATCGAAAACATATAGCTCAAATCATTCCTAAATTAGCAAATCAATTAATTGTGTTGGTAACAAAGACTCAATGGAGGGGTGAAGTTGAAGATGAAATGTCCTATCGAGTCGGTAAAGAATATGTATTGACATATTATTCTTCTAAACCCGATTGCGAAGAAGATTTTATTGAATTGAATGGGGGAAGATATCCTTTAGTTAAGCAAAGTCCGAATGAGTTTGAATATAGTGAAATTCTCGAAGTTGAAAACAGTTGATAGTTAATAGTTGTTAGTTGATAGTTGATAGTTGATAGTTGTTAACCTTTAACCTTTAACCTTTAATAAAATGGCTGAAACTGGTAGAATCAGGGTTGCAAAAGATAAGGCGGAGTTAGTACAGAGTTTAACATCTTGGAATGGTGCAACGGGACCTTTTGAAACTTTTGCTGATGTGGTAGTTTTTGCGGCTACTTTGGGTAAAAAGCATAATCGCCGCGTGGCTTTAGGAGAGATTTCAAAAAGAGAACCTTCCCCAATTAAAGTGGAAACTTTTGCTTCCATGGGATATGACTGGGTAATTAAATTGATCGGAATTACTGTAACTAAGGATATAAAAGTACTGTCAGTAAGTCAGGAAGAGTCTCAAACTCAGCGCAATCAAATTTTTGAAGAATATGCCAATGGTGGTTTGGAAATATTGCAAACTGAGTTACGAGGCGCGGTAGATTATACGGAAAGGCTGTTGTTGATGCTGACTTCGGAAAGGTTTAAAGAAGAGAAACAGGAAGAGGAATTTGATTTGAGTAAGTTTTTGTCTTGAGAAAGCATCTAGAGAACTTGGTGATGGTGGTGGTGGTGGAGACTAAAAATACACCGTGAACTGCTTATTGATATCGCTTTTCCAAATACATATTCTTTGAAAAGGATAAATTTACGAACATCACAAAACACTCGGCAATCCCACCTGCTTCGGCTCCACAAATTTACCTTTAAAATCCACAGTTTGCTCTTCAAAAGTTCTGGCTTTAGCTAAATCCGTTCTAAGCTCGGCTCGCTCCATTTTATCTTTAATTCCACCCAACATATAAACGAGTAACCGCGTTGCTAATTCTTTCCCCGCAACTAATACCCGCTTGCGATTTGCATCATATAAAACGCCATACCAAACAGATTTAGGAAATTCCATTCCACTAAAACCGCCTTTACTATCAAAGAGTCGCAGCTTTTCAAAAATTTCTTCTATAGAGAATCCTTTTTCAAATATTAAAATACCCAAAGCCTTTGCCAATGCCATTTGTCCGACGGGACGAAATAATATATTTCCTTCTCCCCCATCTTTTTCAAAACTAAATCGTCGAAACATCGGAGTGTCTTCGTATTCCAAAACTTTATAACTTGCTAAAGTCGCTAAATTATCAAATAATTGATTAAAATCTTTAATTGCTGATTCTAATTCTTCATCCTCCGGGCGCATAGGAATTAAACCTTTATCTAAAGGTTTCCAATGAGGATATTTGTGTTCTAAATAACGCTCCGACATTTCTTTTAAAGCCTGCAAAGTTGTCAAAACTGTGGATTTTGCGGCAACTGTAGCACTATCCCAATTTACGCGAGGTTTTCTACCTTGACGCTGCTCTAAAAGTGGATGACTAACCGCTATCTTGCGAGCCACAATCGAAAAACCATCGTCTTCATTTAACTGTGCTAATTGTCCTTTACTCAAGGGTACAGCCATCAAATTAACGTGGACAAAAATCGACCTTACTCTGCGTCTTGCTTCCTCACGGGTTTCTCCAGCAGCTACAGCGCAAATAAATTCTATACCGATTTTTTCTTGGGGTAATTGTTGCAAATATTCGGCTTCAACTCGGTATTTTTCACTTAAATCATCAATGGTAATAAAACTATTAGCAACAGCTTTCTCCTTCTTATAACGCGGCAATTTACCAGTTTTGAGTATCTCCATCAAACCTTGTACCGCCATTAATCGATGCTGACCATCTAATGCATAAATAGTTACATCTTGTTCAGAAATATTGAGTAAACCGAATTTTTCATCCTCATCTAAAGGCGTAAATTCCGTAGTAGATTTTTTTGCTATTTGTGTATTATCCCATTCAGATGCTTGAGGATTATCTACCCAAGGCTGACTAATTACAGCTAATACTGGAGGAAACTTATGATTTTTTCTTGCGGCTAAATACTGAACTAAAGGTGCTTGACGCGACCAATCTAAGGGGCGTTGCTGTATATCGTCTATACTGGAAGCGTCAATTTCGATATTATCAGTATCGGAATTGTACTTACTTTGCAATAATGGTAAAAAAGATGCAAAGTGAACTTGACTGGCAAACCATTCTAAAGTCACAGAACCCACATAAGCTTGAGTACCGCCCATTTCTGTTTTTTGGACTAATAGCTGTTGATTTTCGCCAAGATATTTGGTTAATAAGCCAGAAAATTTCTTTTGATCTTGACTAGAAATAACTGCTGTTACGGTAGATGCATTTTTTTTGGTCATAATTAGTAAAAAAAATCAACAAAAAATTAAACATTGATTGGTATCCAAATACTATATATAAAAACGGTATAAAAATAAAACATGAAAGAATAAGTTTTTAAAAACCGTAACTGGTACAAATTTATGTAATACTAGTTCTTGCCTTTGTATAGGATTCTGGTTTGATGAATGGAACTATTTATTGAGAGAGGGAACAGAAAACAGGGAAGACAAAGTTTAATAAATTTTTCAAGAGCAAGTGCAGACTAATCAAATAATAATCTGGGGTTTTTTCTTATATAAAAATTAATGGCAATTACTCCCTTTCTTTTAAAAGATTACTGAAAAAAAAACGCCCCAGACGCAGAGAGCGCGGAGGAAAGAGATGAAGAGAGATGAATCGCACCCTAGGGGTGAAAGGTAATTTTAGGGGACGAAGGGCGTAATTATTACGGCTAATCTAAAATCTAAAATCTAAAATCTAAAATCGAATGACTATTGCCCAACAATCAGACAAAAAAATTCAGGCAGCACCTGTTACGGTAATTGATAAAATTCCAGAGATTACCAAAGAAATCCAAGAGTTGTATTTACTAGATGAAATACCTTGGATTATTGGTGTATCTTGGGGTAAAGATTCTAGCACGATTTTACAACTTGTTTGGAATGCGATCGCGATTTTACCGCCGAAAAAACGAAATAAAAAAATTCACGTAATTACTACAGATACCTTAGTAGAAAATCCCATAGTTTCAGCATGGGTTCGTAATTCGATGGAGTTGCTGGCATCTGCTGCCAAAAAAAAATCTTTGCCTATCGAACCTCATTTATTGTTGCCAGTAATTCAAGATACATTCTGGGTAAATTTAATTGGTAGAGGTTATCCGGCTCCACGCAACCAGTTTCGTTGGTGTACACCGCGTTTGAAAATTAATCCAGCTAACCAGTTTATTCGGGAAATGGTTAGAGCCAGTGGGGAAACAATTATTGTCTTGGGTACCCGCAAAGCCGAAAGTTCCAAACGAGCAGCCACAATGCAAAAGCATCAAGCAGGTAGAATCAGGGAGCGTTTGAGTCCAAATGCCAGTTTACCTAATTCTTTGATTTATACACCCATCGAAGATTGGAGCAACAACGATGTGTGGATTTACCTGAATCAATGTGAAAATCCTTGGGGTGGTGATAACAAAGATTTATTTTCCATGTACCGTGGTGCGACAGCAGATAATGAATGTCCTTTAGTTGTGGATACTTCTACCCCTAGTTGCGGTGATTCGCGTTTTGGTTGCTGGGTTTGCACAATGGTAAGTAAAGATAAATCGATGGAAGCGATGATTCAAAATGACGAAGAAAAAGAATGGATGCAACCGCTTTTAGATATTCGTAACGAGTTAGATATTCAAGATGACCATGATAAACGAGATTTTCGACGAATTTGGGGAAACGTGCAGCTTTTTGAGCGTAACATAAATGGTGAAACTTCAGTTCAACCAGTACCAGGCCCTTATACCAAATATTGGCGCGAACATTGGTTAACAAGAGTATTATCAGCCCAAACACAAGTTCGTCAAACTGCGCCGGAAAATATGCGGGATATTACTTTAATTACTTTAGAGGAACTCAGTCAAATCAGGCGTATTTGGTTAGAAGAAAAACACGAATTCGACGATAGTTTACCCCAAATTTATCAAGAAGTGACAGGCGAAAAATTTATTGACCCCCGTCCCGGTGCGGGTTACAGTTTATTAGGTAGCGATGAATGGGCTGTATTAGAAGAAATCTGCTCAGACGACGCAATGCATTTAGAATTGATGGCGAAACTGTTAGATACCGAACGTCAGTATCGCAAAAAAACCCGGCGTGTGGGAATATATGATGCATTAGAAAAGTGTTTTGAAACAAGTTCGTTAAATCAAGAAGATGCGATTAAAAATGCTCGCTTTAAACGCGACTTAAAAAATGCTGCTGGTGAAGGTGATATTAATAAAGTAAAACAGTTAACTTTGGGTGATGTTACAGCACAGAAAGTAACAGATGAAAAACCGCATAATTGGGCAAATCTAAAATTTAATAAAAACAACTCAGATGCTGAACAATGAAAAGTTAGGAATTGTAGAGACGTAGCAATACGCCCCGTCTGTACCGGAGTTAGGAGTTAGGAGTTAGGAGTTAGGAGTTAGGAGTTAGGAGTAAAAATTTATTACCAATTACCCATTACCCATTACCCATTACCAATTACCCATTACCAATTACCCATCCCATGTTAATATGATATTCCTCGAACTTGTTTTAGAAAACTTTGGTCCTTATTGTGGTCGTCAGGTAATAAATCTTGACCCAAACAACGATGATGATAATCCTCATCCAATTATTCTTTTAGGGGGAATGAATGGTGGGGGAAAAACAACTTTAATGGATGCGATTCGTCTTGCACTTTACGGACATCGCGCTCAATGTTCTACTCGCGATAATTTAAGTTATAATGATTTCCTCAATCAATGTATAAATACCCATAAATCACCGACAGAACAAACAAGAATTGAATTAGCTTTTGAACATATTGAAAACGATAAACCTGTAAGATATCGTATAGTCAGAACTTGGGAAAAAAATCCTAAAGATGGTAAAGACCATTTAGGTATTTTAGATATTCGTGAAAATGATGAATGGCTCGATATTGGTTTAGTTAATATCTGGGATGAATATATTGAAAATTTATTACCTTTAGGAATCTCTAATTTATTTTTATTTGATGGCGAACAAGTAAAAGAACTTGCAGAACAAGAACAACCGCCCACTATGGTAGTTGAAGCAATTCGCGCTCTTTTAGGATTAGAATTAGCGGAACGTTTGGCAATAGATTTAGAAATATTAGTCAATCGTAAACGCAAAGAACTAGCGGATACAAAAGAACTTGCTAATTTAGAAGAGATAGAAAAACTTCTCAATAATTTACAGTTAGAATACGAAGAAACCAAAAATATAAAAACCCAGGAATTAGAATTTTTACAGCAAGCCGAAAAAAACCAACAAGCAGCCTTTGATAAATTTTTGAGCGAAGGTGGAAAAATTGCTTCCGAAAGTAGTCAGCTAGAACAACAGAAAATAGTTCATATTAACGAATCGGAAAACACTCGTCAGAGAATGTGTGAATTAGCCGCAGGTGTTTTACCATTGACATTAATTGAACCTCTACTAAATCAAGTTCAACAACGAGGTGAAGCAGAATTAAAAATTCAACAGCAACAAATAGCGCGAGATATATTGCTCGAAAGAGATGAACGGTTACTAAATTTGATTAATAAAATAGATATTGCTCCTGATAAATTTGCTGAAATAAAAACCTTTTTAAAAGAAGACTTAGAAACCAGAAACGCATTATTAAAAGAATCACCTTGGTTATTAGCAGATGCAGAAAATTTGAGTCAACTAGGAAATATTCTTTACTATTTACAAACTGCTAAAAATACCGCCAAACAGCAATTAGAACAATTAAAAAATCAAGAAGAAGAAATTATTACTTTAGAAAGACAAATACAAGCAGCAGCATCGCCAGAAGATTATCAAAAATTAGTAGACTTAGTTAAAAAAGCACAAAATAAAGTTATTGACATTAAAAGTAATTGTGAAACAGTTAATCGTCGTTTGATAGAACTAGAATCAGAAATTGATAAATTAAAAAAAGATTTAACAGAATATAGTGTACAAACCATCGCACAAAACAGTAAAGAAAACATCATAAATGCATCAACTAGAGTACAACAAACCCTCAAATTGTTTCGCGAACGACTTACCTTAAGAAAACTCAATAAATTAGAAAACGAAGTTACAGAATGCTTCCGTTACCTGCTCCATAAATCCGACTTAGTACATCGTATTGTGATTAATACCAATACCTTCAGTCTTTCCCTATACGATTTAAACTCTCAACCAGTTGATAAACATCGACTATCAGCAGGCGAAAAACAACTCTTAGCGATTGCCTTTCTTTGGGCATTAGCAAGAGTATCGGGACACCGCCTACCCGTTGCCATCGACACTCCCTTGGGGCGCTTAGATTCATCTCACCGCAGTAACCTAATAGAAAAATACTTCCCTTCCGCTTCCCATCAAGTAATATTACTTTCCACCGATACCGAAATAGGTGAAAAAGAAGTAAAAACCCTACGAAAAAACGAAGCAATAGCTCGCGAATACCTGCTCAAATACTCCCAAGACACCCGTCAAACGACAGTAGAATTGGGGTATTTTTGGTAATAAAAGATAGTGGTTAGTGGACAAGGGAAAATACGTAAGAACCATCAACCATCAACTAACAACCAACAACTAACAACCATCAACCATCAACCATCAACTAACAACCATCAACTAACAACTTTCAACCATCAACTAACAACCATCAACCATCAAAATGGAATCACCAATCGAACGCATCCGCTTATCCCAAACAGCTAAAGACCAACTTTTGAAACTGAGACGGTTTACCAAAATCGATCAGTGGAATACCCTTTGTCGCTGGGGATTTTGTCGTTCTCTTGCGGAAAAAAGTATTCCTTCTCCGGTACCGATACCCCAAGATAGTAATGTGGAATTAACATGGCGAGTATTTGGCGGTGAAATGTCTGATATCTTGCTTTTAGCGCTTAAACAACGCTGTTATAACGACGGTTTGGGAACTGATAAAGAAACCCTTGTAACCCAGTTTCGCTTACATCTACATCGCGGTATCGGCTATTTAGCAGGTGATCCAAATATTAAGAAAATTGAAGATTTGATTGAATTAGCCACCGAAAAGTAAAGGGATGAGGAGATGGGGAGATGGATAATCCCAAATAACCCATTACCAATTACCAATTACCAATTACCAATTACCCATTACCAATTACCAATTACCAATTACCAATTACCCATTACCAATTACCTGTTCTATGAGATAATGGTTGTCGATCGCGATTTGGATTTGTCTTATGTTGGAAGACTTAGCTATTGAACGTCACAGAGCAGCTATGTTCCGTACAGACTTATCCCGTCCGATCAAGTTGGCAGTGGAATTTGAAATCATTAACACCAAGACGACGTTTTTTGATTACGGATGTGGACATGGTGGTGATGTAAAAAGATTGGCAAGTATGGAGGTTAATAGCGCCGGTTGGGACCCTTATTATAAACCCGATACACCTCTAATTTCTGCGGATGTTGTTAATCTCGGTTATATTCTTAATGTTATCGAAGATACCGAAGAACGCCTCGAAAGTCTCAAAAATGCCTGGAAATTGACTAATAAAGTATTAATAGTTGCCGCTCAAGTATTAGTAAGTTCCATTAGTAGTAAAAATCAACTAGCTTATGGAGATGGTGTCGTAACTAGTCGCAATACCTTTCAGAAATATTACGAACAGGGAGAACTCAAAAAATACATTGATAGTGCTTTAGAAGTTGATGCTGTACCCGTAGCCCTAGGCATTTACTTTGTATTTCGCGACGAACAAGAAAAAGAGAATTTTCGGGCCGAATGGTATCGCTCCGGGGTAATTGCGCCGAGAATTCGTCTTGCAACTAAGAAATATGAAGATTGCAAACAGGAATTGGAACCGCTGATTCAATTTTATACCAAACGTGGTAGACTACCAGCCCCAGGAGAATTAGAACCAGAAGTTGAAGAAAACATACTACTCGAATTTGCCAGTATTCGCCGTGCTTTTAAAGTAATATTGCAAGCAACAGATGAAGTCGAATGGGATGCAATCGCCTACCGTCGTTCTTTGGATATCCAAGTTTATCTTGCCTTGGTACAGTTTGAGGAAGAGCGTCCCAAATTTTCAGAGCTACCCGAAAAAATCCGCCACGATATTAAAGCTTTTTTCGGGACATATCGGGATGCTTGTGAAGTAGCCGACGAAAAGTTATTTAGCTTAGGGGAATCTAAAATTATCAAAGCAGCCTGCAAAACAAGCAAAATTGGTAAACAGACTCCAGATGCTCTTTATGTCCACATTACAGCACTTGGAGAATTAGAAGCATTGTTACGAATCTACGAAGGCTGTGCCAGTCGTGTATTCGGAAGACCTGAAGAAACAACTATTGTTAAACTTCACATCAACCAACCGCGAATATCTTACCTATATTACCCCGACTTTGACACTGATGCCCATCCAGCATTAAAAGCAAGCATCGTAATCGACTTAAAAACTTTCAGAATCGCTCGCGGTGATTACTCTGAGAGAAAAAATCCGCCTATTTTGCATCGTAAAGAAACCTTTGTCAGCCCCCAATATCCACAATACGAAGAATTTGCCCGACTCACCGAGCAAGAAGTTGAATTAGGATTATATGAAAATCCCAGCCACATCGGTACCCGTAACGGCTGGCAAAAATATCTTGAACAACGCTGTATAGAGATTAGGGGACATCAGCTTTTTGAGCTTGAGCATGATATCACCCCTCCATGCTAGGCTTGAGAACTGAGAATATATGATATGAGGTTCTGTCTCCAAATCGAGCCTGACAAAGAGAATAGGCATATTGTCAACAGTTATTTACATTTCTATATTTTTCGTAATCAGAATTAAAGAAAGTTGTAATATTTATTTAATTACTTTAATTAATTAAAGGGTTTGTGAATATGAAAAAAGAGATAAAATTGGGGCTATGCACGCTTAATGTCGAATTAGAAAAGTGAGGCTAGCTCTGTTTAGAGGGGAATTTCTCTGCTTTTTTGTTGTAAGTTTGGAGGTTTTATGTTGTACCTGAAACAGCACCTAAAACCCGTAGTGTTTGTTGTGTAGCTGTTGTTAAACCATTCGCACCTTGAATATTCATTTTTTGATAAGGTTTAGGAATTTTTAGAGTTTTAATGCATTTAATTGTATTAATATGATTAATATTCCAAATTTTTATAGTTTGATCTTCGCTACAGCTAAATAAAATATTTAATTGGGGACTATAACAAACTGACCAAACACGGTGTTGATGACCTGTTAATATTTGAATACAATTTCCTATTTGAATATCCCATAATCTAATGGTGCGGTCATCACTAGCGCTAACCAAAATTTCTGGTTGGGTAGAAGATGGAGGGATAAAAGTCAGTGTGCGAATTTCTCCTTGATGTCCAGAAAAATTTTGTAAGCATTTTTGTGTTTCTACTTCCCATAATTTAATCTGGAAATCATCACTACTGCTAGCAAGAAATTTACCAGAACTATTAAAAGTTATGGCTCGAATGCGGTGGTTATGTCCTTTCAAGCTAGTTAAACAAACACCCTTGTCAATATCCCATAAATTGATCGCTTGATTTGTTCCGGCTGTGGCAATAATATTTGCTTGGGGATGAGATGCGATCGCCCACATCCATTCTGTTTCTAAATTACCTAAAATTTGCGATCGCTCGGTGTTTATATCCCATAATCGAATTGTGTGGTCATCGCTAGCACTAATTAAGGTATGATTATTTTGGATAAATATAACCGACCATACCCAGTCTGTATGACCTCGCAAGGTTTTCAGAGTGGGTAGCCAGCTAGCGAGGTTTCCGTAATCATGGTTCCTTTTCTAACTAGCCCCCTCCGAACCGTGCTTACGAGATTTCCAGGTACACGGCTCTCCAGTATTCTGCTATCACGAGACTCGTTTA
>JAAUSO010000109.1 GCA_012033205.1 Richelia sp. SL_2_1 | reverse complement strand
CTCCTAACTCTAACTCCTAACTCATAACTCCTAACTCCTAACTCCTAACTCCTAACTCCTAAACTCCTAACTCCGGTGGTATATTTATCGTGTTCCCACCGCACCAGAGTAAACGATACCTCGCTGCATATCCATAGTTAAAATAGCTCCATCTCGAATGGTTTGCATTGCATTTTTGACCCCAACAATTACGGGGACACCAAGCCGTAAGCCAATGACAGCAGCGTGTGAAGTAAGACTTTCATCTTCAGTAATAATACCGCTTGATTTCCGAATTACTTCGACAAAATCGGCATTAGTGGATGGGGCAACTAAAATCTCTCCTGGATTAAAATTATTTAAATCCATACCGCTATGAGCGACTCGTGCGCGTCCACTGACTGAGCCTTGTCCTAATCCTATTCCTTGACCGAGTACGGCAGTTACTACTTCAACTTTAATCAAATCGGTGGAGCCAGAAATCCCTTGCAGAGTACCTGCACTCATTACCACTAAATCACCTTCATGTAGTAAATTTTTCTCTTGAGCAACATTGATAGCCGCTTGGAAGGTTTGACCAGTAGAAGGTAGTTCTAAGACTAATAACGGTTTGACTCCCCATACTAATTGCAGTTGTCTGGCTACGTTTACATGAGGTGTGACTGCCAAAATTGGTGTACGAGGGCGGAACTTAGAAACATTGCGAGCGGTAGCTCCGCTTTGAGTCAGAGTCATAATTGCAGCGGCTCCGAGTTGTTCGGAAATTTGACCAGCTGCTTGGGAAATCGCATTGGGAATCGAACGTCTGGGGTCTCCTATTTGATGTGCATTATTATTTTGTATATCTTCTTTTTCGATGCGTTCGGCAATGCGTGCCATTGTTGCTACTGCTTCTACCGGATAATTACCCACGGCAGTTTCATTAGAAAGCATTACTGCATCCGTACCATCTAAGATTGCGTTGGCTACGTCTGAGACTTCTGCACGAGTCGGACGAGGATTGCTCACCATGCTGTCCAACATTTGGGTAGCGGTAATAATCGGAATACCCAAGCGATTTGCAGTAGCAATTAAACGCTTTTGCAACACAGGAACATCTTCGGCTGGAAGTTCTACCCCTAAATCTCCTCTTGCGACCATTACACCATCACACAAAGCCAGAATCGCTTCCATCTGTTCAATGGCTTCATGCTTCTCGATTTTGGCAATTACTGGTACTTGTTTTCCTGCACTATAAATTAACTCTTTGATTTCGATCACATCTTGGGGGTTACGAACAAAGGAAAGTGCAACCCAATCCACACCTTGATCTAAACCGAATACTAAATCTTCGCGGTCTTTATCGGTTAATGCTTTGATAGATAAATAAACGCCGGGAAAATTAACGCCTTTATTATTAGAAAGTTTACCTTCAACCGTGACACGACAATGCAGATCGCCTTTTTCTTTATTTATCTCCACAACCTGCATTTCAACTCGCCCATCATCGAGCAGAATATTCGCACCAACAGGGACTTCTTCTGCTAAATGTTCGTAGGTGATACAACTGATTTCTTGATTACCGATAACCTGACGATTAGTTAAAGTAAAGCGATCGCCTTTAGCAACCACTATCGAACCATTTTCAAACTTACCCAAACGAATCTTGGGACCTTGCAAATCTTGCAAAATCGCCACTGGTTTGTTCAATTCAAATGCTGTTTGCCGAATCAACCTAATATTACGTTGATGGTCAGCATGACTTCCATGAGAGAAATTAAGTCGCAGTGTTGTTGCACCTGCTTCGATCAGAGCCTTTAAAACTTCGGGGCTGCTGGTAGCAGGTCCAATGGTAGCGACAATTTTTGTCCGACGTACTGAATCTCTTAATTGCATAGGGGGATGCTGTATAGCGCTTCTAGCTTAGGGAATAATCGTAGATTAAACTTAACCTTTTGTCTGTGGCTAGAAACGCATTCAGGACAAATTAAATTCGCAAGCTTTAAAAATTCTCTCATAATACTGATTTTAATTTTGCCTTTTCTTTAGAACTTACGTCCTACTTTATGAAAAAATAGGGTTTGGGACGTTTCTATTCGATATAAACCCTTGATTTTTATGATTTATAGCTGGTCGCTGGTAATGAATAACTGTTGACTGATAACCGATAAATGTAAAAATGTAGATAAATGTTGGTACATAAAACTTTATTATTCGTCAGTCTGTGCCGTATACTCGCAAATATTTGGTAAATGGTAAATAAGGAGTCAACAATGCTGATGTCGGAGGCACAATCGCCACTGACAATTCCTCCCAAGGAACTTTTGTCCCCCCCCGGTGGCTTCAATCCCACTGTGCTAATGTTTTTAGCATCTATTGGAATTGTTGTGCTGTCTGTACTAGGTTATTGGGTTTGGCAATGGCAACAGTGGATATGTTTTTGCATGAATGTCCTAGCCTTACATATTTCTGGTACGGTAATTCATGATGCTTGTCACCAAGCTGCTCATCGCAATCGGCTCATTAACTCCCTCATGGGACATATTAGCGCCTTGATGCTTGTTTTCGCATTTCCAGTATTTACGCGAGTGCATTTACAACATCATGCAATGTTAATGATCCAGAAAACGATCCAGATCATTATGTTTCTACAGGTGGTCCGTTATGGTTAATTGCGGTTCGTTTTTTCTATCACGAGATATTTTTCTTTAAACGGCGTTTGTGGAAAAATAACGAACTCTTAGAATGGTTCATAAGTAGGTTAATTGTAGTAATTATTGTTGCTATTTCAGTGCAGTTTAATTTCTTAGACTACATTCTCAATTTCTGGTTTGTGCCGTCAGGTATCGTTGGGTTAGCACTTGGTTTATTTTTCGACTATCTGCCTCATCGTCCTTTTGTAGAACGTAGTCGTTGGAAAAATGCTCGGGTTTATCCAAATCCGATTTTAAACATTTTGATTTTAGGGCAAAACTATCATTTAATTCATCATTTATGGCCTTCTATAGCTTGGTATAATTATCAACATACATACCGCATCATGAAGCCCCGTTTGGATGAAAAAGAATGCTATCAATCTTTAGGTCTACTCAAAAAGAAAGACTTTTTGGAATTTATGTATGACCTAATTTTAGGAATTCGTTTTCATCACAAACGGGAATAAGGTTAAAGGTTAAAGGTTAAAGGTCAAAGGTTAAAGGTCAAAGGTTAAAGGTTAAAGGTTAAAGGTCAAAGGTTAAAGGTTAATTCTTAGCAACCATCAACTAACAACCAACAACCATCAACTGTCAACTAACTTTAAATTTCGCTAGATATACTTTGAGCCTGTATAATTTCGGTATGAGCAGTAAATTGCAATCGGTTTAAAGATTCTGTGAAAAACACAAAACCTTTATAGGCGGTTGCATATTTATAAATTTTGGTAAAAAACCCTTCTGCCGATTCGACTACTAGGGATTCTTTACTTTTAGAGATAATTGTCATAAAGTCTTCCGGCTTTACCCGAACTCCCGTTCCTCTGTCGGTAAAGATTCTTCCGCTAATAGATTTAGATTGAGCAGCGTCACAACTGTCAAACTTCATAATTTTTAAGTATTTTTACATAGAATATGCGTATATTCTACACCTTTGATTCTATCGTTGACTGTGATGCTTGTAACGGCTGAGGTAAATTCCAGTCGGGACGAAGTGTAGACGCATGACGTAAATATATATGACTTATTGTAGCGCTAGATTTAATATAAGCATGAACTAAAATCCGAATGCACTTTTCTAAGCTCCCTGGGACATACATTTGCTGTACATCGATCATGGAAACATTATCCCAATGGGGACGATGACGGGCGATGGCCGCTGGAAAGATCGCATTTAAATCGGAGGTTGCGGAAAAGGTAACGCTAATCATATCCGTTGGATGCAGTTGATTGCGTTTTTCGAGTTCATCTAATAGTTCCATTACAGCTTCTCGCATCGCTTCGACGGTATTTTCGGAAACAGTTGTTGCTCCACGAATTGCCTGCATTCGCCATTCCACTTCAAATTCCTCCAAATTAAGATATTAAACATCAGTCATTAGTCATTATTCATTACTTTTGGATAAACGACAAATGACCGAAAATCATAGGGCTTACCCCCTAGTTTCTAACTATGGGGTAAGTCCGTAGGACAATTCATTGTCCGTCAAACTTCTTTCTGATTGGCTACATATTGCTTTATAAAGGACAGTGGAGCGCCGCCAACCGTAGAAACAAAATAAGAATTAGTCCATAGAGTTGGTATGCGACTTTTTAAATGTGGAAACTCTTGTCGTAAATACCTACTGGTAGCCCCTTTAAATCTTTTAACTACTTTATGTACTCCAAATTGTGGATCGCATTCAAATAAAACATGAACATGGTCGGGCATTGTTTGAAGCTCGATTATCTCTACTTGAATGTTTTTAGCAATTTCAATCAATAGCTCTTTAAGTCTTTTTTCTACCTCACCGACAAGTACGGGGCGACGATATTTTGGACACCAAACAACGTGATATTTACATGAGTAAACAATATTTTTGTTTGATTTAAACTTGCTCATTATTTTATTTGCAATTATATAACCAATACGTATATAGTATATAGAGCCAAACAAAATAACAATGAGGTGATACAAGAGTGCTTGTAATGGAATAGTGCGATTCGTTGCATAGGGAATCACGGTAATCAGTCCGTACATACCTAAGCCAGTGAAACTTAACTACGTTAAGCACTGAACTCTTCTTATGATGTAGGTGAAAGCCCTACCCGCTAGATTCAGGCGTGACTCCTTATCTGCCCGCACCGAGTAAGCTCGGAATCTTACAGAGTGAAGCCGGGAACAGGACGCAATCAGACATCTGTTGTGAGATGACACTGGCGTTAACAGGGAATACTCACGGTGAAACAACACCTGTAAAAGCAACCTATTACAATGCAAGGCACAACATCAAAACCTTGACATTATTGGAGTTCATACCCGCAGCATAGATTCCAATAGCTGCATGAATCACGGGTATCCAATGGTTGAAATGGTGTCACCTAAAAGTATGAAAAAGGATACCAAAATATCCCATCATATAAAGGGAACGAATAAAAACGAATCAAGAGTCCTGGGGCGGTCGAACCCCAAGGTAAGTATGACGAGATACAGAACTCTCTTGATTCGGGTAGGACAGCGAGTAATTTCGCTGAGGTATTCAGAAAACATTTAACGAAGTAGAGCATGATTAGGCACAGTAAACATACTAGTGAATCGTGGAAAAACTTAAACTGGAAGAAGTTCCGGAAAAATCTTTTCCGCCTACAATGTCGAGTGTTCAAAGCGGTTCGAGCAGGAAACAAGCGGAAAGCCTTGTCTCTTCAAAAACTTATTCTGAAATCTTCCTCTGCTAGATTTCTGGCAATTCGACAAGTATCACAGCTAAACGCAGGAAAGAAAACAGCAGGTGTTGACGGTAAAAAATCACTCAACTTTAAAGAGAGATTTGAACTAGAAACATTTCTAAAAGCTAATTGTAACTACTGGCATCACCAGAAACTACGAAGCATTCCCATTCCCAAAAAGGATGGGTCACTTAGAACGCTAAAAATACCAACTATGGCAGACAGAGCTTGGCAATGCCTAGCAAAATACGCCTTAGAACCTGCACATGAAGCAACCTTCCATGCAAGGAGCTACGGTTTTAGACCAGGACGCTCGGCACACGATGCCCAAAGACACTTGTTCAACAATCTGAACTCCAAAGCAAACGGAATCAATAAAAGAGTCATAGAACTTGATATTGAAAAATGCTTCGATAGGATTAATCACAACACAATAATGGAAAACCTTACCGCCCCTAAAGGCATAAAAACGGGAATATTCCGATGCCTAAAAGCAGGAACTAACCCAGAATTTCCAGAACAAGGTACTCCCCAAGGTGGTGTGATAAGCCCTCTACTAGCTAATGTTGCATTAAATGGTATCGAAAAATTACATAGATATCATGTCAATAAAAGAAGTAAAATAACCCCAAAGACCCCAAAAAAGAACATCATCGAAGCATCTATTAGATACGCAGATGACATGGTTATTATTCTTAGACCAGAAGACAATGCAACAGAAATACTTGAAAGAATCAATGAATTCCTAGCAAAACGCGGGATGAAGATAAGCGAGAAGAAAACAAAGATAACCACTACGACAGATGGATTTGATTTTCTAGGATGGCACTTCAAGGTGCTTAAAGACGGAAGATTCAAAAGCTATCCCTCAGTGGACAACTTCAAAAAATTCCGACAAAAAATCAAAAATATCGTTAACTGCTCAAATTATGGTTCTAAGGTAAAAGCTGAAAAGCTAGCACCGATAGTTAGAGGTTGGAGAAACTACCACAGATTTTGCGATATGAGCGCCTGTAAGTTTTCTTTATGGCACATCAACCACAGAATCTGGAAAGTTTTTAATAAGGAGACCAAGAACACTAAAGAATCAACCACCAAGTTGGTGAAGAAAGCACTCCCAAGGG
Source organism: Richelia sp. SL_2_1 (assembly GCA_012033205.1). Lineage (GTDB taxonomy): Bacteria > Cyanobacteriota > Cyanobacteriia > Cyanobacteriales > Nostocaceae > Rivularia. The sequence continues at coordinate 16,947 of JAAUSO010000109.1, read as the reverse complement.
TTCCCTACTCCGAAAACAAATTCGTAAATGTCACAGGAGAAAAATCTCCCTACGATAATGATATAACTTACTGGAGTGAACGCAACAGCAAGTTATATGACAACGAAACCTCTAAAGCCTTAAAAAGGCAAAACCATTCATGTGGTCACTGTGGATTAAAGTTTATAAGTGAAGAACGAGTACACTTACACCATGCTGACGGTAATCATAACAATTGGAAACCAAAAAATCTAATGGCAGTACACGAGTCCTGCCATGATTACATCCACATGAGCAATAGGGTTATCCCTTAAGAATATCGGGAGCCGTGTACAGTGAAAACGGTACGCACGGATCTAACTGAGAGGTGCGGAGGATAATACCTCCCATCGACTCAACCTAAAGCTGTAACAAAGAAAAGCCAGAAAACCGCTATAAATGAAGCTATTCGCACATCTCAGTTTGTGCGTAATAAAGTATTACGTTACTGGATGGACAATCGTGGTGTTGGCAAGAAAGAGCTTTACCGTTACAACACTCAATTAAGAGATGAATTCAAGTTTGTAAAAGACTTAAATAGTCATGCTTGCCAAGCATCTGTGGAAAATGTAGAACGTTCTATTAATCGTTTCAAAGATAACTGCATTCATGGCAATCCCGGGAAAAGGGATATCCGCGTTTTAAGAAACATAGCCGTTCTGTTGAATACAAGCAATCCGGATGGAAGTTGCACCCAACTAAAAGGCGTATAATTTTTGCTGATAAAAAAGGTATTGGTGAGTTAAAGCTTTTGGGTAAGTGGGACATTCAAACCATTGATGAAAAACTGATAAAACGGGTACGCATAGTAAAACGTGCGGATGGTTTTTATGTACAGTTTTGCGTCAAAATCGATAGTACTGTAACCGCACCTCAAACCAGTAATCAAGTTGGAATTGATCTAGGTTTAGAGTATTTTTATTCAGATAGTAACGGCAACCATGAAGAAAACCCCAGATTTTTACGTAAAGCTGAGAAAGATATAAAACGTTCTCAACGCAAAATTTACAAAAAGAAAAAAGGGTCATCTGGTAGAAGAAAAGCCCGTGGTGTTTATGCCCGCAAACATCTCAGAGTAACTCGACAAAGGAATGAACACGCAAAAAGACTTGCGCGTAACTTAACCCTGGCTAACGCTATGGTGGTCTTGGAAAACTTAAATGTAAGCGGCTTGGTGAAGAACCACAAACTAGCCAAGAGTATAACGGACGCTTCTTGGTATCTTTTCCGCCAATGGCTCGAATATTTTGGCAGCAAGTTTGGTCGGCAAGTAATCGCAGTGCCACCACATTACACTTCTCAAGAATGCAGCAATTGCGGTATTAGGACGGATATTAGTCTCAGTACCCGAACACATTCTTGCTCGCACTGCGGACACACCGAACAACGCGATATCAATGCTGCCAAAGTAATTTTAGCTCGTGCAAACGGTAGGGGAGGGCATCCCCAATCTCATGCTAGTGGAGTTGTAGCCTCTACTTCTATTGGTAGTAATACCGATTAGTTGCAAGCAACGACCGTGAAACTAGAATCCCCCGGCTTATAGCCGTGGGGAGTGTCAATAATGGCTATGTTTTATCTTCCTTTTACTTCATCGCTTAATTTATTGAAAAAAATTCTTAAGGTCGATACAACCACAGGGGTAAACCACTGGTAGATAATTCAAATTCTACCCAATCAATTTTGGATGTTAGTCCATTTTTAACTTTGTTACCAGGTAAAAATTTACTGTACCAAGGTTTAGGTTCTTCTAAAGTGTAAACCTCTGTTTTTTCGGGGTCAAGATTTACCAATTCTGCTGCCCAACGCCGAGCATCTTCTTCGGTTCCCAATCTGTCTACAACCCCTAATTGTAAAGCTTGCTCTCCGGTGAAAATTCGACCGTCGGCAAAGGTTTTGACTGTTTCCGGTGGTAAATTACGTCCTTCGGCTACTGTTTGCACAAATTGCTGATAACTTGTATCAATCAATTCTTGCAAAATAGTCTCTTCACTATCGGTAAGTTCCCGATCAAAAGATAAAATATCTTTATAGGGACCGGATTTGATTGTCTTAAAAGAAACACCAATTTTATCCAACAAACGTTGTAAATTATTGCCACGCAAAATTACACCGATACTACCCGTAATCGTTCCCGGATTAGCCACGATATGGGAAGCACCCATGCCGATGTAAACACCCCCGGAAGCAGAAATATTACCAAAACTAGCAACAATTTTGATTTTTTCACGCAAACGTTTGAGAGCGCTGTAGATTTCTTGAGAATCTCCTACTGTACCACCAGGACTATCAATCCGTAACAGTAGCGCCGGGAATTTCTTTTCTTCTACTGTTTTTAGGGCTTCCAAGACTCGTTGACGAGTATTAGCCGCGATTGCACCAGTAACTTCAATTTTGGCGATTTGTTTGCGAAACTTTGACTTAAAGGGCCAAACCATGAGCAGTAAAAACAACCTTGTGATTTTATAGATTTGATTTAAAACATTAACTTTTATTTATAAATGCGTAAAGCATCTGCCGTTAAATTTGTTGTCACAAATCAAGCAGACGCGAATCCCTTAGCTAATTTTAATCAATTTTTCTATTTTTAAATGTATTTTGATTTTTGAGAAAATTTTTTGTTGAAGAATAAAGCGTTTATTACTAAGTAAGTATCTAATTTCTCTATTGTTAATATTCTACAATCAAAGAAAAATTCAGTTTTGCCTATTAGTGCGATTTGTTTACAAAACTAATCCACACACAACTATTTTCAAATTCACAAATCATAATTTTTCTCTATTGACAATACTCAAACACGAGTTTTTTTGCAAACAAAATAGGGAACGCACTACTTAAGAGTTTAAACGTAGAATTTGACACCGATAATATACATAAATGTCGAAAAGCGCTCCAACGAAGCTACAGGTTAGACAAATCACAAGTAACCCTTGGATTGGGGTACCGCTACCGAAAGCGGCGAGAAAATTCGATATCTGATGAACGATAATTTCAGTCACCGTTTCTAAGCCGGGAAGCAAGCTGACAACGGATAAACTCAATAATGTTCCACCAACAAATATTATTGGTGCCACGAAACTAAAAATAATCGATAGCAGTAGAGAGCGGAGAAAGTTTATAAACATAGTCATAGAAAAAATAATTTTGCAACCTAGGTCAACAGCACTCGATAGTCGTCACCTTCTACAATAATCGCGATCGCCATATCTCAGACGGTATTTAAAGAATCTTAAGTCTTAATTAAAATATTTTCATAGATTTTCTATTTTCTATTTTTCGATTTCAAAAACACTAATCTCATAAAAACTAAGATATATCAAGGCTTACGAAGACAATACGTTTGTATTATCTATGATAGATCCAGTTAATAACAGCTTTGATTTCTGAGAACAGGTTTTAACTTAAGTTAATATAAAGCCTCGTTTGGGTTGCGGGGGATGGGGGACAAGGGGACAATAATTCCCATGGTCTCAACTGTTTAATCTAAAATCTAAAATCTAAAATCCAAAATTCTTTGGCTTTTGATCAAAATCTTCCGTTATTATGACGGCAATTGTAATCATTGAATTGAAAACTGTGAGTCAAGCAACATCTAAATCCAGTTTAGGAGCATGGAGCCTGCGATTGTTGGCAGCAATCTTCTTGATTGGACAAGTAATAATTCATTTATTTAAAGGTAAAATACACCGCCGCAATACTTTGGAGCAAATGGCTGCTGTGGGACCTGACTCACTATTAATCGCTTTACTTACAGCTGTGTTTGTAGGTGCTGTGTTTACAATTCAGGTTGCACGGGAGTTTATTAATTTTGGTGCGGGCAATGCTGTAGGTGGAGTCTTAGCGGTAGCATTAACACGAGAACTTTCTCCGGTACTCACAGCAGTAGTTTTAGCTGGAAGAGTTGGTTCGGCATTTGCTGCGGAGATTGGAACAATGAAAGTTACAGAGCAAATAGACGCTCTACTCATGTTAAAAACCGATCCTATAGATTATTTAGTTATTCCTCGTGTGCTTGCTTGCTGCATCATGTTACCAATTTTGACTTTACTATCTCTGGTAACTGGTATGGCAGGAGGATTGTTAATTGCAACAAATTTGTACAACCTTTCTGATGTCCAGTTTCTAGACTCAGCCCGCAATTTTCTGGGAATATGGGATATTTTAAGTACCATGATTAAAGCTCTTTGTTTCGGACTTTTAGTCGCCGTAATTGGTTGTAACTGGGGATTAACCACAACAGGAGGAGCTAAAGGTGTAGGTCAATCAACTACAACTGCTGTTGTTACGGCTTTATTAATTATATTTATTAGTAACTTTTTTCTGTCTTGGATTATGTTTCAAGGAACCGGAGCTGCTGTGTTAAAAGGTATTTAGAGGAGGTTCGGGGGGACTAGGGGATGGGGTTCGGGGGAAAAATAAATCAGAATTATCAACTGTCAACTGTCCACTGTCAACTGCCAACTAACTCCTTCGACCACTTACGAATAAAATAAGAGTAATGTCTTTTGAAAAAATATTATTTTAGATTGTGACTACTTCATTTACATCTAATTCACTATCAACTGTAGAACTCAAACCCAGTTACAACATACCTATTGTTTTGATTATTGGGTCAATTCCCTTACTGTTGATACAACAATTTGTCGCTGGAGGAATAATTGCATTGCTCGGCTTATTTTTGATGTATCAAGCGGTTACGTTACGTTTACAATTTACCGCAACCGATCTAGATATTGTTAGAGGTGATAACTTAATTCGTCGTTTCTCTTACAGTGAATGGCAAAATTGGCGTATCTTCTGGGACTTGATTCCCATTTTGTTTTACTTTTAAAGAAATTAAAAGCATTCACTTTCTACCAATTTTGTTCAACCCCAAGACTCTCAAAGCTTGTTTGGAAGAGCGGTGTCCGAGAATTGATTAATCATAATTGGGAATTGGGAATTGGGAATTGGGAACAGTTGACTATTGACTGTTAACTATCTCCCCATCCCCTTGTCTCCCCCATCCCCCCCACCTCCCCTACTAGTTAAGCTTGCTGGTAAAATGTGGAATTAACACTTTATACTTGATACTTCTATTGAAATTTGTAAAAATGGCGTTTTTATAATCGCCTGTTTTTTTATAACTTGGATTAATTATGAACCAAGACGAAACCTATAACCAAGAAGAGTTAGAAGAAAGCGATTCAGTTGAGCAAACGGAAAATTCTATACAGGATTCCTTGGTAGGGCGATCGCAAATACCAAGTTCTACAAAAGAAAATTTATTACCAGTTAACCCAATTATGGCAAATTCAAATGAAAATAATATTTCAGATATTCCAGATAAATTACAAATAAACTCGGAATCGGCTAATAATTCCGCCGAATATAATCTTGTGGCTCAGCGTGTAGCGCAGTTACAAAGTACTGAAGAGTCGTTAAAACAGGAAATTGCTGATTTACAAGCGTCTTACAAAACTCTTCAAACTGAAGTGGGTAATACTCAAAAAGCTCTCTCTAAAATGACTCAAGAAGCGCTTTCTGATTTAGAACAACGTAAACAAACTCTATTAATTTCTGTGGAACAACTCGAACGTCGTCAAGAACGTATTCGTAATGAAATGCGGACGACTTTCGCAGGTGCTTCTCAAGAATTAGCAATTCGAGTCCAAGGTTTTAAAGATTATCTCACTGGTAGCTTAGTAGATTTAGCCGCAGCCGCAGAACAGTTAGAATTAGTTCCAGCAACTAAGCCGGAACCCCAACCCGTCACGCAAAAAAATCAGCCGAATGACGACGAATTCGACTCGGAATTTGAGGATGATTATGACGATCGCGATACTTCGCAATTTAGCCAGGGACAATTCCAAGACACTACTAAAAAAATCCGCGCTTTAATAGACCAATATCGCACTAAACCAGATTACTACGGACCACCGTGGCAGTTACGTCGTACATTTGAACCAGTTCACGCGGAACGAGTTTCGACCTGGTTTTTCAAACAAGGTGGACGTGGTGCCTTACGAACGATGGGTAGTAGGTTACAAAATACACTCGTTTCTTCAGCAATTATATCTATATTGTATTCTTTGTATGGTAATCGCGTTCGTACTTTAGTTTTAGCCAATTCGCCGGAACGCTTGGGAGAATGGCGACGTGGCTTACAAGATTGTTTGGGAATTGGTCGTCCCGATTTTGGACCAGATAGAGGTTTGGCATTATTTGAAACACCATCAGCAGTCGCACAAAAAGCGGAACGTTTAGTAAAAGCAAATTTACAACCTTTTATTATTGTTGATGATTCGGAAGAACAAATTAATGTGGGGCTGTTGCAATTTCCATTATGGTTAGCTTTTGCTCCCGACCCCAAAATGATGAGAAACTCTTATGAAGATGAATATTTATAAGATTAGTTATTCAATTAAAGGTTAAAGGTCTGCATGTTAATCCTTCCTAACAACTGTCAACTGTCAACTGTCAACTGTCAACTAAAAATATGGCTATTTGGTTAAGTTTGTGTGGAGCAATTTTAGTCGCAACTTACCTTTTAGGTTCTACACCTACAGGTTATACTCTCGTAAAACTGTTAAAAGGAATTGATATTCGAGAAATTGGTTCTGGTTCTACTGGTGCTACAAATGTCTTAAGAACTTTGGGTAAAGGACCTGGTGCATTCGTTTTATTTATTGACTGTTTGAAGGGAGTATTTTCAATATTTCTAGTTTATTGGTTGTTTGAGTTTGCATCTAATAATAATTTTATTCCAGCAACAGTTAATCTACAACTTTGGCAGCCGATTATGGTAACTTTAGCTGGTTTAGCTGCCATACTCGGACATAGTAAATCAATATTTTTAGGATTTCGCGGTGGTAAATCCGTAGCTACAAGTTTAGGTATTTTGTTAGCAATGAATTGGCAAGTTGGTTTAGCAACATTCGGGGTATTTGCCGTAGTAGTTGCTATATCGCGAATTGTATCATTGAGTTCAATTTGTGGCGCGATCGCAGTTTCTATTTTTATGGTTTTGCTGCATCAACCGTTAGCTTATATTTTATTTGGTGTCGCAGGTGGTTTATATGTAATTATCCGTCATCGTAGCAATATTGAGCGCTTACTCGCTGGTACTGAACCAAAGTTAGGGCAAAAGTTACCAGTAGAAGCAGAACAAACTGTTAGTTCGACTAGTTGAATTTTCGGATTTTTATCGATGTAGAAGTCGGGTTTTTATGATGATTGTCTTGTCTGACAGATAATTATCCTAAAAACCCGACTTCTCACCCCAGCACGTTAAATATTGCGCTTTTCGGTTGAATGCAATACATATTAAAGTGATGGAAATTCGGACGGGCAAGGATGCCCATCCCACAATTTGAATCTATTTGACTCATATCGTTTGGTTTAGAAGTCGGGTTTTTATCAGAATTTTTTTTGACGCAAAAAATCTCAAATCAGCAGATAAATTCAAAGTGGGTTATTTTACATATTTTTGATTTGCTATAAAGGATTGGGAAAAGTTGAAACCAATCCTTTGCATAATCTACAGAAAAATAAAAATGAAATACTCGGTTGCTGGAATTACTATATTAGCTACTTTATTTTTATATCAGGGTTGCTCGTCTACTACCAAAACTGAAGATACATCCGATAATCAACAATCTCAGGTAGAATCTGTTCCTGAAAAAAATTCCCCAAGTAAGCAACCAGATTCAAAAGAAAATTTTCAACCTCAAAATAATTCTACAGCTACCAAAGGAAAATTAACTGTTCCAAAAAAAATCATCCCAAATCAACCCGTTTCTATAAAAGTTCAAATTCCAGCAACTATAGCAAAAATTAATAATACTAATAATAATACTAATGACGCTTCCAAACCAAAGCAAATGAATATGGTTGTAGTAAGCAATGATTTGAGATTTTTTGATTTAGTTCAAGCTACCTATCAAAATAATCAAAATATTGAAGTCAAGCCAAAATTCCCGGCTCCGGGTGATTATACCGTTTTTAGTGATTACAATCCATTTGGTGAAAAAGAACAAGTTTCTGTAGAAAAAGTATCTATTCCCGGTAAAGTTCCACTTCCTACAGAATTAGAAAGTTTTAGCAAGACTAAGACATTATCCGACACAAAAATAGATTTAAATTTGTCTGAATCTAATATAAAAGCCGGGAAAAAAGTTAGTTTAAAATTCGATTTAAAGCAAGTAAATAACAACAAACCAATTCAAGACTTAAAACCATATTTAGGTCAAAAAGCAAATTTAGTAGTTATTAAAAGCTCCTCTCCTTTAGTAGAATCTGATTATATTAATATTGAAAATATCAATAATTCATCTAATAATCAGGTGCATTTTACAACTAAATTTCCTCAACCAGGAACCTACAAACTTTGGCTGCAATTCAAGCGTAATGGTAAAATTAAAACCGCCGATTTTTGGGTAACGGTTAACAGTTGACAGTTGACAGTTGACAGTTATCAGTTATCAGTTATCAGTTAACCTTTAACCTCTAAGCTTTAACCTTTAACCTTTAACCTTTAACCTCACTTCTTCTCTACACCACTAGTTTTTAAAACATCGCTGATTGTGGTGCAATAATTTGATAAATTGAATGTTGTCGGGTTGACTATTTCTTCGTAGGTAAAATGGCGATATTTCATACAAAATCTATCCCATGCAGCCATTTGTATTTTGAAGGTTTTAATGATTAAATCTGCTAAAGATGAAGATAAAGGAATACGGAAGTAAATGGATTTACCAAAATAAGCACAAATTTCTTCTATTGCTTCGTTAGCTGTAATTTTTTCTTGTCCTAAAACGTATTTTCTCGGTTCTTCTGCTCTGGGAGGATTATCAATCAGATGCTTTATGACGGTAGCAATATCTTTTCCGTGAATGAAGTGAAAGCTACCATCTGCTTTCAAAAATCGAATTATATCAATATATTTCGTTACTTCGGGAATACCGGATGTTACAGCAGAAAGTGGTTTGTTTTCATCACCACCGATAACTAATGTAGGAAAAACTTTTGTAATTTTGGATTCAATAGGTAGTTTTGAAAATCTCCGCAAACAGTCGAATTTGGAACGAATATAATCTGTACCCAGTTCCCCTGCTTCTTTAAGAGGTTGATTTTTACTATCTAAAACGCTAGCTGTAGAAAAATAAATTACCTGTTCACATTTTTCTACATCTAATAGGTTGAGTAATTCAATTGTTTTAACTACATTTATATCAAAAGTTTCCGTACCACCCCAAGCTGTTGCTGTTAACACTGCTACATCTATTGTTTTGAGCAAATCAGTGAAATCAGCAATTTTTTGCATATCACCCTGTAACACATTGATACCAGCACGAGCTTGAGTATCAACTTGTAATTTGTCGGGATTTCTCACCAACAAATAGAGTTCGTGTTCAGTTTCTTTTATCAATAGTTCACTGATGTAATGACCGATACAGCCACTTGCACCTGTGACTAAAATCCGCTTCTGACTCATAGAGTTATTCTAAGTTTTTATTGTTAGATGTTTGTAATTATTTTTAACTTTTATACTCACAACTAACAACTACAACCAGATACCAAAGTGTCGGGATGAAAAAGAGATAGGGGGATGGGGGGATGGGGAGATGGGGGGATGGGGAGAAATAAATACAAACTGTCAACTGTCAACTAACTCCTAATTCCTAACTCCTAACTCCTAACTCCTAACTCCTAACTCCTATTCACTTTGCAGCTGTTAAAACTTCGCTTCTGGTTGTATTCAACTGCTTTGCGGTTTCAAAGAAGAATGCAACATTCTCTTCTGGTGTGGTTGGTAAAACACCGTGTCCGAGGTTAAGAATATGACCCCAATTACCTGCTTTCCGAACGGTATCGTGAATGCGATCGCGAATGAATTCTTGAGAACCAAACAGTACTCCAGGATCGAGATTTCCCTGTACTTTCATTTCTTTACCCAATCTTACCCGCGCATCTGCCATGTCTACTGTCCAGTCTACACTGATGATATCCGCACCGGATTTATTCATTCTTTCTAATAAACCCGCACTTCCACTGATTAGAAGAATTAATGGTGTGTCTGGATGGGTTTGCTTTACTTGCTCGAATACTCTTTTTTGATAAGGTAAAGCAAAAGTTTCGTAATCTTGAGGGCTTAATTGACCTGCCCAAGAATCAAACATTTGTACTACTTGAGCGCCACAATCAATTTGATAACGGATGTAAGTGGCGATGGAATCTGATAATTTTGCTAATAGTTGGTGCAGGATGGCAGGTTCAGAGAAAGCCATATTTTTGATAATCGAATAGGTTTTAGAACCTTTCCCTTCTACTACATAAGCAGCTAAAGTCCACGGCGCACCGACAAAACCGAGTACTGTTGATTTATTGCCTACTTCTGCTCGTAAGGATTGCAAAATTGTTTTGATGAATGGTAAAGATTCATCAGGTTGCAATGGATGTAGACTATCAATTTGTTCTTGGGTACGAATAGGATTTTCAATAATAGGTCCTTTCCCTTCCGCAATATCCATGTCAATACCGATACCGGGTAAAGGAGTCACGATATCGGAGAACAAAATTACACCATCGGGTTGAAAGGCTTTCCAAGGTTGTAATGAAATTTCGATGGCAACTTCCGGAATTTCGGAACGCTGACGAAAGGAAGGGTATTTTTCCCTTAAATCGCGATAAGCTTTCATGTATCGTCCAGCCTGCCGCATCATCCACACGGGGGGACGTTCTACAATTTCTCCACGAGCGGCTCGGAGCAAATTAGGCGTGTTAGAAGAAACACCCATTAATAATTCATCCTAAATAACTAGTTTATTGGCATCTATGATGATTATTAGATTACCATTCTTTGATTGCGCTTTTTCAAACAGTTTGTTGCAAAATATTAAGCTGTCACGATTGCGTTCAAGTTCACTCGACTAATAATTGTTGTCCACAAATTTCATAATACTTAACATTATCTACTGTATCAAAAAGCTTCCATAAGCTAGGATTTTATTAAAATGCAAAAAAGAGTTTGTGTATTTTTAGTTTATTTTTAGCTGATTTTAAAGATATTTTTTCTAGACTCTATACACATTTTTTGCAAAAAGTTCATAGGAATAATTTAGATAATTTATGTATTTTATAATTAATTATAATTAGTTTTAATTAATTCTTAATAATTATTTTTTTAGTTAAATTTTTATGAACCTAAAAAGACTCTTTTCTAGACAAGAAATTTCTCAGCAAGAAAGAGTATTATCTTTAATATCTCTTCTATTACTTTTTATTAGCTTAATTTATTTGTCTCTTGGATTTTACGATTTACTTATAACTGAAAATCGTGCCTTTGATTTATTTTCACGATGGCAAGAACAACAATATATATATCGGGGAATTTATCCTTATGATGCAATGAAAGGTTCTCCAAACATTATTCCAGAGATTGGAGTAATAGATTCGGGTGGATATCCTCCTTGGGCATTTTTTACAGGATTTTTCTTATTTCCTCCTATTTCCTGGGAATTAACTCGTTTATATCATGTACTTTTAAATCTTTTATCAATTCTGATTTTAGGAGTTTTTGCTTATCAAATTGGGCTTCCTTATGGAAGGCATCAAGCATTATTTTCTTTAACTGCTAGTTTAGCCATTAGTAGTCATAAATCTACACTTGAAATGGGGAATTACGCAATTATCATTAATGCTTTATTAATTATCATGTTTTGGCTAATTGAAAGAAATAAAAATATTTGGGCTGGTTTAATATTTGGTATTGCAATGGTTAAACCGAATATTTCAGCTTTGTATTTTTTAATATTGATAATTCAGAAACGTTTGCAAGCAATTTTAGCGTTTTTTCTTTATATAATCTTGGGTAGTATAAATATTTGGATAATTACTAAATTGACTCCTATTTATATGCTCGATAAAATTTTTGGGCAGTCAAAATATTTTGCTGACAAAGGTTATTCCGGAATTCACCTTTTTACTGCTTTGGGCTTTGACCCTAAACAAGCAACTTTATTTCTAGGGATAATAGGTATATTAATAATTACTATTGTAATTTATCTTTGTCGTAATTATTCGCTGTTAAATTTATTCGCTATTTGTTGTGTTATTGGTCGAGTTTTTACTTATCATAGAATTTATGATAATCCTATGTTGATATTTTTGTTATTAGCTATGATTAAGATAACCTTTGAAAACACTAGTAAATTAAATGTGTTTTTTTTGAGTTTAGTCTCGTTAAGTTTATGGCTACCAGCAATAGTTATCGATTTTGCTAACTTAGAATTTGTACAACTTATTATTTGGATAATTGCCTTAGTTCATATCTTGCACGATAAAAAGTTATCGTCAAAATAATTACTAATTGTTTGACTTAATTCTTAGCCTGCACAGCTAATATTTTTAATAAAACTTAACAATAACATTCGATATTTTAAAAGGATTCTGTGTTTGATTCATCCATTGTTCCGATTTCATCCGCAAAAACCATAATTTTGATCGGAGTTTTGAATTATTTTGAACAGTTTCCCTCATATAGTTACAATAAAGGTTTGGAGCTTCAGGAGTATCCGTTATGAGTCTTCCTATAGTAGCTATTATTGGTCGCCCGAACGTGGGCAAATCGACTATAGTTAATCGTTTAGCCAAACAGCAATCGGCTATTGTTCACGATGAACCCGGAGTTACACGAGATCGTACTTATTTAAATGCATTTTGGGGCGATCGCGAATTTTTGGTAGTAGATACGGGTGGTTTGATATTCAACGACGATACGGAATTTTTACCGTTCATTCGTCAACAAGCAATGATAGCCTTGGCTGAAGCTAGTGCGGCTATTTTTGTAGTAGATGGACAAGCTGGTGCAACAGATGCAGACGAAGAAATTGCGGAATGGTTGCGGCATCAGTCGGTACCAGTATTGGTTGCTGTCAACAAATGCGAATCTCCAGAGCAGGGATTGCTGCAAGCCGCCGATTTTTGGCAGTTAGGATTGGGTGAACCATTTCCTGTATCAGGAATTCATGGTAATGGTACAGGAGAATTGCTAGATGAATTAGTGAATCATCTGCCATCAAGTTCCGAAATTGTAGACAACAACGAGATCAAAGTTGCAATTATTGGACGACCAAATGTAGGCAAATCAAGTTTATTAAATTCTTTTGTTGGCAGTGAAAGAGCAATTGTGAGTCCAATTTCCGGTACTACTCGCGATGCAATTGATAGCTTTATCGAACAAGATGGGCAGGTTTATCGCTTAATTGATACAGCAGGTATTAGAAGAAAGAAAAACATTGATTACGGTACCGAATTCTTTAGTATTAACCGTGCTTTTAAAGCAATTCGACGTTCCAATGTAGTTTTATTTGTCATAGATGCCCTTGATGGAATCACCGATCAAGATCAAAAATTAGCCGGAAGAATAATTGATGAAGGTAAAGCTTGCATCACAGTTGTAAATAAATGGGATGCAATTGAAAAGATTCTTATACTATTTACGAATATGAAAAACATCTATCAGGTAGACTGCATTTTTCCGAATGGTCAGAAACGATTTTTGTAAGTGCTTTAACAGGACAACGTGTAATCAAAATATTAGATTTAGTTAATCAAGCCGTAGAACAACATAAACGTCGGGTAAGTACTTCAGTGATTAACGAAGTTTTAGAAGAAGCCGTCCGTTGGCATTCACCACCTGCTAGTCGTGGTGGAAAACAAGGAAGAATTTATTATGGAACTCAAGTTAGTACCGAACCTCCTACCATCGCTTTGTTTGTTAACGATTCTAAACGTTTTAACGACAATTATCGCCGTTATATTGAGCGTCAATTCAGAGATCAATTAGGGTTTAGAGGTACTCCAATTCGTCTTTTATGGCGCAGTAAAAAAACTCGCGAAATGGAAAATGTTACTGCGAATAGAGCGACTAAGGTTTAAACAGGTCTGCATGTTAAAGGTTAGAGGTATTCATGTTAAGAGTCAACTGTCAACCATCAACCATCAACTAACAACCATCAACCATCAACTAACAACCAACAACCAACCATTGTCAACTCCTAACTCCTAACTCTCAACTCCTAACTATTAAATGGATTTACTACGTTCCCTACCACTAGGACTTTATTTAGAACAACCGATAACTTGGCTACATAAACTCGACCCGCGAGTTAAGCTCATATGGTTGATGAGTTTCTTAACAACTTACATTTTTGCTAATACTTTATGGCGAATAATGCTTGCTGCATTACTAATTTTTATCACATTAATTTCGGGTATTCCTCGGAGAGTGTGGCAGAAACAAATGGGTTATTTGCTATCAATTTGCTTTCTAGTTTTAGTTATTGCATCTTTAAGCCCTGACGGCATGGGAATTGATTATCAACCACGCTTACCTGAGAATCAGCAAATTGTAAATAAACCATCAAATTCAGATAGTACGACAAATCCGATTTTATCGATATTTAATCCGGAAAATTCCCAGGAATATAATTATGTATTATTCGCTAAAGGACCGATAAGAATAACACGACATTCCTTTGATTTAGCATTGCGTTTAAGTAGTATTTTTTTTACAGTTCTATACAGTACTACTTTATATTTACTGACAACTGCACCCGAAGAAATTACAGCTGGTATAGAAACTTTGATGCGGCCATTGAGGCGATTTAAAGTACCAGTTACGGAAATTGCTTTAACTTTAACTTTGTCTTTGCGTTTTATTCCTCTAGTTTTAGAAGAAATTCAAAATTTAGTCCGCTCGGTAATGACTAGGGCAATTAATTGGAAAAAATTGGGTTTAAAAGGAGCAGTCAAAGTATGGATGACTATCGCTGAACGATTGCTACAAAATTTACTTTTGCGAGCGGAACAAATGGCTAATGGGATTGTAGTAAGGGGTTTTATTGGTCCGAATAAACACCGAGTTCAATGGCATAATTTACGTTTGAAAAGTTTTGATTGGTTGGCAATTTTAGGATTAATTTTATTTTGGGGAGTGCGGTTTACGATTGGAAATGAAGTTAATTGATGCAATGGTTGGTTGTTAGTTGATGGTGGTTGGTTGATGGTTGTTAGTTGTTAGTTGATAGTGGTTGGTTGATGGTTATTAGTTGTTGGTTGACCTTTGACCTATAACCTATAACCTATAACCTTAAACCTTTAACCTTTAACCTTTGACCTATAACCTATAACCTTTATCCTAAATGATTACTGAACTTCAACCTTGGTATTGGCAAAAACTTCCTTTGAATCAGCTTACTGGTAGTGATGTTTTTGCTAGTTTATTTGTTTGTAATGTTTCTAATTGCCATATAGCAACTCTTTTAGAAAGTCCTTACCCAATACCTCAAGAAAATCCCCAACTAGCTCGTTACTCAATTTGCGCTGGTAATCCCCGGATAATTGATGGTGTTCCTCAAATGTGGACAGTTAATGTTGGTGGTGTATTACCTTTTCTTGAACAATTACTCGCAAAAAAAACCAAAGTTGATTCCTTTTCTCCCCCTCTTCCATTTACCGGCGGTTGGTTGGGTTGGTTGGGTTATGATGTTGCTGGGGAAATTGAAACCCTACCCAACCTCAAATCTGATCCTTTACCGTTTCCAGTCGCTTTTTGGTACGAACCAGAATGTTTTGCAGTTTTGGATCATTGGAAACAAGTTTTGTGGTTAGCTGCAAGCAGTACAAGTCAACTTGATGATTTAGTTGATCAACTTCAACAAAAAAAAACCAATTTTTCCCATTCTTCCCATTCTCCACATTCAACCCCAGATATAACCACCCTGCGATTAGTTAGCTCTCAAGCTGATTATGAAGCGGCTGTTTTGCAAGCAAAAAAGTATATTCAAGCAGGGGATATTTTTCAAACTAATTTATCCGTTCGCTTTGAAACTCAAACATTTGCTTCGGGATGGCAAATTTATCAAGCTTTACAAAAAATTAATCCTTCTCCTTTTGCCAGCTATTTTAAGACTCCTTGGGGTGAAGTTGTGAGCTGTTCCCCCGAAAGATTAGTAAAATTATACGAAGGGCTTGCTCAAACTCGACCAATTGCGGGTACACGTAAACGGGGTACGACTGCTGAAGAAGATTTGCAACTAGCACAAGAATTGCTTAGTGATAGCAAAGAGCGAGCTGAACATATTATGCTCGTAGATTTGGAGCGGAATGATTTGGGACGAGTTTGTGAATGGGGAAGCGTAAAAGTAGATGAATTGCTGACGATTGAGCGTTACAGTCATGTGATGCATCTGGTTAGCAATATCACAGGGACTTTAAGATATAACGACTCTAAAGGAAAACATTTACAAAACAAATGTAGTGCAATCGATTTGATTCGTGGGATGTTTCCAGGTGGTACGATTACTGGTTGTCCCAAAATTCGCTGTATGGAAATTATCGAAGAACTCGAACCTGTAAAACGCAGTTTATTTTATGGTTCCTGCGGCTATTTGGATCGAAGTGGTAATTTAGATTTAAATATCTTGATTCGTACCTTATTAGTGGCTCCACAAGTAAATAAGTCTTTTAACTCTCTTGTTCGATCTGACATTACACCATATGATTTATCTAGCTCCATACCAGAGGTGAATCTAGATTACCCAACTCTTAATTCTGTTTGGGGACAAGTTGGAGCCGGAATTGTTGCAGATAGCAATCCTCAAAAAGAATGGTATGAATCTCTGCACAAAGCGCAAGCACTTTTGGCGGCACTTCAACAGTCAACAGGGAATGGGGAATGGGGAATAGGGAATAGGGAATAGGGAACATTTATTTGCTCGGTTCATTATTTGTAGTGCGTTGGCGCACTACCAATTACCAATTATTACCCCTCATAACTCAATACGGTTCAGTTAAAGCCAAAAACCTTGATATATGTAGGTTGGGTTGAGGAACGTTCACCGCTAGGTGTGCCGGAGGCACAACCCAACCTACAAGGCGGGTTTG
>JAAUSO010000341.1 GCA_012033205.1 Richelia sp. SL_2_1 | reverse complement strand
AATCATCACTTAAATATCTCTTGTGGAAATACATATCTATTAACATAATCTATTAATGTGTCTTTTCGTACTGTAATTCCGGTTATCCTTTTTCTAATATCAGAATCAGGAACAAATTCAATTGTTTTTATTGAATTTGTATTAATTGTTAAATCATCCAGTTCTTCCACCGATTGAATTAGTCTCGACTCACACATCCATTTTGGAAAATACAGATAAAGAGCTGGTCTGCCTTTATGTGAAGTTCCATCTCCGGCCAAAAACCCTTTAAAATACGCTGCTTTAACTTTATTACCAAATAAATATGGAGTATTTGATACTTTAAGTCTATTCCCGATTTGTAAGTCTTTTGCCTGTATTGTTGTATTATCATCCAGTATTAATCTATGATATGGTGTAACTATTAATTCAGAACCGTCCTGCATTTCTATATTTAGAGTTGATTGATTCTCACCCGTTATTTCAAATTTAGTTAGTTCCCATTCGTTACCATTCCATATTTCTGTATCATTATTAAGAAGTGATTCTACTGGATAAATACCAGCTCTGGTATTTATTAGAGTTCCATTAGCGAAGCAGGGGTTGACTCCAACGATAAGACTACCGTTTCTTCTAGTTGGAGCATTTAATTGAGCTGATTGTAAACTGTATATTCCTGGTTCTCCCGTCATTCCATCAAATAAAATATCAAAGAAGTTATTAAAAGCAACTTTATCTAATCCATTAATAGGCCAAACCATAGAATTATTAGCGTTCCATCTATAATTATTATATTTACCAGTTTTTGACTTTAGCATATTCTTATCATTATGGTCAAATAAACTAATCATAGCTGTTCTTCTCATTCCACCAGCTATTGAACACTGACCTATTGAACACATAATATCGTGTAATTCTATCGGTCTTAACATTCTACCTTGAGCTTTTTGAAATACAGATGTAATGAAATCAAAGGTTTCTTTTAATGGTTCTGGACCACTTGCTGTACCACCCTTTATTTTTAATGGGCTTCCTGCTGGTCTAATTTTAGAATAATCAAATTCAATAACTTCTCCAACATCATACCCACATCCAATACCAAATAAACCATACAGATGAACTCTTAACGCTTCGCCCCAACCTTCTGTGGTATCTTCTATAATATATTTTGTTCTGTGATAATAATGGTAGGTAGGTACTTGCGGTAACTGATTAACATATTTCTTTTCTACGCTAAATCCTACGCCACAACCAGCCATAGATATTAATAAAGCTTCTACAAACGCATCAATAGAATTAACTCCAATAAAACTACAATTGTATATACTTAAATTATTTCTTTCTGCTGCTGGTCCTGCCATAGCTAATAATCTCATACTAGGCATTACTTTTAGTTCAAGTATGTATTGATGTATTTTTTTATATATGTTATCAGGTAGTTTATATTCAGATAGTTTTTTTAAATAATTAACAGCTCTATCAACTGTTTCTCTCCAACTTTCTCGTCTACCTAATTTATAGTTATATCTTGAGTACTTATCTATAAATACAAATTCTTGTAGCGGAGATTTAAAATAATAATTCATATCACTAAATGGGTTCATATTGCCTCCGAGGGATAATAAAAGTAGAATTTCATTATAGCATATTTCTCGGCAAAAGTCAAGGAAATAAAAATGAATTATTATCTATTCATAGGCTTGCTGACCATCATATTCTTCCCAAACATCTGGAGTTTCTGGTACTGTTAGTTCAGATTCTATTTCATATTCCTCAGCAATTTCTTCTGCGGTTGGTGGTTCATAAGTATCATCTGAATCACTTCCAATAGGTCCAGTAACTATCCAAGCCCAATAATCGTATGACATTATTCTTCTCCATCATAGTCGTTATCATCAGTTTGTGATAACCACTTTTTGTATTTCTTGTTGATTTAAATATTGTGCTGATGTATCTACCCATTGCTGAGTAACACTTCCTTTGTATCCTGATTCATCTTTAACGTAATTATAAAACGCCTCAAGACTATCTATTTGCTCGTCTGTTGCTTTTGGGTCGCTCATTTTTATCCTTTAATTAATATAATTATAATAAGTCAGAAATAATAGATTTGAACTATTTCCACTAACTCCCAAAGCTAGTATGCTACCATTAAACACCAATTTCTGATTTATACAGCTAGGGCTAGGGTCGAACTGGCGTCTGATGGCTTAACAGGCCATTATTTTACCTTTAAACTACCTAGCTAGGTGGTTCTTTTATATAATATTTTAGATGGTTATGAAAGTTACCATAAACGTTCCATCGTGCGGGAAGAATAGGACTCGAACCTATACAGCTTTTTAAGGCTTCGTCATCTTAGCAGGATGATACTTTAACAAGTTTATGAGACTTGCAAGATAACCCTACATTCCTACTGCATTATTTTAATATTGTATCACATTTTCTTGTTTTTGTCAATAGTTTCAACCTTAAAATTGAAAAACTTGACAAACTATAATTTATATGTTATAATGTAAACTGTATTTAAATTATGTAAAATCCTGGAGATATAACTAATTTTGGTTATATCTTTTTGTTTGGACCTGAAGTGAGGTTAATAAATGCCTTATGAAATAAAATCCAAAGCCATTGATAATCTAACAAATATTATGTTAGAATCTGATGGTCCGGTAATTGTAGGAGTAGCTGCTACAAATATACCCCATTTATCGTTGCCTCCGATGAGTGTCGTTGATTTTGGTGGTGAAACTAAAATTAGAGTACCATTTCTAAGGTCAGGGATATTTAGACATCCTAATGGTAAGTTAGTATTTAATGACCAAGTATTCGATAAGATGCTCGAAAATCATAAAGCTGGTAAATCGTGGTATGGAGTTAGTCTAAATGAGAAACATAAACCTGGAGCTGCACTAGCTTGGTTTGATGATGTTCGTGGTGGTACTATCCAAAAGAAGTAGACCCTGAATATGGTACATTGCTGGTTGGATATGGCAAACCGACATCAGATAAAGCAATCGAAATGATTAAGAATCAGGAATATGTTTTTGCAAGTGTTGAGTTTAATCCCAATCATCAATCTCATATGATTGCCAAATTATCTTCTGATGAAATAGAAGAATTGTCAGAAGAATTATTTTTGGAGGAAATAAAAATGGATGAAGTAACAATCTCTAAAGAAGAGTATGATGCTCTAAAAGAGAAAGCCGAGAAAGTTACTGAACTCGAATCTGCTTTAAGTTCTGCTAATGAAAAAATTGTTAGTTTAGAATCAAATCCAGAAGTAGTTGAACCAAAGATGAAAAACCTGAGCTACCAGAAGAATATCGTGTAGCTTTAGAGGAACAACGTAAAGAGATTGCTCGTCTTAAGAGAAATGCTCTAGCAAGTCAGGTAGAATCTATCATTGCTAAGGCTGAAAATCATAGAGACATCAATGGTAATGCTCATAGTCCTGTTCTATTAGAAATTGCTAGAAACGCAATGTTAGGTGAAGTAGTTCAAGTTAGTGAAACAAGTGTTATCAAACTTGAATCAGCAGAACCAGCAGACGTAGCAGATTATTTTAGAAAAGTTTTTATTCATCTTTTAGATACTGTTCCTGGTCAGATTAGATTTGAGTCAAAAACTGAAGGTGATAATGATAAGCCTCTATTTGAAAGAGGACAGGCATATACTCAAGATGATTATAAGTCTTTTTGGGCTGAACGCCTTTAAGGAGTAGGAAATGGCTAATATTATAAATCAAGGTACAAGACGTTCTTTCTTAGCCATTCTAGGCGTTGGCGACAATTTTGTTTCTCGTAGAGCTTCAAACTGGCTCGACAGTACATATTTCGTTGCTGGCGCTAATGGACAGAAAGAAGTGTATCCTGGTCTAATCGTTGCTAAA
>JAAUSO010000340.1 GCA_012033205.1 Richelia sp. SL_2_1 | reverse complement strand
CTTCGCTGATTTTTATTAAAGCGGGTTGGTTTCCTTTAGTTATTAATCGTGATTTTAGAGATGAATATATTAATGCTTTAGAAGCAGCAGACAATGGGAATTTATCAAATTTAATTACTTTATTTGCAAAACTACAAAAGAAAGCATTTGTCAAGGCTTTAAGTCTTTCTAAGAATGTTCTTAATGACAACGAGTCACTTAAAAAAGTAATTTCTGCCGGAATAGAACGTTTAAAATCTCGGAAAGAACAACAAGTTCAACAAATGCAGCGTTCTTGCTTTGAACTTACTGCAAAACTTGAAGATATTGCATTTGAGAAATTTGGCAGAATTGCTTGGGAATTAAATAATGAATTAAATGAATTAGAAGACAGTTATTTTGCAGATGTAAAAAGAAGCGATGAAAGCAACGATTACTGGTTCCGACAACAAATTATTCAAACCGCTAAAGCATTAGAATATTACGCAGATACTAGAACTTACCGGAGTTGGGTGAGATTAAAAATTAAGGAAGATAGACAAACTGAGATTATTTTGTCTTTCCACGGATTGGGTTTTGAGTTCTTTGGCATTATGGCAGCATCTGCCTTTATTGAGTACCGAGATAAAACTGAAGAACAAGAAGTTATTTTTGATGCACCCCGCGTTTTGTGTAACGAAGTCTTCCAACTCTCCTATACTGAGCAATTCAATTCTATTATACAAAGGTTCACCCCTTGGCTGGAGGATATCCTTCTAGTAGGGTTAGACCAGTGGAGGAAGCAGCTTTAACGAATGATATCTTTTTTTTTACACAATTTTATTTATGTCGCGCCCCATTCTACAGATATCTCGGCAGACATCGCTTCTTATCCGGCGATGACTACCAATCAAAATTTATTGATACATTAAACCCCAATATCTACCAATCAAAATTTATTGATACATCAAGCGGCGATAAATACTAATCAAAAAATATTGATGCATTAATCCAGATTTTGTATACATAGAATCATCATAATTACAACTACACCTGTGACACTTCTGCGATGTATTATTGTATTACGCAACAAAGTAAGGTAATTTTAAGAATATCAACCGTCACAGCTTGTCACATATCCTTTAAACACAGTACTTTTGCTAACCTTCTCTGAGCATCTTCCCTGCGGGGTGTAGGGTGAAGTAGTTGTAGGAGAGGGGTTTGGACACTTGTAGTACTATACATCGCTTTTTGCTCAGTTTTGGTTTAGAGGGGAATTCATGAGCGAATAGTTAGTACACTAATATTTAATAAACTACTATTTTGTATACATATTTTAGTAGGTGATTATTTTATTAGCTTGTTAGTTCGTCAAGCTTGTAGCGTGCAAAATAAACGTATACGAAAATTTTATCTATAAAATATTTATATGCTGACTTTTATAGCTGACACCTCGCAGAAGTCACACAAGGTAATGCACGTAAAACATACTACATAAATTTGTTACACAACCGGCTTGTCACTTTCTGAATGCCGTATTTAAATACGTTTGTTTTGGTATGAAACCCATTCTTTCATCACTGAGGTAATTTGTCGCAAGTCATTTTCATCAATTACGTATGGGGGCATAGTATACAACCACTTGCCATAGGGACGGAGCCACACTCCACGATTTAAAGCAAACTCCTTTAATCCCATAAGGTTTGACGGACATTCAAATTCCAGCACTCCTATAGCTCCAAGTACTCTTGCGTCGCAAAGCGATGTTCCCTCCAGCCCCTGAATTTCTTGTCGAAGAATTTGCTCAATAACTTTTATTTTACTGAGGTAGTTTTCGGTTTCGATAAGTTTGATACTTGCCAATGCCGCAGCGCAGGCAACTGCATTTCCCATAAAGGTAGGTCCATGCATGAAGGCAAGTTCTGGGTCATCCCCAAGAAAGGACTCGTAGATTTGGTTTGTAGCGATAGTCGCGGATAATCCGAAGTACCCTCCGGTGAGCGCTTTGCTAAGTACCATGATATCTGGGGTGACGCTGGCATGGTCTGCTGCAAATAAAGTTCCCGTTCGTCCAAAACCTGTTGCTACCTCATCGAATATAAGTAGCACTTCGTACT
The DNA here is from genome assembly GCA_012033205.1 of Richelia sp. SL_2_1. Taxonomy (GTDB): domain Bacteria; phylum Cyanobacteriota; class Cyanobacteriia; order Cyanobacteriales; family Nostocaceae; genus Rivularia. The sequence goes on along the minus strand of JAAUSO010000340.1, from coordinate 1,811 downwards.
TATCACAAAGTTTTCTGGCTTGGAACAGATACTCTGGGGGATAAAAGCGAAAACCTCCCGCGCCTTGAAATACTGGTTCGAGGATTAAAGCAGCAATCTCACTATTGTTGGATTGTAGAAGAGAGTCTAGTTGGTTTAGCGATGCTTGACATTCCGAAGATTCTATATTATCCCCACCAGGCGCATCAACAAAATACTGGGAGAGTATGACCCCTTTAAAAAGTCGGTGCATTCCTTCGTCATCATCACTAACCGACATTGCCCCTGTGGTATCACCGTGATATCCCCTACGGAGTGCCACAAAACGGCTTTTTTGGAGAAAACCTTTATTGCGCCAGAATTGAATTGCCATTTTTAGTGCAATCTCTACACCTACCGAACCGCTATCACCAAAGAACACGTGATTAAGCCCAGATGGAGTAATTCTAACTAAAGTGTTGGCTAACTCAATAGCTGAATCGTTAACGAGACCCCCAAGCATAACATGAGCAAATTTTACAAGCTGCTCCTGAACTGCCTTATTAAGGACAGGGTGATTGTACCCGTGAATAACGCACCACCACGAAGAAATACCGTCAATAAGCTGCGTACCATCATCAAGATAGAGCTTTACCCCTTCTGCTCGAACTACTCGATACGGGGACGGAACGGTTTTCATTTGTGCATACGGAAGCCAGAGCGAATCAACTTGAAGAGTCATCAGATTTCATGCCAAGTTATTTACGCAGTTAATACTATAGTTCGGAACTGGCACAAGGTAATAAATACATATAACCAGCAACCATAACTGTTTAGTCACGGTTAAAAGCACCGGATGCAAACACACTACAAAAACTTGCTACCTGTTTTTTAGTTATTTTCTCCGGCGGGAATGGTTTTATGTAGAAATATTTGTAAGAAGAATGGGTATTTCCTATACTTCCATGCATATCGTGTAGTTTTTGGTATTACAGTTTTACCTTATTTTTATATTACTTTTACCTTTGATGATTTAAAGAAATTGGCTGTCTTAGCTCCCGCCAACTGCTGCTCAATAAGGGGTATTCTTACATTTTTTATATCTCTTTACTGTATGTCTCGCAGAAGTAAAAACGCTGTCAAGAATGACAGCGGAGACGAATAATGGTGTATATGGTTTTATCATTTGTATTGTTTTAACACATCCCACTTTGTACGAAAAAACCAAGCGCCAAGATGGAGGTGTGTTACTTTTTAGCGCAGCGGCGATAGCGAGCTTAAAAAGTTTTGGTGTGACGAGTAAGTTCTCTAGCTCGTTATCGCAAACAGTAACAGCGCAGCGAACACCTCCGTCGGCGTGTCCTACCGAATATGAATCCGCTACTCTAAAAAGTTCAACAAACAATCCCTTAGTTACAATAACAAAATACGGTACGCTCCTCTAACCGCTAACATCACTTACTGTATGAAAATAGCTTTGTTTTTACTTCTTCTTTCTTCGCTCTGGCTTCTTCCTTACTTACAAATCAGAAGACTATAAAAAAATTGTATTTATCGTTCAAAACCTTTCGACTTTTGTTTTTGTCTTTTTAACTCTTCTTGCTGCTGTTGATGTCTTTTAAAAATTTCAAGAGCCAGATTAGGATTTGATATTAGTTTTTTAATAGATTCCGAATCCCGTTCCTCTTGGTAGTCCACACCGAGATGTTTTTGCAATCCATTGAAGGTATAAGCAGCACCCAAATTAGTCCCGCTAAATGCTTGTTCGTCAATGCAATATGAAATCCCTTTTGATTTACCATTACGAGTGAATCCGGCTCTAACTTCAATACCTTTTATCTGCAACCGAGCAA
>JAAUSO010000339.1 GCA_012033205.1 Richelia sp. SL_2_1 | reverse complement strand
AGCTTATGGACATTTTCTCTAAAAATATTACTAGGATTTTTGAGTGTCAGCGCCACATCAATAGAACCGGGTTTTGCTCAAAGCAATATTGTACCGGATAACACTTTAGGTATTGAATCATCACAAATTAATAATAATAATCTAAATAGAAATGGTATACCCAGCACCTTGATTGAAGGTGGAGCAGAGCGGGGTCAAAATTTATTTCATAGTTTGCAAGAATTAAATGTCGGTGAAGGAAGAGGAGCTTATTTTGTTGTTCCTAATAATAATATTCAAAACGTTTTAACCAGAGTAACAGGAAATAATCCTTCAGAAATATTAGGAATTTTGGGTACGATATCGAATAGAAATTTTGACCCTAGTAATGCAAATTTATTCTTAATTAATCCCAACGGAATTGTTTTTGGAGAAAATGCCACTTTAGATATCAATGGTTCCTTTGTGGGGACAACTGCCAATGGGATTGAGTTTGGTGAACAAGGATTTTTTAATGCGACAAATCCCGAAACAACACCTTTATTAACCGTTAATCCTTCGGCTTTTTTATTCAGTCAAATTAAGCAAACAGCATCGATTCAAAATAATTCAGTTGCACCAACAGGAATAATAGATCCAGCAGGTTTTAACGTATTTGGTTTGCGCGTACCCGATGGTAAGAGTTTGCTACTACTGGGTGGCAATGTCAACATGAATAGTGGAGAATTAAACGCTTATGGTGGGAGGGTTGAGTTAGGAGGATTGGCAGAAACTGGAACTGTAGCACTAGATATAAATGGGAATAATTTCAGTTTGGGATTTCCCGACAATGTAACTCGTGCTGATGTATCGCTGACAAATCAAGCCAAGGTATATGTAGAAGGTGCTGGTGGCGGTGATATCGTATTTAATGCTGGAAATGTGGAAATTACCGGAGGAAGTTTTCTTTCCGGTGGTATTGGGCAAGGTTTGGGGACACCTGAAACTGTTGCCGGAGATATTACCCTGAATGCGACAGGAGAAATAACAGTTGCTGATAGCAGTATTTTTAATGAGGTGCGCCGGGATTCAAGAGGTAATGGGGGAAATATTACCGTTAATGCCGGTTCCTTCAACTTAGCAGAAGGTGCTGCACTTGCTGCCTCAACATTCGGAGAAGGAAAAGCGGGGAATGTGACGCTAACAGCCAAAGATACAATTTCCCTTACAGATGCTAATATCTTCAGCACAGTGGAAGCAGGAGGTGTGGGTAATGGGGGGAATATTACCGTTAATGCTGCAAACTTGACACTACGAGATGGCGCTCAATTACTAACTAGTACTCGTGAAGCATTTGGTACTCAAAGTGCAGGTAAAGGGGATGCAGGTAGTGTTATTATTGAAGCTAATGGCTTTGTCAAATTTGATGGGGAAGACAAAGATGGCTTTTCTAGTGGAGTATTCAGCACTGTAGAAGATGAAGCAGTGGGCAAAGCGGGGAATATATTTATCAAGGCTGGTGGGGATATTAGCACAGGCATTCTTAACTCTTCCTCTTCATCTTCCTCTGGGAATGCAGGGAATGGAGGAGCTATTAGCCTCAATGCTGGTGGCGATATCTTTGTAAAAGAAACTCGCATAGAAACTAGCCTTTCCTTTCTTTCTGTGGCTACACTCAATTCTTCGTCTTCCTCTGATTCTGGGAATGCAGGGAATGGAGGAGCTATTAGCCTCAATGCTGGTGGTGATATTGTTGACAGCACAGGAGCAACTATCCTCGACTCTTCCTCACTTTCTTTTCGAGGTAATGCAGGAAATGGAGGAGCAATTACCCTTAATGCTGGCGGCGATATTAGTACATTTAATAAATTAAGCAATCCTCCCTTTAGAGGTATTCTCCGCTCTTCCTCTTCTTCTGATTCTGGCAATGCAAGGGATGGAGGAGGCATTATCCTTAATGCCGGTGGAAATATCTTTACATATAACCTTAAATCTTCCTCTTCTTCTGATTCTGGCAATGCAAGGGATGGAGGAGCAATTTCCTTGAAAGCTGGTGGCAGCATTTTTGCGAATAAACTCGACTCTTCCTCACTTTCTTTTAAAGGTAATGCAGGAAATGGAGGGACAATAAACCTCTTTGCCAGAAATAATGATATAGCTGGAGATGAAAATACTATTGGAATGCAACTTGTTTCCTTTGCTTTATCTGAAGAACAAAATGGAGGCAGAGGTGGAGACATAACATTAAAAACTAAAGGCAGTATTAGAGATCTACGAATTTTAACAGAGTCTTCCAATTCAATTTCTGGTACAGTCCAGTTAACTGGTTCTGAGAATTTAGAGATCGCAAATACCAAAATCATCACTTCTAGGCAGCTTAGTATAACCGAAGATAGTGGCATAGGGGCAATATCGAACCAACCTGTTGATGTGAGTGAAAAAGGTCAATCAGGAAATGTAAATATCACCAGTAACGGTAATCTCACCTTCAACAACAGTAGTATTGAAAGCGATACCAAAGGTGAAAACCCCGCAGGAAATGTAAATATCACCAGTCCCGGTCTAATAATTTTTAATAATAGTACAATTGTCAATGATAGCAACAGTACAGGTGATGCTGGCAGTATAAATGTCTCGGCAGATAGAGGAATTACCTTTACTGATTCTAATAGTGGAATATTTGCTCGAACTAGTGCTGAAGGCAAGGCTGGTAGCATTACTGTAAATACCCCCGAATTAACCTTATCGGATCAAGCCCAGATAACCGCCACAGCTACCAAAACCGCTACAAATACAGAAGGTGGTGGTAATATTACCTTAAACGCCTCTAAGATTGATTTAGCAGGAATTGTGGGTGTGTTCGCCGAAACCCAAGGAGAATCACCCGCAGGTACTTTAACTTTACAGCCAGATAATAATAAACCTAACTTAGACCTGACCTTAGCACTAGGGGCAAAGATTTCTGCTTCCACTTCTGGAAGTGGTAATGGTGGCGATCTACTCATGAGTGCCCCCGAAGCCATTAATATTAGCGGACAAGGCAAACTAGCAGTAGAAACCACAGGTACCGGAGATGCAGGTAATATTGAGATCGACACCCAAAAATTAACCCTCAGTGATGGAGTTGAAATCTCGGCTTCTACCGAAAGTAGTGGAAAAGCCGGAAATATCACCTTAAATGTGAGTGAAGATATTACTGCTTCAGGTAGCGGAACTGGAATCTTTGCTATCACAATTGAAGGTTCCAGGGGTCAAGGTGGTAACATCATTATCGACCCCATAACTATGACCATTCGAGATGGGGCGAAAATTGCCGTCGATAGCCAAGGAGAAGGAACTGGCGGTAATGTACAGCTTGCCGCAGGCTTGCTGACTCTTGATAACGGACAAATTTCTGCCGAAACTCGTACCAATACGGGCGGAGATATTAACCTAAACCTGGAAGATTTATTATTACTCCGCAACGGTAGTAAAATTTCCACCACCGCAGGAAACGAACAATTTGGTGGAGATGGAGGAAATATTATCATTAACACTCCTTTCATTGTCGCCTTTCCCAAAGAAAATAGCGATATTACCGCCAATGCTTTCACGGGTACTGGTGGTGAAGTTAAGATTAACTCTCAAGGTATCTTTGGTATCGAACCCCGCACTAATGAAACTGCTCAAAGCGATATTACAGCCAGTTCCCGATTAGGGGTTTCGGGAAATGTTAATCTCACCACTCCAGATAATAGCGATATCCAGAATAGCCTCATAGAATTACTAGAAAACCCAATTGATAGCGAAGCTTTAATTGCAAGTAGTTGCGTAGTCAGAAGTCGCGAAAGAAACGGCACTTTCTTTATTACTGGTAGTCAAGGTTTCCCCTATCGTCCCGGTGATGCAGTACCTTCTGTCTACTCTACCATTGGAGTGCAATCTGTAACA
>JAAUSO010000014.1 GCA_012033205.1 Richelia sp. SL_2_1 | reverse complement strand
GTGCCTATGGCACGGTGGAACCACACTGATCCCATCCCGAACTCAGAGGTGAAACGCTGTTGCGGCGACGATAGTTGGAGGGTTGCCTCCTGTGAAAATAGCTCGGTGCCAGGTTTTTAAATCAAAAAACCCTTCTGTGATATTCATTCAGAGGGTTTTTTTGCTGAGATAGTGTCACCAGTCGCAAAAAATGGTTAATATTCTCAACAACACTAAACGCACGTATTTCGTCGGCTACCCAAGAAAGCGAGACTTTTTGCAAATCATAGGCTTTAAGTGTAAAATTAGATACGTAATTGGTTGCGATCACTAAATCTATTCCAGATTGAGCTACTTGAATTTGGTTGCTTTCTAAGGCTATTCATTTACTTGCTGTCTGTATTTGCATAAACTGTGCTGTGTCCTTAGCATTTATTCACAAAATTTAATTAAATATAATTATGAACTTTGAAGAAAGTTTATCAATCTTAGACACAGCTATTTTCGATAAAATAAATAGACATCTGAAGGATATAGAAGTAATTATTCTAGAAGGTTCGTGGCATAGTTTGAGCTATGAAGAGATTGCTAACAAAGAAGGTTATGCAGCTAATTATTTACGGCAAGATGTTGGTTTTAAACTATGGAAATTATTGTCGGAAGTATTAGAAGAAGAGGTCAACAAAACTAATTTTCGTGCAGCAGTCGGGCGCTTAGTAAACCGTTATCAAGTGATAGCAAGTTGCAACAATACAAATATCATTTCACAGGAAATAAGTAAATTTGATTCACAGCAAGCAACAGATTTCAACATTAATAAACTAACACTAGAATACCCAGAAGGTTCTGTACCTATCAACTCGTTATTCTATCTCCAAAGGCAAATCGACATTGTTTGTTATGAGAAAATTCTTCAACCAGGTGCCCTAATTCGGATAAAGGCTCCCCACCAAATGGGTAAAACCTCTTTATGCGATCGCATTATTGCCCACTCCAAGCAAGAGGGTTATAGTACGGTTCGTGTCAACTTGCTACAAGCAGAAGCAACTGTTTTTAGTAGTTTGGATAGATTTTTGCGTTGGTTTTGTGCTTGTATTAGCCACAAATTAAAATTATCGGCTTTTTCCCATGAATATTGGGATGAATGTCGGGGCAGTATTATTAACTGCACAACATATTTGGAAGAAAATATTTTAACAACTATCGATCGCAGTTTAGTTTTGGCATTAGATGAGGTCGATATAATTTTCAGTATCCTGAGATTTCCCAAGGTTTTTTTGCAATGCTACGTAGTTGGCATGAGGAGGCAAAAACTATCGATATTTGGGAAAATTTACGGCTAGTAGTTGTTAATTCGACTGAAAATTATGGGTCATTAGATATAAATCAATCGCCTTTTAATATCGGTTTGGTAGCCGAATTAGAAGAATTTACTCCAGAAGAAATAGAGAATTTAGCTCAACGTCATAATTACGATTGTAATTCAAATCAAATACAACAATTAATCTCTTTAATTGGAGGTCATCCCTATTTAGTAAGATTGGCACTTTATCACATTGCTTTGGGAGAGAAAACCCTAGATAAACTATTAGAGGATGCTCCCACAAATGCCGGAATTTACGAAGCTTATTTACGACGAATTCTGAAAAATATTTTAGCAAATGAAAAATTAACTACGGGATTTATGAAAGTAGTTAATGCTGACGAACCTGTTGCGGTCGAAACAATGCAGGCATATCAACTATACAGTATGGGACTGGTTAAACGAGTTGGCGATAAATTAGTTCCACGCTGTCAGTTATATCGAAAATATTTTCGAGAACACTTAAAGCAGTAATGTCAATGGGACTCTAAAGCGGATTTTTTCAAAAATATTAGTAATCATAATGACATAAGATATAAGATATCTCCGATTTTTGTCTTAACTTCCCCAACATCAGACTCATTAACAGTTAAGCGACCTAAAAAATCGTCTCCACCACTAATTGTTATCGTCCAACAATAAACCATCATGGGCTGCGATCACCTTGACGCAAAATTCTTGCTCTGTTGTTGAAGCAATTCTATTGGGAGAATTAAAACCCGATGGTGAACGCCCGCCATTTTGACACAATTCCTTCCCATTAACGGCTCCAGTCCAATTAGCAAAGGTGAAATTCAACACCATGCCGTTTTTCTTGCCATCTAGGTTATTACCAAGTCCCTTTGTATGGGGTCTAACATCATCAATTAAAATCCGGATTCCCTTAGTATCCGCTTGGCAGTTACCCCAATTGACAAATCTAATGGTACTTTCTTTTTCCCAAGTTCTAGCAATAGCATCTCTTACCCAATTTCTTTCTGTATTATTATTCCCTGCATTTTCCCAGCAGACACTAATATTTTTCTCCTGCCAAATAGTACTCTTCTTTACGATTAAAGGTTGGGAGGTTTGTCCAATATTTTGAGCATTAATTGCTAGGGGATAAATGCTGCTCGCTAGCAATGCACTTATTGACAGGGCTGCAAGTGTTGATAATCCACAACCGAGTTTTTTGACGACTTAGGTGTTCCCGTAGGGTAAGGGCTAAGCAAAGCTTCGCTAATACAAAGAATTGGTATTACCCTGATTTGCTCAATTACCGAGGAGGAGCAGGAGGAGTAAATACTTGGATATCGAGACTATTAGGAAATGGATAGCTGACAAATTGATTCCCAGCTATCCCAGCAGCATTAGCACTAATTTGAAAAGTGCTTGCACCGTAAGCTCTTTTTACGGGTAAGTAATTGAATGTTAAAGTGTACCTGCAACCTTCATTTAGATTATTACCCGTCATTAAAGCTGAGTTACCTAAAAGTTTCTCTTTCGGAATACTAAATTCACCAAATTGACTACTTTGCGGTTTTTGAGGAATAAATTCTTTCAAAACCACAGAAATTTGACTGCAAGAAATATTCCCAACATTGGAATCTCCTTTAACTATATTTCCACTAATTTCAGTGTTACGCGCCTGTGTCTGTATCTTTTCAACCAATGGTTTGGCATTTGCTATAGTTGTAGAGCTTCCGAATAAACCACATACAAAAGTTGCAATTAAGGTTGATTTCATCCAAAACATAAAATATCTCCAATATTGTTTATAAGTAGCTATGTTTTCTCTATTTACAGTTATGAAAAATTATTCGGTATCAGCACATCCGGGACTAGGACCTTTCAAAGAATAATTATCAACTTGAACCCAGCTATCTTGTCCTAATGCCCAAAAACCTGTAAATATGTTGTATTCTTGGGTATTACCAGTTCGGAACTGCATGGTCAATTTTGTGTATTGTGGTAAGCTGCCAAATTTGAGTTCTGACCACACTTTTTGTCGGGCATCACGAACCCCAAAATATCCATCTGTGACGTTACCTGATGTCCGTACATAAGCTTCCAATATGTAATTAGAATTTGGTTTAAGACGTACTTTCTGACGGATGCCATTCCAACCAGAAACATTTCGCATCCAGGCATTATTTAAACCTTTAAAACTATATCCTTTCTTAACATCAAAACCTGCACGTCCTTCAGTTCTCCAATAAGATGATGGTTGTTGTTCAAAATCTAAATTGCTGTAAGAAGCTGCACATATTGCTTGTACTTGGCTTATAGGAATATTTGTTAATAATATCGAACTAACCGCAACAGTCAGAATGTTAGTTAATATGCCTTTGGAAAGTAAGCTTCTACTCTCATATAATTTTCTCAATAACATAGGATATCTCCAATATTTTGCCAAAGTAAAGATTTGTTTATAGCCTGAATTATGTCTATAAATCTCATTAGCTTTGTGTTGGTTTTATATGATTGATTTTTTAGTTTTATGCACTGCATGGAATAATTTTATGCTATCGATAGAGAGGACTATCGATACCAAACGTCGCATCTTTTCTGAATAAATCGCTACCATCTGATGGTTCAACCCACAACTCAAAATTCTTGTGTCGTATGTAGTGTCCAGGAAAGTTTACGGATTCAAATGACCAACTAGAACGATCGTCACCAAAGAGTCGATTCTTAATGCAAAATGTAGCATCTTCTCTAAAAAGTCGCTGATTGATTCTCCTTGCCAATTTCAGACGGAAATTTTCGTGCCTCAAAAAGTGACCTGGAAAGTTTATGGATTCAAATGAAGTACATTTACTATTTGCCAACCCCGGTATAAGTTTATAAGTTGCGTCTTTCCTTCCCAAATCGTCAACGATTGGTTCTAAGTAGCCCAAGAAGTTCCGGTGACGAATATAACGGTCAGGATAGTTATGGGACTTAAAAGAAACTATTTCACCACTGCTTTGAGAATAAACGGATGAAGATGATGTTAGCAACATTCCACAAACCGATAAACCTACAGTTGAAATACTCAATATTTTTTTTAACAAGTTAAATTTCATAATTGCTCCTACTTCCTATTTCCTGTTTGTTTGAGTTGTGGTTTTTAGGTTTGAAATGCTTTGAGAAGATGTTGTAATTATTCAATTTCTCCAACAACCATAAAATTGCACAAAAATTCCAGGTCGCTCTCATTACCATTTATGAAATTGCTTATTTGTAAGTAACAGTAACTTGGCGCGAACCTGAATTCCAGTAAATTGCGCCTCCTTGAAAATTACTAACTCGCTGCCCCGCAGAACCACTAGGCTGTTCGTCGGAAGTTGGATAACCTAAGCGGCTTTTTTCACGTCCCATGCTTACCCATTTTGTGCGAATATCACCATACACCGCATAAGTACCAGTGTTGGGATGCCAGTAGATTGATGCGTTATTCTCAAAATCATTGAATCTTCCTCCGTTGGCAGTTGGAAGCTCATCGGTAATGGGATAACCCAAACCATTTTCTCGTCTAAGTTGGTTCCACTTCACACCAATGAGTCCATAGACAGCATGTGCGCCAAATTTGGGATGCCAATAAATAAAACCATTTTTAAACTCATTGAATCGTCCTCCTCTAGCAGCAGGTTGTTCATCGGTTTTAGCAGCGCCGAGCGCACTGTTAGAACCACCCATGCTTGCCCATTTATCAAAAATAAGTCCGTAGACTGCTTGTGCATGTACTGGCTGGTTCACCACTAATGGCATCGCCACAACTGCAACCGGAATCACTGACAGGGCTGCAAGTGTTGATAATCCAAAACTGAGTTTTTTGACTTTCATAGAATTTTCTTTGTGTTTGCTTATCGTTAACTAAGATTATGTTCTTTAGCTTTAAGACTGTAAATACATATATAATCAGTATTATCACTGAGCAATAAATCCCAAAAAAATAATCGTGTTAGGAAAAATCAGTAAATGTCAGGAAAAGTCAGATATTCTCAAAAAAGGAGAGTTTCTGGACTAAATATTGTAAGTTGAGGTTATCAAATGTATTTGTATTCCAAGAATTAACAATAAATATATATTGAAAGTCACATGACATCTTTCAACTATTACAAATTAGGAGGTAGCCTTGAGTATCAGCATCCAACTTATGTGGTGCGGCAAGCTGATGGTGAACTCTATGAAGCGTTGAAAAATGGGGATTTATGCTACGTCTTAAACTCGCGGCAAATGGGAAAGTCGAGCTTGCGAGTACATATTATGAAACAATTTAAGGAACGGAGGATAAAATGCGCTTCAGTTGATTTAACTCGAATTGGTAGCCACGTTACTCCCGTTGAATGGTATGGTGGGTTTGTTTCCGAGTTATTACGGGGTTTTGGTCTATCGAGAAAAGTTAACTTTGGTGATTGGTGCGATCGCGTGAATTTTTACCACCAAAGCAACGGTTGAGCGAGTTTATTGATGATGTCTTATTAACGGAGTTTTCTGAGAAAATTATTATTTTTATTGATGAGATTGATAGTATTTTAAATATCAGTTTTAAAGATGATTTTTTTGCTTTTATTCGAGCTTGTTACAATCAACGTGCTGATAATCCAGAATATCAACGTCTCACTTTTTGTTTATTGGGAGTTGCAACTCCCTCAGATTTAATTGCCGATAAAAACCGTACACCCTTCAATATTGGTCGAGCGATCGCATTAACTGGCTTTAAATTAGATGAAGTTGCAGTTTTAGGTCAAGGTTTGTCAGGGATAGTTGCTCGACCAAGGATAATCCTCGAAGAAGTTTTATACTGGACTGGGGGACAACCATTTTTAACCCAGAAACTTTGTCAATTGATTTGTATTTCTTCAGATTCATTCCCAGAGGGACGAGAACGGGAATATGTGGAAAGATTGGTACAAACACAAATGATCCAAAATTGGGAAGCACAGGACGAACCAGAGCATTTACGAACTATCCGCGATCGCTTAACTCGAATTTCCGAGAATCAAGCTGGAAGATTGCTGGGACTATATCAACAAATTTTACAAGCTGGAGAAATACCCGCTACCGATAGTCCCGAACAAACCCAATTACGTTTAACCGGATTAGTTGTCAAACAAACAGATAAACTGCAAGTATACAATCGTATCTATGCAGAAATATTTAACCTGGCTTGGATCGATCGAGCATTCGCAAATATTCGTCCCTATAACCAAGCTTTCAACGCTTGGGTGAATTCTGATTTTACCGATGAGTCGCGTTTATTGCGGGGACAAAGTTTGCAAGATGCGCGAAACTGGTCAGCAGATAAAGGTTTGAGTGATTTGGATCGAAGATTTTTAGATGCGAGTCAGGAATTAGAAAAGCGGGATATCCAGCGAAAGTTACAAGTAGAAGCGGAAGCAACGCAAATATTATCTCAAGCCAACGATGTTTTATCTGTTGCCAATCATAAAGCTAAACGCAGAATTCAGATTGGAGGTGGGGTGTTAGGATTCGTAGTAATTATAGCAATATTTGTAGGAATTTGGGCAAATAAAATGCTCCAGGAAATACAACTAGAGAAGACAAAATCCTTGAGTATTTCTGCAAATGCCTTATTAAATTCAGATCGACAACTTGAGGCTTTAGTTGTCGCATTACGAGCAGCGAAGCAATTCAAATCATTAATTCATGTAGATACCAATACTCAAGAATCAGTTAGATTAGCATTGCAACGTACTATTTTCAAAATCAAAGAAAAAAATATTTTAGAGGGACATAATGATGCCGTCAGGAGTGTGGTTTTTAGTCCAGATGGTCAAATGATTGCTACTGCTAGTGAGGATAATACGGTTAGGCTTTGGAACATTACTGGCAAAGAAATCCAAAAAATTACAGTCAAAAATCAAATTTTCCGTAATGTAATTTTTAGTTCGGATAGCAAAAAGGTTGCCGCGATCGACTCACAGAATAATGTCACGGTTTGGGATATTAAAGGACAAAAAATTGCTTCATTTGCAGGACAGAATGAAGAACAATTTATGAGTAGTATTTGCTTCAGTCCTGATGGTAAAATAATTGTTGCTCCCAGCCAAAAAAATACAGTCACGCTTTGGCATATTGATGGTAGAAAAATTAAAACTCTTAATGGTCATAAAGAACCAGTTTGGGCTATTAGTTGCAGTCCCGATGGGACGAAAATAGTTACAGCAGATTTGAGCGGGATATTAATCATTTGGAACGCAGATGGGCAACAAATCAAAACCTTTAAAGCTAGCGAGAAATCGATTTTTGGTGTTAGTTTTAGTCCAGATAGTAAAACTATTGCCACAGCAGCAGGAGACACTACTGTTAAGCTGTGGAATTTGGATGGAAAAGAGATTATTCCCAAAGAACCTCGCAAACACGATAATTACGCAATTAGTGTCAGTTTTAGTCCTGATGGAGAAGCAATCGCTTCTACCAGCGCTGATAATACGATTAAATTATGGAGTATAGATGGTAGACAATTAAAAACCTTGAAAGGGCATAAATTTTCTGTTTTCAGTGCTAGCTTTAGCCCTGACAATCAAACGATAGCTTCTGCAAGTGGCGATAATACAGTTAAACTTTGGGATATTCACAATACAGAGCCTAAAACCTTAATTGAACACCGAGATTCTCTCTGGAGTGTAAGTGCAAGTCCCGATGGTAAAATTATCGCTTCTGCTGGAGACGATAATACAGTAAAACTTTGGAATATTGATGGTCAACTGATTAAATCGATCGATACCAATATTAATAACCAATGGAATCGGATTTGGACTCTCAAATTTAGCCTCGATGGGCAAACCATTGCAACAGCAAATACCGACAAAACTATTAGAATTTGGAATTTGAATGGTGAAAATATCAAAACTTTTACGGGACATCAAGACCAAGTAGTTGATATTAGTTATAGTCCAGATAATCAAACTTTAGTTAGTGCTAGTTTTGATGGTACTATCAAACTTTGGAATCAAGACGGTCGAGAACTTAAAACTTTTGCCGGGAATGTAGGTAAAGTTCGTAGTGTTAACTTTAGTCCCAATAGTAAAATTATTGCCTCTGGTCATAATAATGGCACAATTCAACTTTGGAATTTACAAGGTCAAAATCTCAAAATTATTCAAGGACATATTAGCTATATTACAGATACCAAGTTTAGTCCCGATAGTAAAATTATCGCTTCAGCGAGTCAAGATAAAACCATTAAACTTTGGAATTTAGATGGACAATTACTTAAAACTCTCCCATCTTCCTCAGAAACGACACAAATGAAACTTCGTGCTAAAAATGGTCACATAGCCCAAGTTACCAAAATCAGCTTTAGTCCTGACGGTAAAATTATAGCTTCAGCCAGTGCTGATGGCACAATCCGACTTTGGCAAGTAACAGATGGGAAAGAAATTAGAACCATCGAGGCAGAGGGATATCCGATCTGGAATCTAATTTTTAGTCGAGATGGTCAAAAAATAATTTCCGTTGATGATAGAGGATTTGTGGAACTTTGGCAAGCCGAAATCCTAGATTTAGAAAGGTTAAGAAGCAGAGGTTGCGGTTGGTTGGGAGACTATCTTCAAAATAGTCCCTATCTAGATGAATCCGATCGAAATATTTGCAAATAAATACTAAAGAAAACCAAGAATAACTTATGGAACGTCGTAAATTTTTAACTTTGGCTGGAGTTGCTTATGCTACAAATTTATTATCCCCCTTTGAGGCTATTGCTAAACCATTCAATCCCCAAAAACTGATTCGTCGCAATACTTTTTATACAAAAGGTAAGTTCTTATACGACTCTCTAGGAAACAAAATTATTTTACGAGGAATTAATCTACCCTTACTAGATGATTGGAATTTTCCTCAAACCGATAAACTCACAGAATTAGCCAAGACGGGAGCTAACGCTGTTAGAATTCAATGGTATAAGAACTATGGTCAAGTAGATCGCCCTAATTATTCAATTGCAGATTTGGATAAATTTCTGACTAAATGTAAAGCCAACCGTATCATTCCAATTGTATTTCTGGGAGATTTGACCTGTAAATCCGATGTAAATTTACTAAATAGCGAGTTAATTCCCTGGTGGACATCCCAACCCGTTTTGAGCGTACTTAAGAAACATCAAAAGTATCTCATTATTAACCTTGCTAACGAATTGGGTGTTTATCGTTGGTCAAATAATCCCACAACTGCATTAAACTCATTTAAAGATGCTTACAAAAATGCGATCGCCAAAATTCGCCAACACTTACAAGTTCCCATTATGATTGATGCACCCGATTGTGGTATGTCAATTGAGGTGTTTACAAAAATTGGCAAGGAATTAACTAATAGCGATCGCTCGCGCAATCTTCTATTTAGCGGTCATGCTTATTGGGCTGGTTATAATGGTATCCCACACCTCAAAACCGCGATCGATGCTAATTTACCGATAGTTTTCGGTGAAATTGCTAATAAACAAGATGAAAACATTAATAATTCAACTTCATATTGCTATTACGACCTTGATGGTACTGGTAAAAACCATGCTCCCCAAAATAATTTTACCTATCAAAAATTGTTGCCGATTTTAAAACAGCAGCAAATCGGTTGGTTTGCTTGGAGTTGGTGGAAAGATAGATGTACAGAGCGACAGATGGCAGAAAACGGGGATTTCTCAAACCTGACACCCTACGGAAAAGATATTGTGAATAATTCTGTTTACGGCTTGAAAGTGACAGCAAAGAAATCGAAGGCTTTTTAGTAACGTACTGTTCCATAAATCAATAGACATCTCCGAAAAAGATGTAGAGACTTAGCATTGGTGCAATCGCACGCTCATTTTCGCTCGTTATTAAGCTCACGGGTTGACAACATAAACCAAAGATAGTCATGCCATGAGGTGTTCAAAGTTGGTTAAGAAGTCTCTTTTTAAGCGTCTTATTATAGTAAGTGATAATTGTTAATTGCTAATTGTTTTTCTGTATTTTTAACTAATTTATATGCAGATGATTCTGAATCTGGAATCATACTCGCAACTCTGAAATTAATATTGATAAATTCGCTTTCTATATTTAAAGATTTAATCGATGTTTTAATTGTTTTGACTACTTCTGTTGCTTCTTCAGCTTGAGTATTTGCTAAAAGCATGGCAAATTCTTGATCACCATAACGAGCAATGAAATCGGTGGAGTGCTTTTTACATTTGTGCATGGTGTCAGCAATTTGACGTAAATATTCATTTTTAGCTGAATCAGATTGTGAAAAATCAATTTTACATAGAATTAAAGAAAGAGATAATTGATACTTTTGTAATCGTTTCCATTCGCGCTGTAGATATTCGTTAAAATAGGAACGGCTGGCGACTTTAGTTACTAAATCAGTAGTAGCAAGGTTTTGTAATTCTCGATTTGCTGTTTCTAAACTTACTGTTAATCGACATTCTCGTTCAATTTGACGACGAGTTTCTAATATTGCCCATTGAGAAGTTAATAAGCGATGAACTCTTCGTGCAAGTACATCCCAATCGATGGGTTTGGTAATATAGTCGCTTGCTCCCACTTTCCAAGCTCGTTCGATAGATTCTTGATCATCGAGAACTGTGATCATTAAAATCGGCGGACAATTGCCGCCCATAAGTGCTTGCAATTTGGTAGAACATTCAAAGCCATCCATACCAGGCATCATCGCATCGAGTAAAATCATGTCCGGCATAACTTTATCACAGATATCTAAACAATGTTGCCCGTTGCAGGCTTCAATTACCCGATATCCCTGTTTCTCCATTGCTTTATGTAGTACTAGTCGTAAAGTTTTTTGGTCATCCACTACGAGAATTTGGGGTAGATGATTTTGCAATTTAGGGTTATTCATGATGCCTCCTGGTAGGATAGTGTTGTTGCAAAGCTGTTTGTACTTTTTGATACTCTGTATCGAGTTTTTTGACTAGAGTAGAAGCACCACGAGATATAGTTCCAGAACGACCGATTGCTTCTAATTCAGTGCATACCCCAGCTAAGGATACAGCACCAACGGTGACACTCAACGACCTTAACGCATGAGCATAATTACGTAGATTTTCAGCATCATTTTTATTAATGGCTCTGGAAATTTCTTGTAATTTTGGCGGTGCATCTTCGAGATAACTATCAATTAATTCTGCGAGCATTTCTGAAGCATCATCACCTGCCATATCTTTCAAATCTTGTAATATTTCAGTATCAAGAACTGGTTGTGTCTCGCTCAATTTTGATTTTTCCCGCTTAAAAACAGCAGTAGAATCTGAATCTTGATTTAATGATTGTTGTAAATTTTTATAGTTATGAAAAGCTTGAATCAAAGCATCAGCGCGAATAGGTTTACTAATATAATCATTCATTCCAGCGTTGAGACATTCTTCCCTATCTCCCTGCATAGCATTAGCCGTAATGGCAACAATCCAAGGACGATTGGGGGGAACCCATTCTTTGCAGATATGGCGAGTTGCTTGTAGTCCGTCCATTTCGGGCATTTGCACATCCATGAAAACGATATCGTAATCTCGACGGCGCAAACTCGCAAGAGCTTCTAACCCATTACTAGCGACATCAGCACTATAACCTAATCGCTGTAACATATGTAAAGCGACTTTTTGATTTAAAGGCATATCTTCTACCAAAAGAATGTTTAAGGGTAGTTTTTCGCTTAGTTGTAAATCAAATTTAGATGGTGAGGGTGTGGAAGATAAAATAGAAATTTGTTTCCCAGATAAGATACGAACACAAGTATCGTAAAGTTGGGATTGTTTGATTGGTTTGCTAAGTAAAGTGACAAATTCCGATTTGGCTGCGATTTGTTGTTGAGTTAATTGATCGACGGAAATTAAAATTACTATAGGTAATTGTTCGTAACCTAATATAGAATGAATTTCGGAAGCCAAGTTTAAACCATCGATTTCTGGCATTTGTATATCTATAATAGCCATATCAAATGTTTCCTCGGATTCAATCAATTCTAAAGCTTGCAAACTGTCTGCTGCGGTGAAAACAATTATTCCCCATTTCTGCATTTGTATAGTGAGAATTTGGCGATTGGTGGGATTATTATCTACTACTAACAATCGTTTTGCTGCTATATGTGGTTGAATATTCTCAAGATTACTGACTCCGCAACTTGGTGCTGATTGGGCTGTAATTGTGAAATAAAATGTAGAACCGACTCCTACAGTACTTTCTACCCACATCGTACCATCCATAATTTCGCTTAAACGTTTGCTGATTGCTAAACCCAATCCTGTTCCCCCATATTGACGAGTCATTGAAGCATCAATTTGGGTAAATGGTTTAAATAATCGGTTCATTCTATCTTTAGGAATACCAATTCCCGTATCCTTGACAGCAAATTGTATTTGATAATTATCTATTGATAAATTACTCGTTAATTGTTTTGCTGTTACAGAAACAACCACTTCACCTACTTCGGTAAATTTAACTGCGTTACTCAGTAAATTAACTAAAATTTGTCGAACTCGCGTTGCATCTCCAATAATTGAAATTGGAATTTGAGAATCAATTGTATATGCTAAATTTAAGTTTTTTGCAGCAGCTTGAGAAGTTAATAAATCTAAAGATTCTTCGACACAATCACGCAAATTAAACGGAATTTTCTCTAAATCTAATTTGTCCGATTCTATTTTAGAAAAGTCTAAAATATCATTAATAATCGCTAGCAATGTATCGCTACTACTGCGGATAGTTTCCACAAAATCTAATTGTCTGGGAGTCAAATCCATATCCAATAAAAGTCCGCTCAAACCAATCACTGCATTCATTGGTGTGCGAATTTCGTGACTCATCATCGCTAAAAATTCACTCTTGGCACAGTTAGCAGCTTCAGCCTCAAGCTTTGCTTGCTCCAATTGACTATTCTTAATAGTAAGTTCTTGTTTTTGTTGAGTTTCTTGTTCTAAAAGATGAGCTTGGGCAAGAGCAATTCCTACCTGTGCCGCGACAGATTCTAATAACTCGATTTCATCCCTAGTCCACTGACGATAATAATTACATTGATGCAATCCGATACTACCATTTGACTCACCTTGATATGAAGTGCGAATCACCAACATAGACTTAATTTGCATTTGATGGCAGATATCTAATTCAGATTCTAACAATGTTTCTGCAAATACATTCGGTGTTGCGATCGCGCTATCTTGAGATAACATTTTCTCAACGTAGGGATTACCAAGAATTGGTATTTGATAATGTCGCATGGATGGTATCCCTGGTTCTAAATATTCCACGACGGTAGGAATCTTCTGAATTGAACCGGATATATACTTATGAATTAAACAACGATTAACTTTAAAAGTATTAGCAATTTGAATTGCAGTAGTTTCAAAAATTTGCTTTGCATCTAAACTTCGACGAACTTCATGGGTAATTTGTTTGAGCAACAAAGCGCGATTAAATTGCTGTTTCAGAGCATTTTCAGCAATTTCACGTTCAATTTGACTACCAACCCATTGTGCCATTAACTTGAGTAATTCCCGATATGCATTTTGAAACTTTTTTTGTCGCGGCTTGAAGCTAGAAAACGAAAGAGTACTATGAACTTTACCTGCAACTAATACCCTTGCTCCGATGTAAGATTCCATACCAAATCTTAGATAGCCGGGATGATTGCACCAAGAAGAGTTTTTACTATGTGCAATTATCAAAGGTTCATCATTTTCTAGCACTTCGCAAGACAAAGTTTGCTCTAATTCTACACTATATCCCGGATACAAAAAATCATCTGGAGCCTTTGCGACAGTTACGTTATAGCGGTTATCTTCAATTTGCGCCAAAATGCCAAACTCCAAACCAAATGTTTGACATCCCATTGCTAATAAATATTGAATGCGTTGTTCAAAATCAAAATTACGAGCTACTGCTACCTCATAAAGCGTCTTTAAAAATGCTTCACTTTCTCTAAGTTCGATTTCTATGCGTTTATTTTCTTCTTGAGTTTGAATATCCTGAATTGCTACCATCAAATAATTAGCAACTTCGGTAATTGTATTAATTTCATACTCGCTCCACTTCCGGGGTTGCGAAGAATAAAAACCGAGTATACCAATTAAACCACTTGAATCTCGTAACGGTATTTCTAAAATAGCTTGATTATCAACTTTTAAAATATCAGATGCTAATGATGCTAAACGTTTATCTCTAATAACATCCTCAACAATAAATCTTTGACCGTTTATTAAACTAAAAAAATAATCAGGAACAGTAGTAGAATCAGCAGTAAATCCTTTTAGTTTTGCCGTATCTGGTGTTTCCACAGCATGAGTAACAGTTAAAACACCATTATTATCGATATTTGAAAAACCAACTTTTAAATAAGGAAAGTATCTCTTAAGTTGTTTGATAGTATCTTGAATTATCTGATTAACAGACATTCCCAAAGGAGCGCCGTTCAGAATTGTGTTGAGTAATTTTAAACGATTTTGACTTAAAAGCAGTACTTCTTCTGTTTGTTTGCGCTGATTAACCTCTTGCTTTAATCCCTGTTTTAATTCTATTATTTTCTTTCCTAAAAATAAAATTATTATACTTGCTAGCAGCAAAACAACAATCAATTCGGAGTCAAAATATCGCTCGAAACCAAAAAAAATAAAAAATATTGTGGTTTCAAACAGTAGTTTTCAATCAAAGAAAAATCAAGATTATAGAAGAATAAGTACACCGTTACATAGTAGATGCGATATAACTTACAACATATAACCTATACGGTTACTTGATGAGTTCAGAAGATATACTGACAAGTGTTATCCGTTCATATTTATGATTTATAGTTTGCGTGTAAATACTTGACTTACTTGGTTTTTGATGTGAGGGTTATGACTTAAAATATATGCCGTAGTTAATTAAAGATTTCATAGATTTGCGATTGCTGAATATTTGTAATTGTCAGCATGATGTTGATGTTTATGAAATAAACAGGTTAAGTATACATAAAAGCGGCGTTGCAGAATACAAGCTTTTTTATGCAATCGTTATAGGATTTACATTGAAGACATAAAATATCCTTTTTTGGGATAATCATTGATGATATGTTCCCATAATTAGGATGAGTACAATCCATGATCCAAGATATATCCAACTAATCAAACAACTAATTAACGCTCGATCACAACGTGGCATCACGCAAATTGTCCTTGCACAAAAGCTTGGACAACATCAGTCATATATCGCTAAAATCGAAGGACGCTTGAAATCTACACTAAGCGGAAAACGTATATTCGTTTGCTCCTTAAAACCAACAGAAGATGTTTTCCCATCAAAAATTATTGCTGCATGGCAGAAGTATAGAAACGGTTTACAAATCAAGACATAATTGGTAAGTCAATTCTTTTATTCTGCTTTGAGATTTCATACAGTTTTTCTTATTCAATTCAAACCCGATGTAATCAAACCCTTTAATAATCGCAGCTATTGCGGTTGTACCACTTCCCATAAATGGATCTAATACTATTCCGTTCTCAATACCACTGAATTCAATACAAGTAAGAGGTAAACTTAAAGGGAAAGTGCTAGTATGTTCTTTATTTTCTGCTGAGTCAGGTTTTAAGTCCCATACTGAGGGACATGGTGGCTTAGTAAGGAAATTATGCCTTTCATTTTTAGCAATAATATAAATTGATTCATGCTTACGATGTGGTCTTCGACATCTACCTTCTGGCATAGCTTTTCTTTTTGTCCAAATAATTTCACCTCGGTAATACATACCGCGATCGCATAAATTAAGGATAATTCGCCAAGGTAAAGAAAGAAGATTACCATACTGAAGCCAACCTACTTCTTTTTCGACAAAAGCACGTCGCATCCCTCTATTTTTTGTGTAAGCAGAGTTAGTTGCTGCTAATCCATTACCATTTGCACCTAAAGTTGAATACTTAAGGTCATCCAACTTCCAGTTAATAGGGGTATTATAAGCATCTCCCATATTCAGCCACAAAATTCCACTAGGTTTTATAACGCGCATTACTTCAAGTAGTATTTGAGTTAAATTATTAATATATTGCCTTGGATCTTCCTCCAATCCAATTCCTTCATCACCTCTTTGTCCCCAATAAGGAGGACTAGTGATGGCAATATCAATACAATTATTCGGTATCTGCTTTAGCCCATCTAAGCAGTCCATATGATATATTTGATTCCGTTCAAATTCTCCAATCATATTTCTCTTGTTAAGTCGCTTATTTTAAATACAGACTATAAATTACAGCTTTCATAACATACCGTATTTATTGTATATCTGACAAAAAAAATAGTATAGCTCCCGGTTTTTTATAAATTTTTGATTGCTTTGAAGCATTTATTATTTATCATTTATCATATATATATCTACAAAGTTATCCCATTATAATTAAAGGCATTATCCCAAACATAATCGATAATTTTCTTCGCATCATCAAGAGGAAGAACGTTACAAAATCCTTCTTTGTCGTAATTTAATAATGATAATAATGGCGTATCATCCTTAACTACACCATTTTTAATAAGCTTACCGCGAATATTTGCTAAATTATCTAAAGGACCATGAATATCAAAGTTGATTGTAGTCCCTAGTTTTTCTTTCATCCAAGTTTCGATACGAATATCTAACTCTTCAGGTTTTAGTGAATTATTGCTAATCATCAAATGGTAATATACAAGAATGATTTCTTTACACTCCTCTTCCTCTGCCAAGTCGATAAAAGTTTGAAAAACGCTGTCGTTATTACCTAAATTCTTAAATAAAAGTGTTTCTGTAACATCTTTTTGAAACTTAATTCTCTTACTTTTATAATTACTATATTGTTTAAAAGCAAATCCGCCCAAAGCCATTCCTAACGATAAAGTAGCTACTAAAACCGGCATTACATCTCTAACTTGATACTGTTCAACTTTCAATTCTTTCACCAAAGGTTCTGCATTTAATACTAGTAAAATTGCCGCAATTAGTAAAAATATATTTGGTAATGCTCTTAAAATCAAAGGAATTGCAGCACCAATAGCGGGAATACCAAATAATAATCTATCTTTCCAAGTCATACTGGTCGTAACGTTAGGAAATAGTAA
Source organism: Richelia sp. SL_2_1 (assembly GCA_012033205.1). Lineage (GTDB taxonomy): Bacteria > Cyanobacteriota > Cyanobacteriia > Cyanobacteriales > Nostocaceae > Rivularia. The sequence goes on along the minus strand of JAAUSO010000014.1, from coordinate 54,621 downwards.
ATCAATATCTAATTTGGGAATATTTTTATAAAAATAAACATACATTTTACCAGGAATAAATTTAAGTTCTTTTTTTTTATCTGCTTTTGCAGAGCATCCTAAGCGGGAGCATGACTTATTATCGGGGTACTTTAGAACTTATGACACCGCTACCAGAGCATCAAACCTATAGCTGGACACTTGGTAGGCTAATAGCGGTAATGACAGAAGAATTTGGCTTGGAAATTCGAGGTTTAAAATCCGATAGTTTATATCTTGCACCATAGAAACCTATAGTTAAAAGAATTACTAATTGTTTCACCCGCCTGGGCTTCCAAACCTCAGTCTGATGGCACAATTCCATTAAAATGGATTAAAACATGACATTTTTAGATTTTTTGTCGCTAATTATGCGTAAACTGAAATACATCAGATAGCCTAATTTTTGTCAATCAGTAGGTGATAATTTTAATCTTTAATCTTTAATTCTGCATTAACTGTCGGTGGTTGACTTTCCCAAAGTCGAACAGTTTTATCAAAACCACCACTAGCAAGAGTCTTCCCGTCAGGGCTAAAAGCAAGGGAACTTACCCAGTCAGAATGTCCGTAAAGTGAATTCAATAAATTTCCTGTTGTTAAATCCCACAGTTTAATACCGTCTTTTCCACCACTAGCAAGAGTTTTTCCATCTGGATTAATTGCGATGGCAATTACTGAATTATTGTGTGCGGTGAAAGTTTGCAGCACTTCTCCGGAATTGAAGTTCCACATTTTTACAGTGCGATCGTTACTTGCGCTAATAATACTATTTCCATTGGGGGTAAAGATAACATCGTTGATTTCCCGTGAATGAACTTTGAATCCGCGAATTAATCTTCCGGTTTGCAAATCCCAGAGTTTGACAACGCCTTTATTATCCCCACTTACCAATGTTCTACCGTCAGGGCTAATAGCTACGGCGTGAATTAGATGATCAAAACGTGCTAATGTCGCTAAAGGACGTTGTTGTAATAAATCCCATATCCGAATTCCATCTAATGCACCACTGACGAGAACTTTACTGTCTGGAGTTACTGCTATAGATAGTACATTACTGCTATGTGCTTTAAAGGAACGAATAAATTTATAGTTTTGCAAGCTCCAAATATTAACACTATTATCAGTACTAGAACTAACCAAATATTTACCATCTGGTGAAATTAACAAAGATTGTATCGATTGTTGATGGGCTTTGCGAATCTCACCCAGACGTTTCTTCTTTTGGATATTCCATAAACGAATAATACCATCGCTATCGGAACCACCACTGACAAGCATTCTCCCGTCAGGGCTAAAAGTTAAAGATTTAACGGCTCCGATATGTCCTTTAAAAGTATGCTTTAACTGAGGATTAGCAAAATTATTCGCGGCAATAGAATCTACTGAATTTATTCTCACTTGTGCGGTAGCTAGATTCGCTGATGGTAACTGAGCAATACCAAAAATACCGATTGTGCCGAGCAAAACTGTACTCAGCTTTTTCGCTAGGAATACTTGGAATTTAGATTTAGATTTAAAAGTCGCCGGTACTCCAAATTTAAACTTAATAAAATTATTACTAAAACTTTTCATAAATCACATATATATTGGGTAAATACCCTTAAAAATCACAAAGGAGGGAAACCCTCCTTCAAATCTATTTTGCCTTTTTCCTCCAAGGATTGACAATAGAATATTTAACGTTAATTTTTACCTTCATAAATTCAAAAGTAGGACTTAACTGTTACTGCGGTGGTTTTTTCTTAGATATACTCAGCATTGGTAAAGCCGATTTTGAAGAACGCTCTGGTAAATATAATTGTTTTACGGGTTCTTGATTATTCTCTTGTAAAGCAACACTTTGCTCAATTTTCCACCATCTGATTACCAAAGCTATTCCCGCAGTTCCTAAGCCAAAAATAAACAATGCCCAACTGTCATCGAGTCCACCAATTAGCGCATCCACTATTCCCATAGTTATTAATATAGTGATTAGCGGTTCTTTACGGTAGGCTGATTTGATCATCCGAGGAAATACAGCATTCATCACAGCGTGTTTCAGTTCCCTGCTAGTATAAGTTTACTAATATAGCTTCTGCGTAATAAACGCTTTATATCAAAGCATTAATACTATTATAGATTTATTCAATAGGCAAGAACCTAATTCCGTTATTAGCCCTTAGTTTACTAAAAATTTAAGTTTCCTAAGTCTATTTATTATCAGGGTTATAGGAATTCAATTGCAAGTTTAAGACAATACTCATTAATAAAATTTTTTCAAAAATAAATGTTGTCTATAAAGATATTTGTTGACACAAGGATAAAAATTAGCTCAAAACTAGCTCAAAAATAGTTTGTGAAAAATATAAAATATTTCAAGTCGGGAGACTAAAAGTTATTTCATCTTGGTTTTGCATGAAACACAGTTTAGCCCCGACTTTCGCTAAACCTTTAATATTGAAAAGTTTCCCCCAATAACGACCAGATTTATTCAAAAATTGACAATTGCTAATTGACAATTATCAATTATTTAACTACCTGAGTCCCAACCAGGATAATACCCCTTGATCGGTTAGATATTCAATAGCCATCATAATTAAAAAACCAATCATTGCAGCTCTACCATTTAAGCGTTCCGCATATTCGTTAAATCCTAACTTGGGTTCTTCTAGCTTTGGTGTAACGGTTGGTTGCGGCTGTTGTACTGTCATGAAAAATACCTCCTTAAAAGAAATTGAATTTGCTCACCTAGATTTTGATCTTAGGCATTTAAATACTTTTCACAAAATTTTACTATTTTTTATATAACGTAACAAGGTAGTAACCATGGCTAAAAAAGCTGATGTAATCGGGATTTGCGTAACAAGAGGGTATTTAACATAAAATTTGTAATATTTAATTCAGCATGGCTGCTATTTAATTGACAGACTACAGTTAAAGCAATATTAAAGCAGTAAATTAATTTAGGGGCAGTACATGGAAATCGGTGTTCCGAAAGAAAGAAAAGATAGAGAGTTTCGAGTTGGGTTGAGTCCTTCGAGCGTTAGAGTTTTGAAGGAAGGGGGTCATAATATATATATCGAGACTCAAGCCGGTGCTGGTGCTGGATTTACAGATGATGATTACACAAGTGCAGGTGCAGAAATTGTTACTACACCCGAAGCTGCTTGGAATCGCGAATTAATCGTTAAAGTCAAAGAACCTCTCCAGTCTGAATATAAATTTTTGCAAAAAGGACAGATCATATTTACTTATTTACATTTAGCGGCGGATCGAAAATTAACCGAACATTTAATTGATTGTGGTGTAACAGCCATCGCCTACGAAACTGTAGAACTTCCGGGGGCAAATAAGTTACCTTTACTTACTCCTATGAGTATCATAGCTGGTCGTCTAGCGGTGCAGTTTGGTGCTAGATACCTTGAAAGTCAACAAGGTGGTAGGGGGGTACTCTTAGGCGGAGTTCCGGGGGTTAAACCGGGAAAAGTAGTAATTTTAGGTGGTGGTGTTGTCGGAACAGAAGCCGCGAAAATTGCCGTCGGTATGGGTGCTACAGTGCAAATTTTAGATGTTAATGTCGATCGCTTATCTTATTTAGAAACTTTATTTGGTTCTAGAGTTGAACTACTTTATAGTAATTCCGCCCATATTGAACAAGCAGTTCCTCAAGCGGACTTACTTATTGGTGCAGTTTTAGTTTTAGGAAGACGAGCGCCTATATTAGTATCTCGCGAATTAGTCAAAAAAATGCATCCTGGTACGGTGATTGTAGATGTTGCAGTTGACCAAGGTGGCTGTATTGAAACTTTACATCCGACATCTCATACAAATCCAGTATATGAAGAAGAAGGAGTATTACATTATGGTGTACCGAATATGCCGGGTGCTGTACCTTGGACAGCAACTCAAGCATTAAATAATAGTACTTTACCCTATGTGCGGCAGTTAGCGAATGAAGGAGTCAAAGCCCTAGTTAATAATCCAGCATTAGCTAAAGGATTGAACGTAGACCATCATAAAATTGTGCATCCGGCTGTACAATCGGTATTTCCGGATTTAGTTTAGTTTATTTTTCCGGAGGGGGGTAATTATTTTTGTTGGGATATACCGCTTTGCTCACCCTCCGGATATGGCGATAAACAATAATACGATTACACCGATATCCACCTGGGATTCAAATCCCAGGCTAATAGCTAAAGTCATCTAAAGATGACTCAATAAAGGTTTTGATCCAATTTAGGACTTAAACAATCCTGAAATTGTGATTGTGAGGTTTATGATTAAATTACCTTTTAAAATTTACTCGCGGGAAATTCATATTGTTGAGTGGGAATTATTTCAACTTGAAAATTCAAAGGTCTATTTAATTCTGCTTGCAAAAATTGATGAACTTCCTTAATCTGTTCGTCTGTAATCAAATTAAAAGGTGCAGCTACTTCCATTTCTACAAAAAGTTGTTTTCCTTGTCGTCTTACTTTAATGCTTCTAATATTTGTATCAGCAAAAGTCTGAGTTTTATTATAAAGTAAATAGGAAATTTGGCGGCGAGTTTGTTCTTGAATTAACAATGTTTGTAACGAAAAACTCAAGGGTAAACCCAGAAGAAGTATTCCTGTAATTGAGACAATCAAACCCTGACGTGCTTTCGCTAAAGAACCGTAACCGTGTGAAAGAAAGACGATTGCACCACTAAAGATGATTCCGGTTAAGTTCGCTAAAAACAGTAGACTAGAACCGATAGTAACCGACTGTGAATTTATTGCCAATCCGATACCAACCACACTCAAAGGTGGAACCAATGCCACTGCGATGGCAACTCCGGGTAATGCATCAGCAATACTGCGTCGGGATTTAGCATAAGCACCAGCAGCACCAGCAGCTAAAGCTACTCCCATATCGAGTAGAGTGGGACTGATTCTTCCAGTAATCTCCGAACCTAAAGTTTTAATCCCGACTCCTTTGGCAATCAAAAATGAGATCCCAACAGTTAATAGGACACCTTTAACTAAGGTAAAACTAGAGCGCTTTAAAAGACGCTGGTTGGCTGCTACCATACTATAGGCGATCGCAATTATCGGTCCCATCAAAGGTGCAACTATCATCGCGCCGATAATGGTTGCTGCACTATTTGCTAAAAGTCCGAGAGTTGCAATTATCCCAGATAATGAAAGTAAAACATAAAAGCTAATTGAAGGAACTGCACCCCTCCACAAACTGCGATTAAGCCCCGCAATTTGCATCGGTTTCTCAGCCAACCAAGGCCAATCTCCGCTATTGCTTTCCCATAACCATGAAAATTGTTGCTTGCTCCAACCACCAAATTTTTTAATTAGCAGAAGCATTAAGAATTACCTTTATTTGATTAAATATGGGGATGAAAAAGTGAACTAGATTACAAATGCAGTTCGTATAAATTTAATCAGATTTTATTCACAAGTGCTATCTCACCGAAGATGGAGTTAAAGATTAATCTCAAGTATTTTTTCTCAATCGGAAGATAGGCTTTTCAAAAAAAATCGACATTGCTAACTCCAAAGTCAACAATGCCGAAATTAAATATATCTTAAATATGTATAGGAAAAAAATTAGAATTTGATTCCCAATTGTCCATTAATACCGCGACGTGTATTATAACCAGCACCAATAAACAAGTTTTTGCTAGGACTAACTTGTACACCACCAGAAACCGCTACTCCTTTACCTTCGGTGTAGTATCCTAACCCAACATAAGGAGAAATCTTTGGTAAAGGAAGAAATTGCAGGATGTCTACACCAACAGCACCATCTTCTCCTACTCCCAATTCCGCACCGTAATTTAAAGCCTTGGCACCTACAGCATAAGTGACATCACCATCTTTAGCACCGACAGATACCCAAGGTTGGGGTATTATCTGAGCATCAGCACGCTGGGGTGCAAATAAAGCGAGTATACCCACAGATGCAATTAATGTTTTACCGATAAATGCTATTTTCACTTACAACTCCTACAATACCTATAAAATAATGGTTTGTTAGTAATTAAGTAACAGTGACGGATTTTACCTTGTTTGGGTGCCAGATGATGTTAAATATTTTAAAGTTTTTGGAGAAAATTACTCTTTTCCTGGTAAATTAACGATTTTAAAAAACCGCTGAGACGCAAAGAGCGCTGAGAAAAGAGATAAAGAGAGATACGCAGATAGGTAATTGTAGAAAGCTACTTCATATCGTAACCAAATAAATTAACGTTAACTTCTCCCAATTCCAATTTATCCAAACCATATTCAGCCCATCTTCTTTCAACCATTGCGGCTACTTCTGCATCCGATTCCAAGGCATCTCCCCATTCGTGTTCGGTTTCTGGAGGAATTTTGGTTGTTGCATCAATTCCCATTCTTCCCCCTAAACCCAATTTTTCGCTGGCAAAATCTAAGGTGTCAAAGGGTGTATTTGGTAAAATGAACACATCTCGTGTCGGATCTACTTTGGAGCTTATTGCCCATACAACTTGACGCGGGTCGCGAATATTTATATCTTTGTCTACTACAATGACAAATTTGGTGTAGGTAAACTGTGGTAAGGCACTCCAAAACGCTAAGGCTGCTCTTCGCGCTTGTCCGGGGTATGCTTTATCTATGGATATTATCGCCGCTTTGTAGCTCAAAGCTTCCATTGGTAGGAAGAAATCGACGATTTCCGAAACCTGCTGTCGTAAAATTGGTGTGTAAATCCGGTTGAGTGCGATCGCCATCATGGCTTCTTCTTTGGGTGGACGACCGCTAAATGTTGTTAAATACACCGGGTCTTTACGGTGGGTCATGCATTGAAAGCGCACTAAGGGTGAATCTTCCACGCCACCATAATATCCCATATGGTCGCCAAAAGGTCCATCAGGAAGCATTTCTCCTGGGGTAATTGTTCCTTCTAAAACAAATTCGGAATCTGCGGGTACTTCTAAATCAACGGTTTTACATTTTGCTAGACTTACTCCGGAACCTCCGTATAAACCCGCAAACAACCATTCTGATAAATCTACAGGAATCGGTGTTGCTGCCGCCATGATAATTAAGGGGTCTACACCTAAAGCAATTGCTACTTCTAATTTTTTGCCGTTCTCAGCAGCTTTACGTAAATGTCTTGCTCCACCGCGCACTGAGAGCCAATGTACGGTCATGGTATTTTGAGATTGTAGTTGTAAACGATACACACCGACGTTTGGTGTTCCGGTTTCACAATCTTTAGTAATTACCAATCCTAAAGTAATAATTTTACCTGCATCACCGGGATAAGGACGTATCAAGGGTAATTTATTTAAATCTAAATTATCACCTTGCAGCACAACTTGCTGACAAGCGGGGAAAAAATCTCTTCCGGGTTTGGCTTTAAGAACATCAAATAAAACTTTACCAAAATCGATGGCTTGAGAAATCTTTTTTGGTGGTTTTGGTTGTTGTAACAGCGCTAATTTTTTCCCCAATTCTTCTAATTCTTGGGGATGTGACATATTCATTGCCCAACATATCCTTTCCACAGTTCCCATCAGGTTTACCGCAACGGGAAAATCAGCACCTTTAACATTCTCAAAAATCAAACCGGGGCCACCTTTTTGGAGCATCCGGTTAGAAATTTCCGCAATTTCCAAATCCGAGTCAACCAAAGCCGAAATTCGCTGTAATTGTCCCCTTTGTTCCAGAATTTTGATAAATCCCCGTAAATCTCTTGCCATTGTATATATAAATCGTAAAGATATTTGAAGCGTTATTTATATTATCAGGTAAAAGTGGGGAATTGGTAATGGGGGATTGGTAATGGGTAATGGGGGATTGGTAATGGGGGATTATTTTTGATAAGAATGTAATTTTTAATTTAGTTTTGGGAATTATATATATATAAATAAGTGTGATTTGAATTGTAATAAAATAGTGTGACAAGACCTGATTTTGAAGATTTACGAGTTTATCAGTTAGCTGAAAAACTAGCTAATGAAATTTGGGATATTGTTCAAAATTGGAAGTCATTTGAAAAAGACACAGTTGGTAAACAAATAGTTCGTTCTGCTGATAGTATTTGTGCCAATATTGCAGAAGGAAGAGGACGCTTTAATTATCAAGACAATCGCCGCTTTATCAGAATCTCTAGAGGTTCTTTGTATGAAACTATCTGTTTATTAAGATTAGCTTATGTTAGAAAGCTTTTAACTAAAGAACAAGCATCTAAACTTAAGCCAATAATTGACAAACTATCCCCCAAACTCAATGCTTACCTGAATTCAATAGGCAATAAAAAATAGTTGAATTTCTCATCCCCCATTACCAATTACCAATTACCGATTACCAATTCCCAATTACCAATTACCAATTACCAATTACCAATTACCAATTCCCAATTACCCATTACCAATTTACGGAGTTAGCTCCTTAATTCTCGATAGAGCATCATTATAATTACTATCTTCACCTATATTAATAAAAATATCGGCTGCTGCTTGGAAATCTTCAATTGCTTCGGGTACTTTTGCTAAATCTGTGCGAAGTAAACCGCGATTATAATAAGCTTGAGCGTATTCGGGATTGAGTTCAATTGCTTTAGAATAATCTGCCATTGCTTGTTTTAAATTACCTAATTCTAAATGAGCATTACCACGATTGTTGTATGCTGTTGGTTGGGTAGAATCTAGTTTAATTGCTTGATTATAATTTTCAATTGCCCCTTCTATATCTTTGATTTTGAAGCGGTATAAACCCCGATGAATATAAGCATTGGCATTTTCGGGATTCATTTCTATGGCTTTTTCGTAGTCTTCATAAGCTTGTTTGGGATATCCTAAATCATTGTAAACATCAGCGCGGGCAATATAAGCTTCAATGTATTTAGAATCTAATTCAATTACTTTAGTAAAATCTTTTTTCGCAGTTGTTTTTTCGTTGAGTTCATACCTTGTTTTACCGCGTTCGTAATAGGCTTCTGTATATTTAGAATTAATTGTAATTGCTTGTTCAAAATCTTTGATTGCTTCGAGTTTTTCTCCGATTTTACGACGAATTATTCCCCGATACAAATAAGCTGGAGCAAATTTGGGATTGATTTGAATTGCTTGATTTAAATCGGTGATGGCTTGACGATTTTCTTTGATCTGAAAACGAGCAAGTCCTCTACCATAATAAGCGTTTGTGTATTCGGGATTGAGTTTAATTGCTTGATTGTAATCTATGATTGCTCCGTTATATTCTCCCACAGAATAAAGACTAAATCCTCTATCATAATAAGCGTTAGCATCATTAGGATTATTACGAATTGCGGCACTAGAATCTTGTTGAGATTTTTCGTATTTTCCTAAATGATAATAAGCATCTCCTCGTAAATTATAAGCGTTTGCATATTCGGGATTGATTTTAATAGCTTGAGAGAATAATTTAATTGCTTGTTGATATTTCGCTTTTTCGTAGTATGTAATTCCTTGTTTATATAGTTGTTTGGCATGATTTAAATCTCTTGGGGCAAAGAAATACCATCCAATTACACTAAGTAATATAAAACCAGCTATTCCAATCTTTAATTGCGGTTTTTTTGAGATTTTGTTTTTGATTTTTTGATATAGATAATTTGATTTGTGTTGATTAATTGCTTTTAAATCAGTTAATACTTCTTTAGCCGATTGGTAGCGACTTTGATAATTTAAATGCACCATTTTATTAATAATTTTGGCAAGCTTTGGATTGACTTTATAGCGACGAGGATACCAAATTATTTTTTCTGCGGAAGCGTTTTTTTGTTTTTTTTGTGCAGTTATTTGACTAGCTGTTAAACCTGTTAGCGCTTCAATGGCAATTATGCCTAAAGTATAAATATCGCTGTTAAATTGAGGATTCCCATGTATTTGTTCTATAGGCATATATTCTGAAGAACCAACGATGTTAGATACTGCTTCTTGGGGCGCACCAAAGTCGGTTAAAATTAATTTATTATCAGATTCTCTACGAATAATATTTGCTGGTTTGAGATTACGATGGATTATCCCACGACTATGTATTAATACTAAAATTTCTAATATTTCTAATAAGAGATTAAGTACTTTTTCTGATTTTAAGGTTTGTCCGGAAAATATTTCTTTATTTAAAGGATTACCAATAATATATTTTCTAATTAAATAAAAGTTTTGGTTTTCTTCAAAGAAATTTATTAAGTTCTGAATCCTATCATCTTGTTCTGATAGGTTATCTAAGGGTTTTGCTTCGGTTTCTAATACGTTATAAGATATTTTTAATAGTCTGGGGTCTTTACTTGGTGGCATAAATTGCTTGATTACATATCGCTGGTAATTAGATTCACTGGTATGTTCACCTAGGTAAGTTCTTCCTCCTAAATTACCATTAAGCAATTCAATTATTCGGTAGCACTCAAGCATAATACTATTCATGATAGATGACCAAAATGGTATATACAACTTTGTCATCTTAAATTAAGCTCCTCAATTAAATAAAGGAAACTGCATTTCATTTATCAACATAAAAATCTCAAAATATTGTGAATAATAGATAATTATCTGTTGTACTTTTTCGAGTATTTAAATTGATGGATGTAAGTTTTGCTAGCTTATTTTAATCAAAAAATATTTTGAGTAATTAATTCTGAATAAACTTAAATAAAAGGGTTGTTTAACTAACTGAATCTAAAAGTAGTAATACATATTTGAAAATTTGAATAAACTTAAAAAAAATAAAACAAGCATATTTTTGTATCTTTATTGCAGAATCTTTAATTTTTTCTCTGATATGTGGTGGTAGCAGAATTAAAAAGCCAAAATAGAATATAGGGGCTATAACCCTGACATCTTATGTATGGAGCGTGCTATCGGTGGTATTACAAGTTGAAAAGGACATCTACGAAGCGAAAACTCAGGAAATTGCTAAGCAATTGTTAAGCACAACTGGGGAAAATCGTTCTTTATTCTCGGCTTTGCGTGACCAGATGCGTCCTGATGATAAGCTATTAGCATGGGCGATGAGCAATCCTGGTTTACGGGTACAGTTGTTTCGATTTATCGATACTCTTCCGGCTTTGAGAAGTAATTCGGAAATTGCCGCCCATTTACAGGAATACCTCGGTGATGATTCGGTAGAATTACCTTCAGCGCTCAAGGGAATGTTAAATTTTGCAAATCCCGATTCTATGCCGGGACAAGTTGCTGCTACAACTGTTTCTAAAGGTGTGGAAACTTTAGCTCATCGATATATTGCTGGTGAAAATATCAAGCAAGCTTTAAAGAGTATTGAAAGACTGCGTAAAGAAAAGATGGCTTTCACTGTGGATTTATTGGGTGAAGCGGTAATTACGGAAGTGGAAGCGGAATCTTATTTACAACGATATATGGAATTGATGTCACAGTTAGCGGCAGCTGCTAAAAGTTGGAAGACTGTGACTTTAATTGATGAAGCTGATGGGGAGGCTTTACCCAAGGTTCAAGTTTCGGTGAAGTTAACGGCTTTTTATTCCCAGTTTGACCCTTTAGATGATAAAGGTAGTGAGGAGAAGGTTACGAGCCATATTCGCACTTTATTGCGTCGTGCTTATGAGTTGGGTGTTGCTATCCATTTTGATATGGAGCAATATATCTACAAGGATCTTACCTTTAATATTTTGAAAAAGCTGTTGATGGAAGAGGAATTTAAACAGCGTACAGATATCGGCATGACAATTCAAGCTTATCTACGAGATAGTGAAGCAGATGCCAAAAGTTTGATTGAATGGGCTAAACAGCGCGGTAATCCAATTACAATTCGGTTAGTAAAAGGTGCTTATTGGGACCAAGAAACTATTACAGCAGAACAAAAACACTGGCAGCAACCAGTATACAACGATAAAGCCGCCACAGATATTAATTTTGAAAAAATAACCCAATTATTGTTAGAAAATCATCAATATATATATGCTGCCATCGGAAGTCATAATATCAGATCGCAAGCAAGAGCGATCGCCATTGCTCAAAGTTTGAATGTACCCCAGCGCAATTTTGAAATGCAAGTTCTTTATGGCATGGGGGATAAAATTGCCAGAGCTTTGGTTGAACAAGGTTACAGAGTCAGAGTTTATTGTCCCTACGGTGAGTTATTACCGGGTATGGCTTATTTAATTCGTCGTTTATTGGAAAATACTGCTAATTCTTCGTTTATTCGCCAGAATATGGAAAATCGTCCTGTAGAAGAATTAATTTCACCTCCGGTTTTAGCAGATAAAGAAGAAATTTCCTCCCCCCCCATCTTCCTTCTCCCCTGCTGCTGACACCGATTATGCTGAGGAAGAAATAAGAAGAAAATCTCAAGCTGCTTTACAAGATGTGAAAACACAACTTGGGAAAACTTATTTACCTTTAATTAATGGCGAATACGTAGAAACTGCGGAAAAAGTTGATTCCCTTAACCCTTCTAATTATTCTCAAGTTGTAGGTAAAGTTGGTTTAATTAATATTGAACAAGCTGAAATCGCAATGCAATCAGCGAAAGAAGCATTTAAAACTTGGGGTAAAACCACAGCAAAACAACGCGCTGACATCATCCGTAAAGCCGGAGATATTATAGAACAACGTCGTGCCGAATTATCCGCTTGGATTGTGTTAGAAGTCGGTAAACCTGTGCGGGAAGCTGATGCTGAGGTGAGTGAAGCCATAGATTTTTGTCGCTATTATGCAGCAGAAATGGAACGGTTAGATAAAGGTTACAATTACGACGTAGCCGGGGAAAATAATCGTTATATTTACCAGCCAAGAGGAATTGCGGTGGTGATTTCACCTTGGAATTTCCCCTTTGCGATTGCAACTGGTATGACTGTCGCGGCTTTAGTCACGGGAAATTGTACTTTACTCAAACCTGCGGAAACTTCTGCGGTAATTGCGGCGAAAATCACGGAAGTTTTGGTGGAAGCAGGAATACCCAAGGGTGTGTTTCAATATGTCCCCGGTAAAGGTTCGGTTGTCGGCTCTTATTTGGTAAATCATCCTGATACTCATGTCATTGCTTTTACAGGTTCCCAGGAAGTAGGCTGTAAGATTTACGCAGATGCCGCCGTATTAAAACCCGGTCAAAAGCATATGAAGCGGGTAATTGCTGAGATGGGAGGCAAAAACGGCATAATAATTGATGAAAGTGCAGATTTAGACCAAGCTGTTGTCGGTGTAGTACAATCAGCATTTGGTTATAGTGGACAAAAATGTTCGGCTTGTTCGCGAGTAATTGTTGTAGAAAGCGTTTATGATAGTTTTATCAAACGGTTTGTAGAAGCAACCAAATCTCTGAATATCGGAGAAGCAGAATTACCACAGACTCAAGTAGGACCTGTAATTGATGACAAATCTCAATCCAGAATCCGCGAATATATCGAAAAAGGTAAAGCAGAAGCAGAAGTTGCATTAGAAATGTCTGCGCCTGTTAACGGATATTTTATTGGTCCGGTAATATTTACTAATGTCCCAGCAGATGGGATAATTGCTCAACAGGAAATTTTTGGTCCTGTGGTAGCAGTAATTAAAGCCAAAGATTTTCAGGAAGCCTTACAAGTTGCTAACGGTACCAACTATGCTTTAACTGGGGGACTTTATTCTCGAACACCTTCCCATATTGAACAAGCTCAAGCAGAATTTGAAGTTGGTAACTTGTATATCAATCGTACCATTACCGGCGCGATTGTTTCTCGACAACCCTTCGGCGGTTTCAAACTTTCCGGAGTTGGTTCAAAAGCCGGAGGTCCCGATTATCTCTTACAATTTTTAGAACCCCGTACCATCACCGAAAATATTCAGCGTCAAGGTTTCGCTCCCATTGAAGGAGCGGAATAAGGTTAGAGGTTAGAGGTTAAAGGTTAGAGGTTAGAGGTTAAAGGTTAGAGGTTAGAGGTTAAAGGTTAAAGTTGTAATAACTCCTAACTCCTAACTCCGGTACAGACGTAGCATTGCTACGTCTCTACAATTCCGGTGCTACTAACTTTTATTTTATATAATTCTCGTAAGTAAACAGTAGATAATTTAATGACTGAAATAATAATAAAAGTAGTTGATTGGGAAGAGTTTCCGGTAATTGAGAAAGTTAGAAAAAAGGTATTTCAAGATGAGCAAAAAGTAAAATTAGAATTAGATTTTGATGGTAAAGACGAAAATTGTTCCCAGTTGATTGCTTATTTAAATAAAGAAGCGGTGGGTACTGCAAGAATTCGATATTTAGATGAAAAAACAGCCAAAATTGAAAGATTAGCGGTTTTATATAAAGCAAGGGGAAAGGGTATTGGTAAGAAAATTATGCAAAAAGCTTTGGAAGTTATAGCAAATGAAAATATACCCGAAGTTACTATCAACGCTCAAGAATATATTAAAAAGTTACATCAGCAATTAGGTTTTGAACAAGTTGGTGAAGTTTTTCAAGAAGCGGGAATCCCTCATGTAAAAATGGTTAAAAAGGTCAAAGGTTAAAGGTTAAAGGTCAAAGGTTAAAGGTCAAAGGTGTAATAATTATTAATAACTGTCAACTGTCAACTGTCTACTGTCAACTGTCAACCAATTTCATAAAATATAATAACTCAAAATCTGATAAACCTCATCTACAGCATTATCTCTTTTAAATTGAAATTTTCTTGGTAAATCATCACCAGAAATCCAAATTTTAATTTCAGCATCCAAATCTAAAGTACCAGCAGTTTCCTTACTAAAATATTTAATCGACTTATAAGGAATCGATAAAAACTCAGTTTTTTTACCTGTCATTCCTTGTTTATCAATCAAAATAATTCTTTTATTGGTAAAAACTATCAAATCTCGGATTAATTTAAATGCCTTATGTATATTTTCTCCTTCAATCATTAAAGGACTAAGTTCCTTTTGTAATTTCTCCACATTCACTTCGGATGCATTACCCATAAATTGATTGAAAATGTCCATATTCTCACCTGTGATAAATAAAAAAAACTAGAGTTTGTTTAGTACTTAGTATGCACAAATAATTGAGAAAATGCCACATCTATAAATATCCGATTCGGAATAAAACTGAGTTTGATCACAACGTAGCATTTTACAACTCCTCTTGAGTAAGAATCAGACTTGCAAAATATTGCCCGGATTTACCTTGAATTTACAAATAAATCACATTTTATCTGGCAAAATCATCAGATTCGCAGAATATTGTCCGGATTTACCTTCTACGGGTTTAATTCTCATTATTCCTTCCCAAGTCACATCTTCTTTACTTTTTAATGTCCATGTACTTAAATTAATTTGAGCATCCTTAGCATCAGCTGTTTTTGTCCAGCCAGCTTGTTGCATCTGATTGATATAATGTTGGTTTAATTGTTCAAGATTTAGCTGAGATTCTAGGGTGGCTATAGAATTGGACATCTCTGAACTAAAAGTTCGCATTGGGTTAGGAATAACTTTTGTATTTTCTGGTGGCTTTAATGATGGAACTTCTACAATATCAAATGGTGAACCTCCACTTAAGTATCTACAAAATAATTATTTTTATCAGTACTTAAGCCAATACTCACTGCCGTGGAAGTCTTTTCTGATTGGCTAATACTAAGATTTATTGATGGCCCTTTTTCTGATTTACAATAACCAATATTCTGATTTGACTGGTTTGCTGTTGTTGCAAAAGCTTGCTGTGGAGAAGGTTGTTTCTGTTGTTTCCATCCTTTAGAGGTTAATTGACTTTGATAAAAAGATTCTACTTGGGTAGCAGGTTGAGGTATATCTAATTCTATCTGATAGTTATCTTTACCCCGTTGAATTGTTCCTATAATTTGAGTATTAGTAGGTTGTGGTATCTCTACTGGTAAATTACCTGGTAGCTTCCCGATTAAAAGTTCTTTTTCTACTCCCATAAAATCAGGTATATTTAATCGGAGCAGTCTTTCTACAACCCCTCGGGGAATCATTTCATCATCATTTGGAGTTTCTGCAACTGCTGTAGGAGTCGGAAGTAAGATTGTTGATTTTAGTATCAATAACAGTGCAAACAATTTTAGTGAGTGTAATTGATTCATATTTCGATATAAAATCCTAAGACTATATATTTGTCTCAGGCTTTAGTCCCAAATTTTTGGTTATGTTATCCAACTTTTTACAAAACTTAATAATTTAATCTTGATAAACCTGCATTGTGCGAAGATATCCCCAACCTCCATTCCATCTAGCTGCATAAAACCTGACGTACCTTGCTTTTACGGAAGGAAATTTTAAAGTCTGTGGTTTACCTACCGCAGTAGGAATCATTGTACTACTAGCCACCTTGCGCCAATTCTGAGCATCATTACTTACTTCTATCCAGCTTTGGGCAGATGCTCCATATTTATTATCCCATCCCCAATGAACTACAACTCTACTTGTATCAAAGGTATTACCCAAATCTACATACATCCATGCTCCTGTTGACTCAGAGGTACCCCAAGCTGTATCTACACGATTATCTACTGCTGATTCTGGAGTAGCGTTTTGCCAATACCCACTAGCTTTAACAGGTTTGTTATGAGCTAAGTCTGATGAATCAGTTGGAAGCTGAATTTCTTCCGGTACAGTAGGTGTATTCGACTTTGATGTGTCAGTTACTTGCTTATCTTGTTTATTTCTTTTAATTTGTTTGTTTCGATACTCTGATAATTCATTTTGAGTAAAATCACATATATGCTTTTGATAATTACTGACATCAGGATTGTTGTTTAAATAATCACCCAACCAATCACAACCTTTAAGCATTAGTTCATCTAAATCTAAGCTTTGCCAAGTGATTGTACTGTCAAAATTTTTAAAAACTATGAATTTACCATTAGGATTAAAACCGAGATGATTAATATTTTTGCTTTTAAAAGTTTGTAACTCTCTACCGGAGCGACTCCATATTTTAACAGTCCCAGAAATATCTCTTATTTGAGCATCTATTGAGGCAATTTTTCTACCATCGGGGCTGAATGATATGCTTCTAGCCATACTATTATGTCCTTTTAAGGTTTGGAGTTTTCTATTTCTAAAATTCCAAAGTTTTACAGTATTATCTAAGCAAGCAAAAGCAATTGTGTTTCCATCTGGACTAAAACTATCTCTTTCAAGAGGAGAGCGACAACCTGGAAAATTAGTGAGTAAATCACCATCAAGGTTGTAAAAATTTAAAATATGGTTAAATTGAGAATCTTTATTCAGTAAAATAAGTTTTTTCCCATCTGGGCTAAAAGTAACTTGAAAAACTTTTTGATTTTTGGGAGCGGATAAAGTATTTAATAAAGTACCATTATTTTTCCAGATTTGAACTAATTCATTGTTACCATTATCGACAATTAAAGCAAACATTTTACCATCGGGGCTAAAAGTAACGTTTCCTAATTCACCGTTATATCCTCTGATAATTTTTAAAGGTAATTTGTCATTAGTATGCCAAAGTTTTACTATATGGTCATTACTATTAGATATTAATAATTTACTATCAGGACTAAAAGTTAAAGAAAGCACTTGATTACGATTATTTAGGGTTTTGAGTAAGCGTCCATTTTGAAGATTTATTTTGGTAATTGTACCGTTAATATTCCCATATGCTAAAGTCTTACCGTCGGGACTGATACTTAAAGCGGTAATAATATCAACATCTTGATGACTTCTAAAGTTATTGATTGAAGAACCATTAATTTTGATAAGTTGTACTGTTTTATCGTCGTTTTTCTTGATAGCAGCCATGATTTTTCCATCTTGACTAAATACCGGATTGTAAGCTTTTACCGTTTCAAATTTTCTACCTTCTATATTCCAAAGTTTAATTTTTCCATTAATATCTGCTGAAGCTAAAATTTGACTATCCGGACTAAAACTATTACTAACTACTGTATTTCCGTGTCCTTCAAAGGTTTTAAGTTCTTTTGTTTCTATATTCCAAAGGTTTACTGAGTTGGTACCGCTTGTAACTGCTAACCATTCACCATTCGGACTAAAAATTACGCTGTTTTCTGCTCCGCTAGTAACAGCAGATGGTTTAAATGTATCAATGTTTTTACCATTAATTTCCCAGAGTTTTACAGTACCCATACTTAAGCTAGCAATTGTCTTTCCATCAGGACTAAAACTAATACTTTGAATTTGATTTATAGAACCATCTTCATTTATAATAGTTCCGATCAAACTACCATCAATACTCCAAATTTTAATTATGTTTTTGTCATCTTTAATTGAAGCTGAAGCTATCATTTGGCCGTTGGGACTAATACTGATAGATGTTATATTACTCTCCAGATTTTTAATTTTTCTCAGCAAACGACCATCAAGACTCCAAATTTTAATTATTCCCATAGAATTAAACGATGCAAGCATTTTTCCTTGGGAACTAAAACTTACTTGATTAAAAGAATCACCATCTTCATTGAGTATTTGATTCAAACTTCCGTTAATATTTACAATTCTCAGAAATCCATCTTTGAGTAATGCTAAAACGTTCCCCTCTGGGGCAAAAAAAACTTGATCAGCACCACCTATATTACTAATATTTTGTATTTCTCTACCATCGATATTCCAAAGTTTAAAAGCTTCCCGATTTACTGATGCCAAAATTTTTCCATCGGGACTAAAACTAACGCTTTGTCCACTTTGTAAACGATTGCGTTCTTTGACTCCGTAAATAGCTTGTTGCAATGTGAAAATAACTTGCATTTGAGTATCATCGCTTACTCCAAATGACTGCTTTAACTTTTTCCCAGCCCGGATACTTTCTATCAATGCTTCAAATTCTTGATTGGAAACAAATAATGCTTGAGAATTTCGACTAATATTACTGATTTCCCCATCAATCCTGCGAATTTCACTAATCCCAGCAAAAGTTGAAACCAATACTAAACCACCGATTAATCCCGAAATAGTTAACTGTCGTCTGCGTTTTTGTTCCCTTCTTTGTTTATCTCTTCGAGAAACACTAGCGTTAATGAAATTTTGCTCTATGCAAGTCAGTTCATCCCTTCGTTGCTTAAACCAATCTAGTGCGATCGCTAATTGAGTACCTTGCAATAATGCTTCTGAATCATAGTTTTTATTTTCCCATTCCCGGACATCAAATTTTAATCTTTCTTGCCAAATCCGAAATTCACGATTAATTTCGATCCATAATCGCAAAGTTCCCCATTCTCGAATCAATGCTTCGTGGATAATTTCCACTGTTTCCTGTTGATTGCTTTCATCCCATCCAGTTATTACCAAACGCTTATCGGCTAACAATTTAACCAAATTCCAATTACTTGCTCCCACTTCCGTACAATTAGCGATTCGTTTAGTATCTTCTGTACCTTTCCCTGGACTAATTAACTGAATCAATATCCGTTCTGTTTGTTCTTTTTCAACTATCGACAAGGAATCTAATACCGAATCTGCATACTTAGCTAAAGCTTTTTCTAATCCACCAATTTCCTGATAAGCTTGATGGGTAAGATACCATTGCTCGTGCTTATCCCAAAGCAGCGACAAGGTAAACTCTAATAAAGGTAAACGTCCTGGTTTTTGACCTAAATCATCAATTAATTTAGTAGTTAATCCAGATTCTAATTCGACTTTCATTTTATGTGCTGGCTTTTCTATGGCTGCATGTAACTCTTGTGAATTCATGGGAGCCAGATTATAAATTCCTGCTGATTGTAGAGCATCGCTGAAGGGACGATAAGACAGAGCATATCCGTAAAAATCAGCCCTAAGTGTTAATACTAGGGTAAATCTCGGAGCAAATTTTACTGCATACAATAATGTATCTAGAAAGGGTTGACGGTATTCTTCCGGAGCAAGAGTATAAAGTTCTTCAAATTGATCTGCAATTAATACAAAACGTTGTGACGATAAGCAATTAACAATACTATCGATAAGTTTACCCAATTCTTTTTGATCATTATGCAAATCTATCCCTAATTCTAATTGTTTAAACCTATTTTCTAACCCTTTCCTTGATAAGGAGAGATTGTGCATTTTAACGGGTGAGGTTGTTGCCAAACACTGACAATAATCACTCAATGCTACAGCCAAAGCATCAAAAGGATTTTTACCTGGACGAAATGATAAAATTTCTACATGAGAAATATTCCTTAACTGAGGAAGCAACCCGGCAAAAACCACCGAAGACTTCCCACTTCCAGAAGCACCAATTACCGGAACTAATGGTTTATGATTTACAGCTTTAACTAAATCTCGAATAAAATCATCCCTACCAAAAAAGAAATCCTGATCCGACTCTGAAAATGCGGATAAACCCTGATAAGGAGAGTGAATAAGTTTACCATTGAGTCCTCCCAAATCTTCCCAAGTTGGAGGTGTATCTCTAGTATTCTGACAGATAATTGGTAACCACTTGACCCCCGGTAATTTCTGTTCCTTATTATCCGCAAGTTCGACAAGCTGAATTCTTGCATCTCGCACCGAAGTAAATAAAGATTTACCATTCGCATAAGAACTGAGAAAATACTCCAGAAACCTTTGAGCAATGTTATCAGCGACTGGTTCACGCCAAACTATAATCAATGGTAAATTTAAATCTGCTAATTGTTGCGCTAAACCCAAACCATCGCAAGAATTAAAAAATGCTATTTTTAAACCTTTTTTGATTGCTTCGCGAAAAGTATTTCTAATTTCTTCTAAATTTAAACTTTCTTGTTGATTAATTTGCAAAAAACCAACTTTACCATCTTCCTCGCTATAACTATGACCGCTATAAAATAGAATATCGCAGGGTTCGTGCCATAATTTAATCAAATCCGGACGTTTTGGTTGCGACAGAACGATTAATTCTGCTCCTTGTTGGCTTAAATTTCCAATTAATTCTTGATCAACTT
The DNA here is from genome assembly GCA_012033205.1 of Richelia sp. SL_2_1. Lineage (GTDB taxonomy): Bacteria > Cyanobacteriota > Cyanobacteriia > Cyanobacteriales > Nostocaceae > Rivularia. The sequence continues at coordinate 33,831 of JAAUSO010000014.1, read as the reverse complement.
TAAGATTAATTCCTTCACTTTCACCAAATATACTAGTAATTCTAACTCTTCTAAATATCTCCTGATTTTCAATTTTATTGTTTACATTTGATTGATACTCATTCAAACATAATGCAGCTTCTAAATAATCAACTTGAGAAAAATAATCCCATTCTCCCCAAGGTAGTCGATACAATATATCTTTTGTCCATTGGGATTCTATATGTTGAGCATAAATAATAAATATAACTTCGGAATCGACATCTAATTTAATTATTGATTCTAATTTTGACCGAACACCCGATAACCATTGATTTAATTTACTCCGTAATTCTACGGCGATTTTTTCGCATTCTTGATAGCACTCTGGATAGGAAAAACTAATGAATTTTTTCACTTTTATACGCACTATTTTGGGATTAGCGAGCTTAATATAGTTATCTTTCCATTTTTGATATAAAACAGTAATGGACGGCGCTGGAGGCAGTTTAATCTCTATTTTTGTTGATTTTTCTGCATAACTGACCACAAGTGACATTTTTTTTTGAAGACCAAATCCACGTTCAAAATCACCATCACTAAATTTCAAGCTGATTTTTACATGCATCTGTATACCCTTGTAGTTACTAAGTGTGTATTTACTAAGTAAGCTCCTTATTTAAGATAGTATACCCATCAATTTTTAGTCTTCGTGGTTTGTAAAAATAATTATTTATAAAACATAATATATAAAATTCAAGCAAGCCCTCTTGAAAACAGAGAACTTGCGTAAATTCAACGTAAATTCAAATTTTATTCGGTAAATCCGATGACTAATTAAAACAGAACAATATCGGATTGGGTTGAGAAATCAATCGGCACATTCTCAATAGTAGCAAATAAGATTCCATCAAAGAACAAATTACCGTTGTAATTGTCGTAGAAAAAATCATTGGTAGAGCTAGTACCAAAACCGAGTTGAGAAACCTCGATTTTATCCCCTTCTTGCCAATAAAAATCAGCTATCACATCAACGCCACTATAGGGAGAATCGAAAGCAAATGTATCAGCACCAAATCCACCATAAAGATAGTCATTACCAACTTCACCAATCAGATAATCATTCCCATCGAACCCGAATAAATCATCATCACCAAATCCACCATAAAGATAGTCGTCACCACCGGAACCATCTATATAGTCATTACCACTGTTACCAAATATGTCATCATCGCCACCATAAGCATAAGCAACTAAATCATTAGAATTATTGTGTTCGTAGTAGTCATTACCTTCTGTTCCGTAATAGTACTCAGTAGCCATATTCAAGTCCTCTCTTGTTGATAATTAGTGTTTCACCAAATTTATTTGGAGTTTTACTCCTATGCCGCTCGAAAATTATCTATTTCTATGAAACCTCTTTGCTCTGGGCTAAGAGCGTCTAGTAAGAGTTTTTTTTTGGTAATCTTTTAACGGGGTAACAGGTTTCTAGCATCTTAGAGAAGCGTTTTCAGTTCTCAAATCATAGAGTAAGGAAAACCCAAATCTCCTATATTTCTCTCAGGCTCTAATCGAAAATTTTTGGTGAGATTATCTGAGCTTGTTACAAAACTTCACAATTAGGGAGGAAAATTCTCAAAATTAGTTTTGAACTATGTGGTATCACAAGCTAAGAATATTCAATACCATCGGCAGCGAAAATAGATAATCAATAAGCCGAAATTGTTAAATGCTTTTATGTATATTTAATGGTTGCTTAATAATTCTTGGCAGCAAATTGTAGAAAGATATAGTTCTTTATCTTTATGGATGAACAACTCAAACAACTAATTGAGTCAATACGTAAACACCCTGATGGAAGTCGCGAGCGACGCAAAGCCATGCAGCGGTTGCTCATCAAACTTCAACAATTACCAGGATTATTAAAATCGTCTCATCCAGGATATCCAGATGCTTTAAATAAAACTTGGGAGTGGGTAAGCCAAAATATTTGTACTACTTTTGAACAGCGTACTCCTTCAATTAAAGATAGTTTACTAAAATGGATTAATGGATATCTCAAGTGGCGAATTCAAGATTTATATTACCAACAAACCTGGGAATATATTAGTCTAGATGTACCAGTAGGTAATGATGAAACAAGAACAACTCTTGTTGACTATTTGTCAGAAACAGGTTTGAATATTCCTAGGCTTAGCGGTCTTGATGGTTACATTGAAAATTTACAACAGCAGAAGCAAGAAAGGTTGGGTTTAGCCATAGAAGCATATATTATTAAAGACCCCAAAAAAAGATTACAAAATTGCTATCTCCGTACAAATTCTGAGTGTGATTGTCATTTACTTAGCCAAAGAATATTTTTGAAGGAACCACCAGATACCTTTGAAGAAATAGCCCGCGAATTAAACATGAAAAGAGAGCAAGTAACTAATCATTGGTACGGTAGATGTAAACCATTGCTACAAGAAATTGTTCAAGATTTAAAAATTCCAGAAAATGAAGATTTATGAATACTACTGAAATACCCCTATTTGTTTCACTTGGTAAAGAAGCTCATAACCTAGCGAGTCAATTAGCCATTGAACAATCTACACTCCAAAAAGGTAAACAAGTATATTTAAATACTTTAGCTGTTTATGCGGTTCATACTTACCTGAAGTGGTTAGAAATAGAAACCGATTTAAGTTATCGTGAGATTTTGCAATCAAGTCTTGCATCTGCATTCGATGCTAAACAATTAGTTATCCCTGATATTGGCAAGTTAGAATGTCACCCTATACTTCCAGAGCAAACAAATTTAACGCTATACCCAGGAATTCATACAGACTTAATGGGTTTTGTAGTTATAAAATTAGATGAACACCTAAATAAAGCCGAATTATTAGGATTTGTTCCTCTACTTGAAGTTTGTAAATTTCCGCAAAAAATAGCAATTGCGAATCTTCAGCCTCTTGATAATTTATTAGACTGGATTCCCGATATTTTTGATCGTGTAACTGTGTCAAATCTCAACATTACCCCAGTAAATTTAAGTCGTTGGCTCGATAATGTATTTGATGCAGGTTGGTTATGCGTGGAAGATTTATTATCTTTTCCAGCAGATAATTTAGCTTTCCGTACTAGAAGTAACCATCCGTCAAATAATCAAGGAAATTCAGAAGAAGAAAGTGTTAGTCGAGGAAAAATAATTGATTTGGGAGTAAAATTAGCAAATCATCCATTTGCCTTAATAGTAACTCTTGCTTCAGCAAATCAAGATGAAGAAATAGATATTTGTTTGCGTGTTTATCCAACTAGCAATCAAATGTATCTACCACAAAATTTACAATTGAGGGTGTTAGATGAAACTGGTAATTCCTGTATAGAAATGTCTGCGAGAGAAGAAGAAAATTGGATGAGATTAGAATTTACTGGCAAGCTAGGAGAACGTTTTCAGATTAACTTGACTTTAGGAAATACAACTATTACTGAAGAATTTATAATTTGAGATAGATTAATTGGCGGTTGAAAATACCAAATTTTGAGGCTTCCCAAATGTTCAATTCTGAGGGCGTTAGCGCTAAAGTTGACGTACTACAATATATTTATCAAAACTTGGGATACTTCCCCAAATTTTAACTTTTATATTTCTACTTTTTAACTATAACAACTTACTTAGTCTGAAAAATATTCTGCACCATTTTTTTATCAATACTCGCGGCTGCTTTATCCAATTCTGTAATTTCTCCAGCATCTAAATTCCAACCCAAAGCACCAATATTCTCCTGTGCTTGTTGGGGATTTTTAGCTCCAGGAATGGGAATTGTACCTTTACAAATACACCAATTAATAGCTACCTGAGACATAGTTTTATTTCTAGATTCTGCGATTTCTCGCAAACATTGTAATAACGATTTTGCCCCAGGAATTAATTGTTTAAATAAAATATTTCTAATACCTTTAGGATATTGGCTTTTATCGGTATATTTTCCCGTTAAAATTCCTAAACATAAAGGGCTATAAGCAATTAACTTAATTCCCAACTCGTCACAAACTTCTTTAACACCTAACTCCGTCACCGGATAAGTTGATAATAAAGAATACTGTACCTGTAAACTTGTAATTGGTACCCCTCTTTCCGCAAACTTTTGATGTACCTTCCTCAATCTTTTTGAACCATAATTTGATAAACCCACACCCTTAACCAAACCTTGCTCGTATAAATCTCCCAACCCATCCAATAAAGCCCATTCTTGTAAAGGAAAATAATTCGCCGTAGACCAGTGCATTTGTACCAAATCAATATTTCTACCCAAACGTCTTGCAGAAGCTTTACCAGCAGAAACCATTGCACCTCTAGTTAATCTCCAAGGATAAGCAGCAAGTTTAGTCGCAATGCAGATATCATTTTTATTTACACCGTCATATTCTTTGCTAAAACGTCCTAATAACTTCTCACTTTGTCCGTTTAATTTTCCCGTACCGTAAGAATCCCCAGTATCAAATAAAGTTACACCATTTTCAACACAAAGATTAAAACAAGATTGTAAATCATCATCCATACTTTGATTGTAGCCCCAAAGCACCTGATTACCCCATGCCCAAGTTCCGCAACCCATTTGAGGAAGAAACAATGTTTGATTATACATATCACCGAAATTGTAGATGTCCTAAGCTTATTATTAATTAAAAGAGTAAATATTGTTTGCGGATAAACGTAAATTTAAATTTAAATTATTTATTTATTTATTTATTTGTATACTTGTACTTGCCTAAGATTTAAAAGAGAATAAAATCACCTCTATTTTGTAAAACTTTCATGTAAAGTGATATTGCTTCTTCAACTTCTATTTCTTAAGGTTAGATTTAGTAGATAACTGTTTTTCAATCATCTGAATTTCTTTAAGGTAACTTCGTTTATTTAAGTGTTTTGATTTCAAAACATCAGATATATGGGAAATATAATCAACTGCATTACTGAAACTGTTTGATTCCCGTAATGCTCGATAAAACTCACGAATTTCAGGAGGTGAAGGTTCAACAAATGTCCGTAATTCTGTAATATCAAGTCTACGATTAAATTCGTTGACAATATCGTGCCATTGATGAAGCTGCCAGAATAAATCCCTATATTTGCTTTCAGCGAAAACTCCAGATGCAATAGCTGTTTCTGTCACTGACATGATCAATCGCGGGTACACCACGGGATGCTCTATACTGTCTATATTTAGATGAAATCGAGAATCTAATAAAATTGCTTTATTCTTTTGAAATTCACGATATAAACCGAGTAAAAGTATTTTCCTTTCTTCTTTCACAGATGCCCATCTTTCAGCAAAAATACCCGTCAGCGTCGCTAGTAAACCAATAGCCGTTAATGCTGGTTCAAAAATATTATCTTTTTTTGAGTCTACAAGAAACCAGATAATAGCTAAAATTAATCCGCTAACTAAAGAGCAGAAAGTTATTAAACTAACAAGATTTTTCATATTTGTGTACCAAGAGATAAAAGTACGATTCAATTACTAAAATATGATGTTATTTGTGAAATATTAATGATTCCATACTGAATTTGCTAGTGAAGAATTCTTCTCATCATCCCTAACAGTACTCTTGGAACCAAGTAGAATTAAATCCATACCAAATCTACTACTATTATCCGGTTCTGAAAGTGTATTTAATCTATCAATAATCGATAATTTACTTTGCGATATAACTTTATCAATACCAGAGCGAGTATATTTTCTAGTTAAATATAAGCGAATAGTATCTTGCTCGGCAAAATTAATTATTGATCTATCAAGCAGCATCACTTTATCTGGATTTCCAGTTGTGTTACGATAAATAGCTTTTAATAAAATTGCTTTATCTGGCTTTTCGATAGAACTTTCAAAGAAAACGCTATTTAAATCAATATCTAAATCTGTATGTTGAAGTAAAGAACTAGTCACGAATTCTTTAAAAGATTTACTATTATCATACTCATTAACGGCATCTTGTAATGCTTGATGATTTAAATCTTTAGTTGCAGCTACTTCGATCAAAAACTTATCTTCAGAACGCATTAGTTTTGATAGAATTTGTAAAACTTCAGTATCATTCTCAAAATTAGCAAGTGTATTTCCTAAAAGAGAAAATAATACAGGATTATTTCCCACAACTCTATCAAGTAGCTTTTGTAAATCATTTATACTCTTAGAATTTGAAAAATCTATTTGTATTGGTAGAATTTGACTACCCTTAATGATAATCCTTTGGCAACTCCTTGAACACCTAACCTTAGCATTTCCGAACTCATATCAACTGGAAAATACAGTAAGTGGGGATTAATCTTAAGAAAAAACCGCAAAATACTTCTATCCTTCATTCCCGTACCTACACCTAAACTGACATAGTGATATTTCTTATCCTCCAATTTTGACTTAATTTTACACCACCGATTTTCAAACGAATCAATACCCTCCTTCATCACCACGTACAATGGATCATTGCAAGCATAAGCCCAAGCAATTGTCGGAGTTATTCCCCAATATGCAAAACCAGATGGAATCTGCTTTTCATCACCTGTTTGAGAAAATCCTTTTCTTAAATGCTTGGTGAGTTCGGTTAATTTCTTTGATTGGTCTTCTCCTCCTACAAAGCAAAGAGTCCACCCCAAACCTCCTTCGTTGAGAGAATCTTCCAAGAGTTCTTCAAAATTAAACTTTACCATACTATGTTTTGTTCCTGGCTGCAAGCTTGCTTTAATGTTTTATATTATTTTAAGATATAACAAGTGTACTTAAGTATATTTTTTATTTTTATACAACTGACGCAATTGGTACATTTTTTATCAAAAGTAAATATCTTCTGGAATCAACTACAAGGAATTCGTAGCATCAAGGTTTTTCAGAAAAATTTCAAATATCGTTTTTTGATTATCCTTAACTGCTTGAATGTAATTCATTTTTATAAATAAAATTTGTATGAATATTCCATATTTTTGTTTAAACTGCTTTTCTCAATACTTTTATGATCATTGTGCTAAGAGGATGTTTGAAAAGTCTAATTTAATACTTTACCTGGCGACTATAAGTCGCGTCTACACAAACAAAACCCGTCTGTACGGGTTTCAAATATATTAGTCCACCTTAGCGTAGCGTGCGCCTTCGCGCATAGGTGGATTAAGTAAGGTGTAGTAGGTTGTAGCAACTGGCGTGCGGTTTAAACCGCCGGATACTTTTCAAACATCCTCTAAAGCTAAATAGAATTAAGCCAATTCATCAAATAAATTCACAAGAATAAAATTTTCCTTGTTGATACATAAACACGTATACTAAACACGGCACTATCAACGATAAAATACGTCAATCGGAAAAGCGGCGATAATTGTGCTTCATTCTAAACCAATGCAGCACAATTATCACCCACAAAATCAACTTTTGTAGAGTAAGCAGACATACCTGTAGACTAATGATCAATCAGTTTAAAGCTCAAGGTTTACAAGTCCACGCAAGACTAGTTAACTTATTTAGAAAGCTAAATTTGCCAAAGTTCGCAACTTATCAACTACTCAAGCGTTGTTTTCCACTTGTATTTATAATATCATTTTCTACGGTGTTGCTGCTTGATAATCTGAATAATTTAGAATCAGCGATCGCACAATTTCCTCCGGCAGCGACAATAATCCAACCCGAAATCATTCAACCCGAAATCATCCAACCACAAATATTACAACCACGACAGCTACCTCGTCAACAAATTCGCGGTGTATGGATGAGTACCAATGATTTTAATGTTCTGAGAAATCAATCTGCTGTCAAAGATGCTGTTACTCAACTACGACGTTTGAATTTCAATACCATTTATCCTGTTGTCTGGAATTCTGGTTATACCAAGTTTCCTAGTGCGACAGCAAGAGGTGCTGGTATTCCCTTTTTCTTTAAAGGTTCAAATGGACAGGATATGTTAGCAGACTTGATTAGTCAAGCCCATCGTCAAGGTTTGTTAGCAATTCCCTGGTTTGAGTTTGGTTTTATGGTTCCCGAAAGCTCGGAATTAGCTTTAAATCATCCTGAATGGTTGACTCAAAAACGCGACGGGAGTTTAACTTCTAATAGTGCTGCGGGTGAAGTTGCATGGTTAAATCCTTTTCATCCCCAGGTACAACAATTTATTCAAAATTTGGTTTTAGAAGTTGTCAGTCAATATGATGTTGATGGCATTCAGTTCGATGACCACATGAGTTTACCACGGGAATTCGGTTATGACTCCTACACCGTTGCTTTGTATACTCAAGAAACCCAAAATCCACCTCCAAGCAACGTTGCAGATGAAGCATGGGTAAAATGGCGTGCGGATAAAATTACCGCGTTTATGCTACAACTTAACCAAGCGGTAAAAGCTAGAAAGCCCGATGTAATTTTTTCGGTATCTCCCAATTATTACAACCACGCTTATAAATTACAGTTGCAAGATTGGCTAAATTGGGTGCGTTTGAGCATTGTAGATGAATTGATTATGCAAGTTTATCGTAATGATTTAGCAAGTTTTGTTGACAAAATTAACCTTCCAGAAATGCTCGAAACCAAACAATATATACCTACTGGTGTAGGAATTATGGCTGGTTTACGAAATCGTCCGGTTTCAATGCAACAAATTAAATCTCAGGTACGAGCAGCACAACAAAACAATTTGGGTGTAACTTTCTTTTATTATGAAACTCTATGGAATCATGCTCAAGAAAACGCCGAATTGCGACAAGCTGGATTCCAAAGTTTATTTCCCCGTTTTACTCATCGTTCCAGAATTTAATTAATCATAATCATAATAATGTAGAGACGTAGCACTGCTACGTCTTTTTATTTATTGATTTATTGATTTATTGATTTTCTTCACCAAAAAGCTCAACTAAACCAATTGTACCGACAAAAAAAGTATAAACACCATATTTAGAACCGGCTTTAGAAGATGCGATTATCGCTTCAATTAAATGTACCCCAACAGCAACACGTTCAATCACCAAAATTGGTCTAATAATATCAGGTATTTGCAGGTGATTTTTTAAAGCATAAATATGACCTAATTCTAGTCCCATAGCTCCGATCATTAGAACTGTAGATATAATTTTAATCGCATTAATTACAAATAAGTTTTTCTTCATCAGTTTTGAGCAATTGAGTGCATAACTATTTATTATTACTCCTTTTTCGTGAGAAAATTACCTATTGTTTGACTTCCTTCTTACCCGCCTGGGACTGCAAGTAAGAGTCTGATAGCATAAGTCCATTAAAATGGACTAAAATATGACATTTTTATGTTGGTAATATTTTTATTTGTATTTTTTATTTTGTAGTTAATTATGCTTATGGTGCAAGATGTCAGTTACCCAAAAGCTTTGCCCCAGACGTAGGAATACACCCCGTCTGGGACATCTTTTTCCGAAATGTCCAATTACAATATCTACTACTTCACCGCAACATTAACTTCTTTATCTGCACTGGTAGCTTGATAAGCTTTCTCCAATCGCATGATTTGCTTGGCTTGCGCTGAAAATGCATTGTTATCAAGCCAGTTTGCAATCAATGCATCGCTGGAAAATAAACCCGCACCATTGATAGTGAAAAAGAGAAAACAAGCTGCGTAAATTGCCGATAACTCTAGGTAGGAAATATTCAAACCCGCAACCAAGATGTGATGATACATAGCAACACACATTGTTGAAAATAAACCCAAAGCAGCAAGACGAGTGAATAAACCAAGTATCAACAACGATGCACCAATTAACTCGGTAAAACCTGCTACATAGCTAAAAAATATCGGGAAAGGTAAACCAATAACCTGAACATAAGCTTCCGCAAAGCTTTGAATATTTCCCAGTTTATCTAAACCGTTGTGAATCATCATCACTCCAACAATAGCCCGCAATACAGCCCAACCTGTTTGTGACAAAAAATTAGGGCTAACGTTAGGCTTGAAAATCCCCGTCAATACAGCTGTATAATTCATATCTCAACTCTTGATCCAAGCAAATTTATCATATTTATATTAGTAATCTTAACAAAAAGATTAAGTTATGTAAAGGAATTTCATTATTGCTCAGATTTGCTGAGAGTTATAAAATTTGTTTGAGTTGAAATAAGCAGCAGTTAAAGGGCTATTTGCTCATTTAGAGAAATTTACCCGATTTACGGCAAAATGAGAATACATGAAGTTACTTGAATATACCTCAAGTAGGTAAGTTTGATTGAATATTCCAAAATTCCGACGCTATTACCTCAATTGCCACTATTCATAATTGCTATTTGAGGGTTATCACGACGGGTTTTATCGAGTATGGCATCAGCAATCAAGTTACCCAAGTTCTGACAACGCATAATCAATATATGGAAATGTCTATTTATATTCGGATTTAAGTTCTAAGGCAGCACAAAAGCTATTAAGACTATTTAATAAAGCATTGTAGTAAGAATAAGCATCATCGCGTTCGTTGCGAAGATAATCATACAAAGTCAGTTCTGGCTCTGATGCTAGAGCTTGATTTGGGATATCCAAACCAGCTTCGCTCAAACGTACAGATGCGATCGCAATTAATAATGACCCAATGGTATTATTTATGCCGTGGAGAAGATCGTCAAGTCCAGATAGGATTAAATCCGCTCCTGGTAGTTCGTTTAGCTCCATTTATAAATTGATCGCTCCCTGTTGTATTTTCACAATACTTCATATTTTCTTCAAGACATGAAGGTATTCGTAGAGCTTCTAGCTCGCTAGCGGCTACCAGCGAGCTAGACGCTGCCGTTACGAATTTTTACTCGTTAAATTTGAGATGAAAGTTTACTAATAGTCTGTCATATGAATTAATGCCCCAACTGATAACTGTTAACTATTAAAAAGCATCCCAAGCTGGGTCAAAGTTTGATAAAAAACTACCTTCAGCAATAGTACCATTCATCGTCCAAATTGCATTTTCTCCAGTTGTATTATTGCGCCAGAAAATATCAGTTTTACCATCACCATTATAATCTCCAATCATCGGTTCCCAAGTTAAATCATTGGAAGGTAAAAAGGCTTTAGTTGATACTTCTCCTCCATTCATTAACCAAGCTGTATTTTCACCAGTTTGATTATTATGCCAGAAAATATCCGTTCTACCATCACCGTTGAAATCGCCAATATTTGCTTTCCAAGCAGAACTTAATTGCGGTAAAGTTGATTCACCAAAGATGATATCGTTAAACAGAGTACCAGTCATTACCCAAACAGAATTCTCACCGCTCTCTTGATTACTCCAAAGAATATCGGTGCGAGAATCTCCATCGAAATCACCAAAAGTAGGACTCCAAGAAGTTTCTAATCCTTTTACAGCATAACCATTAGCATTAGTACCATCCATCAACCAAATAGCGTTTTCACCTGTAATCCGATTTCGCCAAAATAAATCATTTTTACCATCATTATTGAAATCAGTAACGCTGTAGTCCCAATTTAAATCTGTTGTGGGTAAAAAAGCAGCACTAGTGACATTTTTACCATCCATTATCCAAGTTGCATTTTCAGCAGTTGAAGTATTCCGCCAAAATATATCACTTTTACCATCACCATTGAAATCAGCAATACTAAAATTCCAATTAGCATCGATTCTTTGTACTGATTCTTCGGAGGATATATTAGTACCATCCATTTGCCAAATCACATTTTCTCCGGTATTTTTATTCCTCAAGAAAATATCAGTTCTGCTATCGTTATTAAAATCGGCGAAAGCAAAATCCCAAGATGCATCAACATTTTTGAGAAAAGCTGGATTTTGATTAACACCATCCATTAACCAAACTGCGGTTTCACCAGTTTCAGCGTTACGCCAAAATTTATCGGTTTTACCGTCACCATTGAAATCAACAACAACTGCTGCATCACTAAATATCGGATTAGGATTGGGATTTCTGGCAGCAGTTATACTCTCTGAATTCTCCAGGGACGACGATTGCAAAGAATTTTGTAAATTCAAATTGTAAGCGGAAGAAATACCGTCATCAAAAGTATTATTTGAAAGTTGAGTATATTCTGTTGCAAGAGCGTTTGCGGATACACTGTCTAGATTTTTATTTGAAAACATCGTGTTTTTTTATCACTAATATTTATCTGTTGTAACTGATATTTATAGTTTTTTTTGTTAAGGACTAACATATAGTTTTTTGTTAATTGTTGCTTATAATGAACATTTTTAATATTTTTTAGAAATGGTTATTTAATATCAAGTTAATTGTCTATAAATCTATATTTATTTTTAAGTGTGTTGAAACTCGTAATTAAGACAGGGGAGTAGGGATTAGGAATAAGATTTGGACAAAAAAATAGACATCTGCGAACAAGATGTCTAATAATTTTGTCTAAAAATCGGGTTTATAAGCTATTACGCATTTAATTTGTATAATAGCGAGCTTTCCGGTATGTCCTTACGGACACGCTTTGCTAACGCACTACAAGACTTGTTGCCTGTTCCCTCTTCCCTACTCCCTTGATTACTTTCAACTCTTAACTAACAATCCATTCTCCAGGTAATGAAGGTAGAGTTTCTTGAGTGACATCTGCACCGTCTACTCGTAAAATAATGTTTTCACCAGTTTGGGTATTGCGTCCAAAAACGTCTGTATCGCCATCACCGTCGAAATCACCGATACTCAAATCCCATTCTGTACCGAGTGATGGTAATTCAATACCAGTAGCCTCAGCACCATTCATAATCCAAGCGGCATTTTGTCCAGTTGACTGATTCCGCCACAGGATGTCCATTCTCCCATCAGCGTTAAAGTCGCCGATATTCGATTCCCAACCAGAACCCAAAGTTGGTAAATCGGACTCTACGGCATTGGAGCCATTCATCAACCAAACCTTGGTTTCACCAGTACTCTTATTTTGCCAGAGAATATCGGTAGTAAAATTACCATCGAAGTCACCCTCAGTATATTCCCAACCTGCACCAAAAGTCGGTAATGCAGCTTGTTCAGCACTCAAACCATTCATAAACCAAACAGCATTTTCACCAGTTTGCTCGTTATGCCAGAACACATCGGTATTAAAATTAGGAGTGACATTCCCAACTGTATAAGTCCATGATGAATCTAACTGCGGTAGAAAATCTGCACTAGTAACGCTACCACCATCCATCAACCAACCGGCATTTTCACCCGTATTTTGATTCCGCCATAATAAATCGGTTTTACTATCGCCGTTGAAATCTGCAATACTATAATCCCATTCGCTGCCGAGGGTATCTAAAGAAGTCTCAGATACAATCTGACTACCATCCATCAACCAAAGAAGGTTTTCTCCGGAATTTTGATTGCGCCACATTAAATCGGTTTTACCATCGCCGTTGAAATCACCAATACTGTAATCCCATTCTGTACCCAAAGAATTGACAGCAGCACCAGTAGGATTAGAACCATCCATCAACCAAATAGCATTTTCACCAGTTTGAGTGTTACGCCAAAATTTATCTTGATTACCATCCCCATTAAAATCCGCAAAAACTGCTGGACTGCTAATATAAGGGCTAGGGTTAGGATTCTGTTGAGAATCTATTGATGAAGTCAATAATGATTGTGAAGAACCAGTTAAATTTAAGGTATTTAAATCAGTCTCTGGAGCAAAACTATTATTTTGGATTGTCGCAGATTGTAATGTACTTTTATCTTGTAAGGGATTTGTAGATTCGAGCATTGTTTTTATTTATTACCAGCTTTCATCTCTCTTTTATCTCTGTTTTTGCAAAGATTCTGTTAATTTAGAACATCTACTATTTTTTTTTTAATGTTGAAAAAATTATATTTTTTTAATGATGATTGTGAATTCTAATTATTTTTGGCAAAATTACAAGTGTTATTAGTAATATTTTAAAATGTTTATTATAAACAAAAAGAATAGAATTGCCGATTTGCCGTCAAATTTCAGCGGAGGAATAGAATTCCTAATAGCATAATTCCTCTAAAAGAGGACTGGAAAAGAATTTGTTTAAATCGCGACATTTAAATTTACTCGTCTGAAGACGACTTTCGCTTTGAGATAGGGAATTTTATTCCCTGGCTATTCCTAGCTATTCCTACTTTGATAAATTTTCCATTTTGAAAAAGGTAATTCAACTAAGTAGTAAGTAACTGTTGCCAATATAGTTGATAAAATCAAGGTTGCTGTTAGTCTGATATAAAACGCTTCTATGGGTATTTCTGAGGTAAAAATATCGTAAGTTCTAGCGATAATTGGCATATGCCAAATATAAATACCGTATGATAAGTTACCAATTACTTCTAATATTCTCAAAGGGTTATTTAAAATAGCGTTGAATGATAATTTTTCATGTTTAGTAAAATCTTGATAAATATCTTTTTCAAAGGCGAATATAAAAAAGGAGGTGATAATTGCTGTTAATGGTTGGAGTATCAATATTGTTGTTGATGTTCTCCATCCGCCGCTACGATTTGGTAAATTCCACAATTCTTGATGATATAAATGATATGCGGTGAATAAATACAATAAAATTATCAGTACAACAGCAAAATATTTGATAATTAATGATTTTAATTGATGCAAATAATCTGGTTTATCATATTTTAAAAATTCATTTAGTAAAAATCCACATAAAAATAAATCGAGATTAACAATCAAGGGAGTATACCAATATTTAAATGCATATCCCATTTCTTGAGTTATTTGTGTTTTAAAAGTTATCCACAATAAACTTCTAAAAATCAAATTCGTCAAAATGATTACTAAAGTTACTAGAAATATTTTCTGTTGTTTATTGGGTTGATTTTCTTTGTTTTCTTGATTTAAAATATTTGGAATTAAACTGTAAATAAAAGGAACCAATAAATAAAACTGTACTTCCGTTGATAAAGACCAAAAAACATCATTAAATTTTACGGTTTCTATTCCTATATATGGATGATAACTAAATGTACATATTCTGAATAAATAACCCCAATGAGAAAACTTGAGAACTTCTGGATAAACGAATATAGATAAAATTAGTACAGCAAAATAATAAAGCGGAAAAATTCTTAATACACGATTGCGCCAAAATCTCATAACTCCTACTATATCAGCGGTGTAGCGTTGAGTATAAAAAGCTTTACCCATTAAATAACCCGATAAAACAAAGAAAATCCAAACTGCTACTGCTCCATGACTAAACATTAACCAACTTAAATCAAAATCTTTGTAAATAATTGATTTTCTTGGAGGAGCGCAATGAATAATTACTACCATTAAACAGGCAAAACCCCGTAGAGCCAGCAGTGCATCTAAACGGTTATACTTTTTGATGTATGTAGACATTAATTTAGTATTTATGTTTCTTCATATAAGATGAAGAATCTAGATGAAATACTCAATATTTAAATTGATTTTTTCAGAAAATGGTTGCCATATTGGCAATATTTGGGGATTTTTATTTGATGTTTATTTGATTTTTATGCATTGCGATCGCAGTGTAAGGGAAGCTATCCTCATCTCTGTGGGAATATATTACCTTAGAAACATACAACACCATATCGGATAACTATGCAAGCAGAATATCGCCAGCGTCGGGAAGCATTAATGTCAAAGATTGGTAACGGTACAGCAATTTTTCGCAGTGCGCCTATGGCTGTAATGCACAATGATGTAGAATATGCTTACCGTCAAGATAGTGACTTTTTATATTTAACTGGACTTAATGAAGCCGAAGCTGTAGCGGTTTTAGCTCCTCATCACGAAGAACATAAATTTATATTGTTCGTACAACCCAAGGATATCACCAAGGAAGTTTGGAGCGGTTATGTAACTGGGGTAGATGCAGCAAAATCAATTTACGGGGCTGATGAAGCTTACCCCATCAACGAACTTAACGAAAAATTACCCCAATATTTATCAAACGCAGATCGAATTTATTACCGCTTCGGACGAGATAAATCTTTTAATCAAACTGTCCTCAATCATTACCAAAGGTTATTGCGAGTTTATCCCAAACGTGGTATAGGTCCGACGGCAATTCAAGATACTTGCACTATTTTACACAGTATGCGGATGGTGAAAACCGAATCGGAATTGGCATTAATGCGAAAAGCCGCCGATATTGCTGTGGAAGCCCATAATTTAGCTTTTGAAATCGCGAAGCCGGGTGTTTACGAATACGAAATTCAAGCAGAGATGGAGCGCATTTTTAGAAAACACGGTGCTTTGGGACCTGCATATCCTTCAATTGTGGCATCCGGTGCTAATTCCTGCATACTACATTACATCGAAAATAACCGTCAAATGCAAGATGGAGATTTACTTTTAATTGATGCGGGTTGTTCTTATGATTATTATAATTCTGATATTACTCGCACATTTCCCGTGGGTGGTAAATTTACTGAAGAACAAAAAATATTGTATGAATTAGTTTTATCAGCACAAAAACAAGCAATTGCTCAAGTTAAACCTGGTAATGCTTACAATTTAATTCACGATACCGCTTTACGGGTACTTGTAGAAGGAATGGTGGAATTGGGTATTCTCAAAGGTGAAGTTGATAAGTTGATTGAAGAAGAAAAATATAAACCTTATTATATGCACCGTACTGGACATTGGTTGGGTTTAGATGTCCACGATGTGGGTGTTTACCAACATGGAGATAACCCGTTGATTCTGCAACCTGGACAAGTTTTGACAGTAGAACCCGGTATTTATATTGTACCCGGAGCCAAACCCGCTGAAGAACAACCGCAAGTAGATCAAAAATGGATGGGAATTGGGATTCGTATTGAAGATGATGTTTTAGTCACACAAGAGGGATGTGAAGTGTTAACGAAGGGAGTTGATAAGGAACTTCAGGATATGGAAAGATAATTGGGACAGTTGACAGTTGAGTCCAATACACTCCCAACCTCACCCCTCTGCTTCCACCCCTCTCCTTAGCAAGGAGAGGGGAAGGGGGTGAGGTTCATCTGTATTCTATTCAACCAAAAACCGCTATATATGAACTGCATCTTTTTTATTTGGCAATCAGCGCAATCCGCTAGTTGAGAATGGCGCAAGATGTCAGGTGTAACATTGTTGATTTTACCTCAGTCATACTGGTAGCTTTTTATGTAAAAATAAATATCAGGTATTTAAATCACACAATGCAACCAGAATGGAACAATTAAAACGTTTGTTGTTAATGACTCTTGATGAACTTACAGAATACAGCACGGATGCCCGTAAAATTGAAAAACTACGGCGGAAGATTTGTTTATCTGTACCAATGGCAGAACAGCGAGAGGTAAAAGAAGCATTATTAACTCAAATGCCCTTAAAGGGTGAACTAAATAAAATTATTGAAGAACAGCGGCAAACAGTAGCTTTACCGTTTTGGGGAATCGCTGGCTTGGGCTTATTGCTAGGAATTTCACTAAATCAACCCATCGGCTTGTTGGCTGCTATCGGTGGTACTTTTGCTGCGATCAAAATTCAGAAATTAGGTTGGGAAATGCAAGCCAAGCGTCTCTTACTGCAAACACTTGAAGATATCGAATTTCGTGCCAACCAACCAAAGTAAAACCAATGTTACCATAACCGTCCAGGGCTTACGCAACTGGCACATTGCCATTAAGCAGATTCCTAACTACGAGTATTAAATCTTTTTGCCATAAATGTAAACAAACATAGACAATTACTACCATTGATCAAATCAAGCATAATTTGCTTTCTAACTATTTTGAATTTGAAAGAGCGCAGCAACAGGCAATTCCCATAGCTAATAACCATAGCTGAAAGACACTTACTGAGACTGCAATAAAAGAGCCAGTATCTATACCGAATAATTCCACTAACTGAGTTGTCAACAGCATACTAGAAATGAATCCGAACATACCAAGCCAGCGCGGTAGAATTCTAGTTTTGAGAATTGTCACGGAAACAATGATTAGCCATAATGTTGTAAATAAACTCACTCCTAAGACTTCACCGATAGAACCTCCATATTGATTAAGAGCTTGATAAACTACGTCTATCGCAGTTCGGGTTGTTTCTGAGGTTGAAGGCTGCACGTAAATTTTTGCCATCAGAGGCATGGGAGCAAGCCATCGTATAATGCCTAAAGTACGGCAAATCATTGAAGCAATACCAAATCCAACTGCCAAATTCAGATAAGGATTGTTATTACTTTTGCTTTTAAGGATTTGGATAGTCAGCAGTGAAATCGGATAAAACAGTACTGAATAGATTAGGTAAGTGAAATAACCGATAAAAACTGGTTGGGATTGTTCTACTAATAAGGGTAAAACTGTACTCGCAGGTTGACTTAAACTAGCGGGCCAGTCTATTGCTTGACCAAGAACAATTATTGGTATAAACAAAACTAGGCTTTCAATAATTAACAAAAGTGCGGTAATACGGTACATAGATGGAGAAGTAGACATAAAATTCATCCTTGATGATATGTAAAAGATAACAGAGAACGCGAGGAAAAGATTAATATGGAGTTCACAGAAACTTTTAAAATTAGATTGTTTTTACCTGCATAATTTTTTTGAATATGTAGGATGAAAAGATTGAAAAGCTGATTATTACTAAACTAAATATGTAACGGTCGCCAATACTTTGCATCACAAAGGAAGAAAGTATTGGTCCTGCGGTACATCCAAAACTATAAGTACCCATAAATATAGAAGTACCTGTGGAAAGTTGATGTTGAGAAATGCTTTCACCAATTAAGGCGATTGCTAAAGGTAGAATGGGAGAAAATCCTGCCCCTACAGTAAATGCAAATATATTAGTAGCAGTAATATTGTAACTAAAGGAAAGAAATATAAATGAAAAGAGTACAATACAAGCAGCAAAGAACAGGGTTTTTAATCGACCATATTTGTCTCCAATATAAGCAATTGGAACGGTAGAAATCAAACCACCAACTATAAAAATAGCCAAAGTAGCACCAATTTTATCTACACTGTAATTTTGTTTTAACAAAAATACTGGATATAAGCTGACTAAGGTAGATTCAGCAAAGCCATAGGCAAATGCACCAACTAGAGGAAGTTTAAGTTTGCTGAGAATTTTGGTGTGAGTAGATGTTTGAAAACTAATACTTTTTTGAGGTAAACCAATCCAAACTACAATTACTCCGCTCAGAATTACAAGGCTACCAAAGTAGAAAGAAAGTTGTGGGGAAATTTGATAGAGTGAAGAACCAAAAAGAGGTCCAACACCAAAGCCAAAAGTTAAAGCTAGAGCATTAATTCCGTTAACCATTGCTCTATTACCTTCGTGAGACAAATAATTCAATGCGGTTTGTCCACTAACTAAATACAAACAGCAAGCTATACCCATAAAAATACGGATTAAAAACCATAATGGTAGTTGTGTTGTCATGGGAAATAGAGATGCAGAAACTGCCATTAATACGAAGCCAAATATCATTGTTTTAGCCAATCCAAATCTACGTAATATTTTGGTACGAAGGGAGTTACTAGGGCTATGACAAGAAAATAGACGGTAGAATTCGCTCCTATATAGATTTCATTGACTTTATTTTGAGCCATTAAGGTTGAGATAAAAGGATTAAAAAATCCTAATGAAATACCTGTTAAAAAAGCAATTATGTATAGGGCTAATAACCCGTTGGAGAATATTGAGTTAGTTTTTTTGGTTTGAGATAGTTTCATTGATTTAGGAAGTAGTGTTCAGGAGTACAATTACGGTTTTTTTCATTATTTACAGATATAAAAAATCAATTATTTATATCTTTAATTTCTAAAGGTAGACTTATGCTATTTGCTTGTTGCTGTAATTAATCCGTAATTCTCCTGTTAAAATTTCGGAAATTTTTGAGATAATGATTGTAAAAAAGATGATTGAGAATGATGTAAGAAAAAATGGTCTCCTGGAAATATTTCCAATTTGAAAATATCATTAGTATTCACGCACCAATATTCTAAGTTATTCATACTAATTGCTTTATCTTGTAAGCCTCCAAATACAGTTATTGGACAATCAAGTGGTTTTTCAAGCCCATACAAATATGTTTCAATCATTGTAAAATCTGCTCGCAAACAAGGGAGAAACATTTGCATTAATTCCTTGTTATTCAAAATTGATTGAGGTATGGCATTATAACGATTTTGCAGTTCTGTGATAAATTGGGTTTCTGGTAATTTATGGATAAAAGGTTTCTTGATGGGGCTATGAGGAGCAGGACAAGCAGCAACAAATAAATGAGTTGGAATCAAATGATTTTCACGACGTAATTGACGGGCAATTTCAAAGGCAAGGGTTGCACCCATACTATGACCAAAAAAGGCAAATGGTTTATTTAAATAAGGTTTAATTTCTGATGTGATTGTTTTGATAAGTGGCAAGAAATTCGTAAAAAGTGGTTCTTCTATTCGATAACTTCTTCCGGGAAGTTGAATCAAGTTAATCTCTATTTCTTCTGGTAAATATTTATGCCATTTACTATATGGTGAAGTTGTACCTCCCGCACAGGGAAAGCAGAATAATTTGAGAGTCGCTCGCGGATTTGGTTTAGGACAGCTAATCCAAGAAGTCAATTTATGTTGTGTTTTCATCTTGTTTATATGGGTAAATTGCTAATATTTTTTTAATAGATATTTACTTGGTTAATTTAATTTTTGAGGCATTTGCATTTAATTCAATTAATCAACTACATTAATCAGGTTAAACGATGCTAAATATACTTTCAATGGAAAATGTTTCGATAAAATAGTATATTCGTTTGACGTGAATTGATTTATTGGATAACCGAAACCCCGATAATTTAGATGCCCGACTTCTTCAAGAAGTCGGGCATCTGAACACCAAACAAACCCCCCATGAGGGTTATGTTAAGATTTATCTATTTACTGTGCTACCGTTGCTGGCGTAAGATATGACTGCAAGCATACCTTGCAATAATTCTAAGTAGCGATCGCCAAGTTGACGAATGGTTGCTTGGTTATGGAAGTTCTGGGAGTATTCTATTTCTAGATTGAATTTTCCATCAGTAAAAGAGAAGAAGAATTCGACTAGTGTTGTACGTTTTTGCTGGGGTGCCGATAAGCGTTTGTCTGTGTCTGTTTCGGTAAACTCGAAGTTTTGGTATGTGGGAGCAGTCCGATTTCCTAAGTAGTTGGCTCTGATGGGTGTCAGATTATTATCGGGATAAATATGACTGGGTAGTTGTTGGGATATCCAATCAAAGGTAACACCATTCATGGGTAGTTGGTCGAATTTTGTTGTGATTTGCTCAAGGATTAGTTGCCAATTATCTTGATTTTCGATGTTGATACCTACAGGGAAGTTAATCGCAAAGTTACCAACACTGTTAAAGAATGTTTGTTGGTTGTCTATGGTTCTACCGTGGCTGCGATGGCTAATTACTACCCAAGATTGTCGGCTCCACTCTGCGGTTAGTCGATACAGTACCCCCAGTAGGAGGGTGTATACGCTACAATTGTAGTATTTTTTGGCGGACCGTAACAAGGTGCTGGTTTTTGCTGGATTAAGGATGAATTTTTCTATGGCTGCTGTGGCTTCGGTATTAGCTCCTTTTTGATCATCGCAGGGTATTTTTAGGCTATAGTCTGCTGATGGAAATTGGGATTTCCAGTATTCTACATGAGTGGCAAATATTCCTTGTTTTTCTTGCTCTTGCAGTATTTTTACGTAATCAGCGTAAGATGTAGCTGGTTTATTTTGGGGATTTTGGTTTCCCAAAAGTTGGGTGTAAGTTGTCCATAGTTCCTCAAAGATGACTTTATTACTGAGCAAGTCCCCAATCATATGATGTCCGACAAAGGATATGTCGTAGCAAGATTCATCAACTTTAACAACAATTATTTTTAATAGTGGGTATTGATTAAGTTGGAATTTTTGACCGATTTGTTGAATTAATTCCCAGATTTCTTTATCTCGTTGTTCTGTGGTTAAATGCCTGGCATCGTAAAATTCAGTACATTGATTTGATTCGGGAGTAAGTATTTTTTGCGTCCATTGTTCGTTTTCGCAAATGAATACGGTACGTAAAGCAGAATGACGTTCGATTAATAGATTTACTGCTTGGTTGAAAGTTTCTGCATCCAAGGGTTGATGGAATAGAAAACGTGTATAACCATTCCATTGATAGGGAGGCTCGAAATATTCTACTAACCAGCGTTGTGCGGAACCTAGAGGTAGATTTTGATTTAAGGGCGATTGTACTTCTATTCCCTGTTCCCTGTTCCCTGCTGCTTTTTTATCAGCTTTGAGAGATTTACGGTCTAGTTTACCATTGTGGGTTTTGGGCAAACTCGACAACCATTCCCAACGCTGAGGAATCATGTAATCAGGTACTCGTTGAGCTAAGTATTGTTTGATTGTTTGCTGGTCTACTTGATTACCTACTAAGTAAGCAACTAATCTTTTTTGTCCGTTTTCGTAATCTACAGCTAAGACTGCGGCTTCTTTAACCAATGGATGACTATTGAGAATACTTTCTATTTCCCCTAATTCGATGCGGAAACCACGTATTTTTACTTGATTATCAATGCGTCCGTGGTAATCAATATTTCCATCAGGATATTGGATTGCTAAGTCACCAGTTCTGTAGATGAAGTCACCGGGAATTTCTTCGGGAAAGGGATTGGGACGGAATGATGCAGCTGTACGCTCTTGATCTTTGAGATACCCTTTAGCTAACTGTACTCCACCAAGCCATAATTCTCCAATTTCTCCCGGTGTTACTGGCTGCATTTGTGCGTCGAGGATTTTGACGTAGACGTTATCAATTGGTTTACCGATGGGGATACTATTTTGGTCTTCGCCGGGACGTTGTGGGATAATATGAGCGGTTACGTCTATGGAAGCTTCTGTAGGTCCGTAGAGGTTGGCAAGTCCGGTTTTCATGCCATGTTTGTCAATCCAGTTGCGAATAAAGTTAACTGGTAATGCTTCACCGCTAAAGATTAACCAGCGTAAGTCTGGGAAACTCCAAGTTTCATCTTCTAAGGCGTTACAGAATTCCCCAAATAAGGAGGGAACGAAGTGCATGATATTGATGCGGTTGTCTTTCAGCCATTGTGCTAGTAACCAGGGATTTTTGACTGTTTTGGTTCCTATTGAGCAAACTGTGGAACCATACATCAGGGGCCAAAAGATTTCCCATACTGAAATATCAAAGCAGCAAGAGGTTTTTTGTGCTACTCTATCTCCTGGTTGTAATTGAAATGTTTTCTGCATCCACACCAAACGATTCATGTAACCCCGGTGATTGAGCATTACTCCTTTGGGTTTACCTGTGGAACCGGAGGTATACAATACTGTCATTAAATCGTCGGGAGTATTGACACAAGGTGGTTTGCTATCAGAATAATTTGACCAAGTTTGCTTGTTTATTTGAGCGATTTTGTTCTCATACTCGTTGCTATGTCCATTGTCTAAGAACATTAGGGTTTCTAAGGATAATTGTTGCAGCGAACATTCTGCTAATTTTTCAGTTAAGCTATTTTGGCTAAGTAAAATCTTGATTTGGGCGTGTTCGAGGATATAGTTGATTCTTTCTTGGGGATACATTGGATCTAAGGGAACGTAGGTTCCACCAGCTTTGAGGATACCTAAAATTCCCACAAACATCAACGGACCTCGTAGAGTCATGATTCCGACAAATACACCCGGAGCAACTCCCACAGAACGTAAATAATTAGCAACTTGGTTGGATTGTAAATCTAATTCTTGGTAAGTGATTTGAGTTTCCCCATCGGTAACTGCGATCGCGTTGGGGGTGCGTCGGGCTTGTGCGATAATTTCTAAGTAAGGCATCTCTACTGATTTGGGGGTTTCTGATACAGATTGTCGATTGCTCAGAACCACAGCCATTTCTCTGAGAGTTCTACAGTTAAGTAAAGCTTGACGGTTAACTTTACCTAATTTTTTTTCTAGCTTAGTAATAATACGGATAATTTCTAAGGAATCAACACCCAATTCCGATTCCATATCTTTATCCATATCGCACTCATTGATGGAATTATGGCTAACTTGGGCTACTATTTCTTGGAGTGTCGATTTAACATCACCATCTGTTGATGTTTGTGTTAGTTGCTTGCTTACCTGTTGTGATGGAGTTTGGAGCGCAATCAATGCTTCGATTTGAGCGATGTATTCTTCCATGAGTTGATCTACAACCGCCAAAGGGAAGAAATCGCTGTCGTAACTGGCTTGGAATTGCAAACAATCGTCGAAGATTTCCTGTAAAATGTCGATGGTTCCGGGAGCGTTGATTCCACCAGCCCGATAATCGATGACTTCTAAATTTCCATATTGCTTTGCAATTTGAGTTTGTCCGGTAAAGGGACAGTACAAATTAGATTTTAATACCTGACGATACATTGGTAACATCCGAGTTGGTATTTGACCATTTTCTAAAACGATATTATCTCGGAAAGCTATTCCCATTTGACGGGTTTGAGTGCGATCGCAATTATTAACGATTCCCTGCTGTACTTTCTGATGAATTCGATTTAACAAAACTTCCCAGTCTTCGGTGAGGATGGTAATTCAATATCAATGGATAAGTTCTGCGCGAAACTACTGACTATGTTTGTAGCATCTACTTCTGGATAAAATCGACCGCTGGTAGGTACTTGTAGAAGAATAGATTTGTGATTAGATTGTTCTAATTTGGCAATTGTTCGCACAAAAGCAGCTAATAGCAGTGAGTTTAGGGGTAATCGCCATTCACGGGTTTGGGAAATCAATGCGGCAGTGGTAGCATGACTCAGAGCATAGCGACGGTTGTGAAATAGGGGGCAAGCCGATGTAATCTTTTTGTTGGCAGGATTCCATAAGTAAGAATCCGTACCTTGACGGTTAGTATATTCTACAAGGGCTTTTTCTGATTCCGTATCTTGCCAAGCATTAATGGATTGTACCATTTGCTGATATTCTGCAACTGTTGTAGCTGGGGGTAGGTTTGGTTGTTCGTTGTTAACATGAGCGCGGTAAATTTCCATAAATTCGCGCAATATTGTATGACATCCCAAAGCATCAGAAATTAAATGTTCGTTGGCTAAAATGAGTTGGTAAACGGAATCTTGGAGACGAAAGACAAAGAATCGATGTAGGGGAAATTGGGTTATTTCCCATTCATAGTTTAAACAGCGATGTAGTTCATCGTTGATAGCTTGTTCTTGAGCTTTACTATCTAAATGTCTGATATCAGTAACGGGAATTTCTGGGGGATTGGGATTATTCAGGACTTCAATTTCATAGTCTTTGAATCGAGTTGCATCAAGAGGGATAATAAAGCGAGAACGTAACATGGGATGGCGATTTAATAAGTCTTTCCAGGTTTGCCAAGCAATGTTATTATCAAAATCTCCCCGTAGACGTAGAGTAGAAAATAAACTGATGGAGTTTACAACCCAATGACCTAGTAAGTGGAAATATTGACCGTGGATAATTTCAACTTTTTCTGTTTCTGGTTGTTGAGGGGATAAACAATTTTCGGTAGCTGTGACAACTTCTGCTAATGTTTGTAATTGAATTAATTTTTGTAGAGGTAACTCTTCCATGAATAATGGTTGTTGTGATTCGGGGATAATTTGAATTAATCCGTTGAGGAATTCCATGATTTTGATCGAATCTAATCCTAAATCCCCTTCTAAATACATATCGGGTTCTAAATCTTCTACATCGTGTCCGGTAATTTGAGCAATTACGGAAAATATTTGTTGTTGTAAGTTGTTAGTAGTCATGATAATTTGTTGATATTTTGGTGATTAGTTTTTGAAGTTTATCGGGTGTGTGAAAGGAAAACTCTAACGTCCTATTTTCAAGGTTTGATACGTTAAGCTGTCGCTAACACACCCTAGATATTTTTTGAGATTATTTGCCAACTTTTTTCAATTCTTCAGACAAAATTAAGTAACTTTGTTGACGTTGTTCGGCTGAAAGTGGAGTTGGTTTTTCGATGAGTAAAAGTTTGTCGTCGTTTTGTTGATCATTGAAATCTGTTACTAATTTTGCATGGCTTAAATTACGTTGTTGTGGTGAAAGTGTGGGTAGTTTTGCGATTGGTAATAGTGTTGTAGTTATTTGTGGTTCGATTTGAGTAGTTACTACTTCTACTCTGTAGTTTTTCTCCTGGAAGGGATAGGTGGGTAATAGTACTTTATGCAGGTTTTGAGGGAATAATTTCTGACTATTAAATTGAACTCCGGTGACATACATTTTTGCTAGAGTTGTGAATAAACTGTTTGCAATTGATTGCTGTTTGTCAGGATTTATCCAAGTTCCGTTAGCATCTAGAGAGGTGATTTGCTGTTGTAGGGATAAGTTATTACCTAAGTGCAAATAAACTCCTTGTTTAGTAATTATTTGTTGAAAGTTTTCTACATTCAAAGAGTGATTATTTTCGATGCAGTTGAGTAATTGGGTGACAGAAATTTGTTGTTGCTGTCTCAAAATTCCTTCGGGTGTAACTAATGGACAAGTCCAAGTTGAAGGTAATTTTTGTGGGGTAATAGATGGTTTTATTTGCGAATCTAAGAGCTTGATTGCTTCTTCTAATGTGAGGATTCCAGTTAAACAAGCTCCAACAATGATACCCGTTTTTTCTCCTAATAAAAGAGTAGGTTGAAGCTCTAAAGATTGCAACCACCGACCCCAAGCATACTGCACTACAAACATATATGCTTTGGTACTTAAATTTGATATTTCACAACCCCAATATTGTTCACAATCGCGACAAGCTCGGTTAAATTCCCCAAAGTTTTTTCTGAATATTTCTAGTTCTTGGGGAGTTATGGAAATATTTTCATCAAAGACTAAATGTATTGGGGTTTTGCGTTGAGGATTGGCTTTATCTGTATAGATATCGGATGTTGTTTGATTATTGGCAATAGCATCGAGATTATCGAGCAAATTTTGACGATTATTAACCAAGAATGCGGCTTTAAATGGTTGTTCTTTTTGGGCATTATTTTGAGTAAAGCATATTTGGTTAATGCTTTGTTCTGGATGATTTCTGATATGAAGAACCAATTGTGCGGCTACTTCTTGTAATGCTACTTGATTGCGAGCAGTTAATAATAAAAGTTGAGAAGAATCAGTTTTTTCCTCTGGTTTAACAACCGATGTTGTAGTTAAAGGAGATTCTTCCAAGATGACATGACAATTAGTACCACCAAATCCAAATCCGTTGATTCCCGCACGCATAGGATTTCCATTTCTCACCCATGGTTTGCTACCGTCACCGACTACATAAAATGGGGTGTTGTCAAAGTTAATATGAGGATTTGGTTCGCTGAAGCCCAAAGTTTGGGGTATTTCACCATGCTGCATAGCAAGTACCACTTTGATTAAGCTCACGATTCCAGAAGCCGAAAGTAAATGACCGATAGAAGATTTAACTGAACCGATGCCACAGAAACCTTTTTTATCAGTAAAATTACTGAATGCTTTAGTCATACCTTCGACTTCTATCGGGTCTCCTAAAAGTGTACCCGTACCGTGGGTTTCGATATAAGAAATAGTTTCGGGGTTTATACCACTGTTGAGATATGCTTGACGAATGGCTTCCGATTGTCCTTTGGGATTAGGAGCGGTGATACCTTGGGAATGTCCGTCGTTATTAATTGCGGAACCTTTAATTACAGCGTGAATAATATCCCCATCAGAAACAGCTTGTTTCAAAGGTTTGACAATCAAGACACCAGCACCTTCTCCTAAAAGTAAACCGTTAGCACGTTTATCAAAAGGATAACAAGTTCCTGACGGTGAAAGAGCTTGAGCTTTTCTCAGGAAAGTAAAAGGACTGGGACTAAGATTGAAATTCACCCCACCAACGATCGCCATTTTACTTTCACCACGACGGATACTTTCACAAGCAATGTGCAAAGCTACCAGAGAAGAAGAACAAGCAGTCACAACAGCCATACTCGGACCTTTTAAATCCAAACAGTGACTAACTCTAGCTGCAAGTTCGTTGACTTCATTACCAGCAGAAGATTCCGGTAAGATTTCACTGGGTTGCAATACCCTCGAAAGAGTATCGAGTAAATTTTGGCGATCGCCATTGTTTAATTTCTCAAACCAAGTACTATCACCGAAACGCTGACTTAAAGCTTCATAGTACTGAGAATTACTAAAATGTTCGATGTAAGTATTTTGTCCACAACCAACAAATACCCCGATATTATTAGTCCGATATCTGCCACCATAACCAGCTTGTTGCAAAGCTTGCATTGCTAATTGTAAGAATACTCGTTGTTGGGGGTCTATTGCGACGGCTTCTTTAGGGGAAATACCAAAATACATCGGATCGAAACCAAAGGGATTATCAACAAAACAGCCCCGTTTAGAAACTTGTGTGGATTGAGAACTATTTTCCGAAAAATAATGTTGATTAAACCATCTATCTTCAGGTACATCACGAACAGCAGAACGTCCTTCACTCAGTAAATCCCAGTATTCTTCTAGATTATTCGCACCAGGAATCTTACAAGCCATACCAATAATAGCAATATCATCCTCCCTCAAATCATCTTCTAAAACCTTCCCCTCCTCGACATCTCTTTCCTCAGTGTCCTCTGTCTTGAAAAGTTGCTCCCCTTGGGGTATCCCCAAGACCGCACTTTGTGTCGCTGTCGCGACACGCTGCGCGAACGCTGCGTCTGTAGGGTTTATTTTCTCAACATCTTCCGAAACACTAATAAACTCATACCCAAACATCTCTTCAAGATAACCGATCAAATCATCCGGAGTTTGATATTCAAACATCAAAGTAGGAAGTAACTCAAATTCCAAAGCCTTACCCAGACTTTGTATAACTTCCACAGTACCCACCGAATCCAAACCCAACTCCGTAAACGTTTGATACCCTTCCACTTCCGCAGCAGAAATCGCTAAATGTTGACTTAATACTTCTCCCACCAAATCGCGGATATTGAAAGTTTTTGTTGCCTTGGTTTTCTGTTCCTTAATCGGAACAGTTGATTTAATCAAATCAATAATATGAATCACACAAGAGCCATTCAAACCCAAAGCAGTGATAAAAGCATTCGCTGCTGGTTCGGGTTGCAAGGGATTAAGACCTTTTGATTTAACCATCAATAAAGTTGAATCACCCATCAAAGCACCCATTCCCCGATTGCTCCACAAAGAGTAATTGAGAGCTAAGGAACGTCCCGCAGCACCAGATTGATTGCGGTAAACTGCATAATTATCTAGGAAAGTATTTGCAGCAGCATAATCAGCCATACCAGTTCCCCATTCGGCTTTAGAAGCGGAAACTGAAGATAAAACCACAAAATATTTTAACGGTTCGTTACGGGTTACTTGATCTAAGATAATAGTTCCTTGAACCTTGGGCGCTAATACTTGAGAAATTATCTGATCTGACTTTTGCAACATTTTAAATGTGGTATTGTCAGCAACTCCTGCTGCATGAATCACACCATCTAAATTACCAAAGCGTGATTTAATGGTTTTGACTAAATCTTCCATAGCCAAACTATCAGTCACATCCACAGCTTGGTAGATTACCGTTGCTCCCAAACTTTCTAATTGTTGAATTGTTTGGATGCGTTTGATGGTTCCAGCAGCAAGATTACCAGATTGCCATTCTTCTCTCGCTGGTAGAGGTTTTCTTCCCGTCAGCACCAAATTAATCTTGGCTTGAGCAGCCAAAACTAAGGCAATTTCTGTTCCCACACCACTAGTACCACCTGTAATTAACCAAGTATCATCTTGAGATAGGGAAACTTGATGGTTATTTGTAGGTAGCTTAATTCTTTCTAAACTGCGAGTAAATCTTTGTTGATTGCGGATAGCAACAATACCTTCCCCTGTCGCTTCTATGGGGATTTCTTGGTAGACAATATCGGCAAGTTCTTGGGGTAAAGTCTCTGGAGTTACGTCTACTACTTTGGTTTGAATCCCAGGATTTTCCTCTGCTAAAACCCGAATCAAAGTACCAGCCATGGATTGATGTACGTTTTGTAAGCTATCGGATGCAGATGTAACGTAAGCACCTTGAGTTACCAATAGTAGATTCAGTTTATTGCTGGGATATTGTTCAGTGAAAGCTTGTGTTAACCACTGGAGGCTCCAAAAGCTTTGATTTAAAGTATTATCTTCAAGTAGTAATTCTTCTACCGAAACCTGCTTTTGATTGTAATTCCACAGATGAACAACTGTTAATAGATTAAAACCATCAGCTTTAATAATTTCAATCAGTTTGGCGTAATCTTGGGCAGCTGCGGGATTAATCGTAAACTGTCTATCTCCTTGCTTGGTAAAAATTTCACCGGGAGTAATAAAATATGCCGTATATTTACTGTTAAACTGTTCGTAAAATCTTTCTCCCAAATTATGATTCTGGAAAAATAGAATCGCTCCCGTTGTTGTTTTTGTCGATTCACCCAAGCTTTCTCGATTCCACTGCCAATTATAAAACCATTCTGGATTTGTTATTTGAGAGTTAATGGGCGACAACTTAACTTGTGGTTTATCAACCCAATATCTTTGACGCTGAAACGGATAAGTTGGTAATACAACCCGTTGACGTTGATAATCTTGCTCAAAAGTCAACCAATCGATTGTTGTTCCTCGGACGTATAATTCACCTACCGTAGTGAGTAATTGCGCCCAATCATCATTACCTTTTTTTAAAGAAGATAACCAAGTTGAGGTATTTTCCGGTAAACATTTTTTACCCATTCCTAATAGCGTGGAACTCGGTCCTACTTCCAAAAAGATATCATATCTCCGCTTATCTAAAGTTTCCATTCCCGCCAAAAATCTTACCGTACCTCGCAGATGCTTTCTCCAGTAAACAGCATCCGGTACCTCTCCCGCTTGTAGTACTTCTCCGGTGACATTGGAAACAAAAGGAATGCGCGGTTTTTTAAATTCTACTCCACTTGCGACTTGCTCGAATTGATCGAGTATAGTTGTCATTAAAGGAGAATGGAAAGCGTGAGAAACTTGTAAAGCTTGAGCGTTGATTCCCTGGGATTTTAATTGTTCGAGTATTTCGTTAACGGTTTCCGTAACTCCAGAAATTACAACATTATTAGCTCCGTTAACGCAAGCAATAGATACTTTATCCGTATGAGGTTGTAATAGAGGTGTTATCTGAGCTTCTGAAGCAAAAACCACAGCCATCATCCCATCTTGCGGTAGTGACTGAATAAGTCTTCCCCGTTCCGCAATTAATTTTAATCCATCTTCTAAACTAAATACTCCAGCGACACAAGCAGCGACATATTCACCGACACTATGACCCATAACTGCATCCGGAACAATACCCCAGGATTTCCACAACTCTGCCAAAGCGTATTCTATCGCGAACAGTGCGGGTTGAGTATAGGCGGTTTCGTGCAATAACTCTAGGGCGTTAGATTCGGGATAAAGTACCGATAATAAAGGTTGTTGCAGATAAGGACGTAAAATTTTGTCGCATCTATCTAATGTTTTACGGAATGTCGGTTGAGTTTCGTAAAGTTGACGAGCCATTCCCACATATTGAGAACCTTGTCCCGTAAATAGAAAGACGATTTTATTCTGGTTGTTTTCTGCTACTCCTTTAATTAATTTATTAGTAGAATCACTGAGGGATAAAACCCGGAATTTTTCGCCCAAAACCGTTGTCGATTCAGCAACTATAGCCAATCGGTGTTTCAAGTGCGATCGCCCTGTATTGGCTGTAAAACAAATATCTGCGAGAGATAATCCTGGATGAGATTTTAAGAATGCTTGATAATCTTGGGTAAGAGCAACCAGGGCTGGTTCTGTTTTCGCTGACAAACATAATAAATGTAGAGGACGTTCAATATCCGACTGTAAAAATTCTACTTGTGGTGCTTCTTCTACAATTAAATGGACATTGGTACCGCTAATTCCAAAAGAACTTACACCAGCCAATCTTTTTGCTTCACAATCCCATTTTGTAGGAACTGTGGGAACCTTAACCGGGAGTTTATCCCAAGCAATGTGAGAACTGGGTTGCTTTAAATGTAAATTACCGGGAATCTCCTTATTTTGCAAAGCCAGAATTACCTTGATTAAACTCGCAACCCCAGCAGCGGATTCCAAATGACCAACTTGAGTTTTTACCGAACCAATATACAAAGGTGATTCCAAAGAACGTCCTTGACAAAGTACCGAACCTAACGCTCTGACTTCAATTGGATCTCCCAAAGCAGTTCCGGTTCCGTGAGTTTCTACATAACTAACTTGATGGGGTTCTACGCGAGCATTTTTCAACGCTTCCTTAATTAAGACTTCCTGAGCCAATCCGTTGGGAACAGTTAAACCGCTGCTAGCACCATCATGATTCACCGCAGAACCCCGAACCATAGCTAAGATGCGATCGCCCTGAGCAATTGCATCCGACAATCGTTTGAGAACAACAATCCCGCAACCTTCACCCCTACCGTAACCATCAGCAGCAGCATCAAAGGTTTTACAGCGTCCGTCGGGAGCCAATGCTCGCATTTTACTTAAACCAATGGAAGCCTCTGGAGATAAAATGAGATTAACCCCACCAGCTAAAGCCATGTTACATTCTCCAGAACGCAGACTTTGACTAGCTAAATGCACCGCTAATAAAGCAGAAGAACAAGCGGTATCGAGTTGCATCACAGGTCCTTGTAAACCCAAAAAATGAGCTATCCGACCGACTGCCACACTGCGGGCATTACCTAAACTGCTGTAACCATCAATACGGTTATGGTCGCCAGAATAAAGATTAAATCGGGAATAATCATCCATAAACAATCCCATAAACACCCCGGTTTGAGAACCGTGAAGTTGTTGTGGAGATTGTCCCCCATATTCCAAAGCTTCCCAAGCAGCTTCAAGCAACAGACGCTGTTGGGGGTCCATACTCGCAGCTTCCTTCGCGGAAATTCCAAAGAAATGGGGGTCAAATTGGTCTACATTTTCAATAAACCCACCATTACGGGTATACATTTTACCGGAAAGATTCAGATTGGAGCTATAATATTCATCAATATTCCATCTATCTTGAGGAACTTCTGTAATTGCATCCACCCCATCGTGTAATAGTTGCCAAAATTGTGCGGGAGAATTGGCTCCTCCGGGAAATCTACAACTCATCCCAACAATAGCGATTGGTTCAATTTTCGAGTTTTCCGCCGCATCAAGCTTGATACGCATTTCTTTTAACGCAATAGCAGCACGTTGCAAGGGAGATAATTTACTTCTATCTGTGGTATTGTTTTTCATGATCAAAATCTTTTGTTGGGCATTGGGAATTATTGTTTTGTTTAACTACATTCGGACGAAATGAGAGTAAATTAATCAGCTACATTTATCAGGTTAAGTGATGCTAAATATAGTTTCAATGGAAAAAAGTTCGGTAAATTAGTATATTTGTTGGATCGGAAATTAATCATAGTTAAGTACTTAGGCGAAAATATTTACACATTCTAAAAACTTCAAATCCTTGTCCGCAGCGAGGAACGTTAGCTTTGCATTTAATAACAAAGTCCACCTGTATCCGGCGGTTTAAACCGCGACTACACCTTCCAAAGTCCACCTGCGTGGACTAATATATTTGAAACCCGTGCAGACGGGTTTCGTTTGTGTAGCCGCGACTTCTAGTCGCCAGGTAAAAATAAATTAGACATTCAAAACACCCTCTTAGAAGGTAGCCCCCGGATTTATCCGTGGATGCCCCTAACGGGGCGGCAATGTTGAAGCACCATTATTTTATAGCGGTTTTTGGTTGGATAGAATACAGATGAACCTCACCCCCTTCCCCTCTCCTTGCTAAGGAGAGGGGTGGAAGCAGAGGGGTGAGGTTGGGAGTGTATTGGACTCAACTGAAAACTGCTATATCTGATTTGAAGTTGTGCGGTGGTTGTCACCCCGTTAGGTTGAGGTGACATTGCCTTTTTGTGTTTGATATGA